>NZ_JBHSHW010000029.1:0-179991 GCF_042653305.1 Paenibacillus sp. GCM10023252
TTTGCAACTATTCCATCCTAGCGAGCTGTCTCCTCAAGTGAGCACACCTACTTTTGAGACAGCCCCCTCCTGATTATCAAAAGATTATCTTAAGTTATTGCCTGTCTCGCGAGCTTCAACCACCACGATATCGTGGTAGATCTCTTCCAGCGCGACACCTACGAACTTGCGTGCTCTTGGGTTGCGAAGCTCGGACTTGTCACCGTTGCGAAGCATACGTGCACGGCGGGAAGCGGCGACCACGAGGGAATACTTGCTGTCTACCTTAGTCATCATCTCATCAATTGAAGGATATAGCATGAATGGGCACCTCTTTCTAGGCTTTCTCGGTTGTTGCGGCTTGAAGCTCCGTGAGATTCTTAACGAACCGATCTCGGCGGCAATGTTCAGCTACAATAATACTCTCAATTCGATGACAAGCAGCATCAATCTGATCGTTGATGACCGCGTAATCATAATGCTCCAGCAAGTTAATCTCTTCTACAGCCACAGACATCCGGTGATTAATCGTATCCTGTGATTCTGTTCCTCTACCTGTAATTCGCTGCTTCAGCTCATCCAGGGATGGAGGCATGAGGAAAATAAATACGCCTTCAGGGAACTTCTCCTTCACCTTCAGCGCACCTTGCACTTCAATCTCTAGAATAATGTCTCGCCCGCTGGCAATGGTTCGCTCGACGAAGTCTCGCGGTGTGCCGTAGCAGTTGTCGACATACTCAGCATATTCCAGCAATGCATCGCGAGCGATCATATCCTGGAACTGCTCCTTGGACTTGAAGAAGTAATTGACTCCGTCCACTTCCCCTTGCCTTGCAGCGCGGGTGGTCGCAGATACAGAGTAGACTAGTTCAGGCAGCCGCTTCCGCAGGACGGAGCATACGGTTCCCTTACCGACCCCGGATGGGCCGGACAATACGATTAACAATCCCTTATCCATTATAACTCCCCGTACTATTCGTCGTGATCGTCATCCTTCGTTGACAGACGGTGCGCTACCGTCTCCGGTTGAACCGCGGATAGAATGACGTGATCGCTATCGGTAATAATAACTGCGCGTGTGCGGCGGCCATAGGTCGCATCGATGAGCATATGCCGGTCGCGTGCTTCTTGAATGATGCGTTTGATCGGAGCCGATTCCGGGCTTACGATCGAGATAATACGATTAGCTGATACAATATTGCCGAATCCAATATTAATAAGTTTGATGGCCATGTCAGGTTCCCCTCCGGTCTTCCTCGTGCAACTGCTCGAATCAATCAAGATCTATTATAATTGTTAGTACGATGAAGTCCTTCCCAAGCTTACCAGACAGAACCATTGCACTATTCTTGACGAAAAGTGTCCGGAGCATACGTATGTCTCAGCCTTGACACCACGCAGACCTTCCCTCAGATACAAGGACAATCGAATTGTTGCTTAACCATCCATCCGTATCTATTGAAAACTATTTTAATTGATTTTGCACAATCGAACAAGGGAAAAAGCGAATTCCTGCGAAAATCGCCACATTCCTTCGCTTCTTCCCCTATTATGCGGTTCAAACCTTGCTGTGTGGTGAGCCTGTTCGATCCCATACATGCTGGGTTAGCTGCACCGCCATGTCATAGAACATGAACGGAGTCATAATATAAATTCCGTTAAAATACGGCAATGCATGGTCGATCAGCTCTTGGGCGATGCGCACGCCCTCTGCCCGGCCAGCTTCACCTTCAAGCCCTGCCATTCGCCTGCGCACCTCGTCTGACAGCTGTATACCCGGCACTTCGTTGTGCAGGTACTCCGCGTTCCGCCCGCTCGCTAGCGGGAATATCCCGATGAATACGGGAATGCTGAGATGCTTCGTCGCCTCGGCTACTCGCTCCATTAATTCTGCGTCATAGATGGGCTGGGTCATAATATAATCAGCACCAGATGCGATCTTGCGCTCCAAGCGCTGAACAGCCTTATCCAGATGCTTCACATTCGGGTTGAAGGCAGCCCCTACGACAAACTTAGCCTTCTGCTTGAGCGGCTTCCCGGAGAAGGCAATCCCTTCATTCAGCTGCTTAATCATCCGAATCATCTCGAAGGAAGTGAGGTCATACACATTCTTGGAATCCGGCAGATCGCCGAAGGTAGAAGGGTCTCCTGTCACCGCCAGCACATGATTAATGCCTAATGCATCCAGCCCCATCATATGGGACTGCGTACCGAGCAAGTTGCGATCTCGGCATGCGATATGAACAAGCGGCCTAAGACCGATACGTTCCTGCACGAGCGCGCCAAGCGCGAGATTGCTCATTCTGGTCACGGCAAGCGAGTTGTCCGCCATCGTGATGGCATCTGCCCCTACAGCCTTCAGCGCTTCCGCACCAGCCATGAACTTGCGTATGTCAAGATCACGAGGCGGGTCAAGCTCGACGATGACCGTATGGCGCTCCTTCACGAGATCGACAATGCTAGCTTCCACACCCTCGCCGCCTAAGTCATTCCCTGTGCCATGAGTCGTTACTTCAGGCTGAGTCTTGCTTGGTACAGAGATCTCAATTGGCGAATTAGCTGGCTCAGCAGCGACAGCTGATTGAGACAGCTGCGGAGCATAGCCCTCTAAGGCTGCAGCCATAGCTGCAATATGCTCCGGCGTCGTCCCGCAGCAGCCGCCGATAATACGAGCGCCTTGATCCGCGAACTTGCGGGCATAATCTGCGAAGTACTCTGGAGCGGTGGAGTACGTATACTTGCCGTCTACATAATCCGGTATCCCTGCATTGGGGAATACAGACAACGGCACGCCCACTGGGCCATTAATCGTATCAATTGCCCGCATAATGCCATTAGGGCCTGTCCGGCAGTTGAAGCCGATGACATCGGCTCCCTCCTCCTGCAGGCGGCGGAATGCTTCAAGCAGCGGAATCCCGTCTCTCGTACGCCCTACATCCTCAGCAGCGAACTGGCAGATGACAGGCAGATTGCTAAGCGACCTTGCGGCACGCAGGGCGAGCAGCAGCTCATCCAGATCGTAGAACGTCTCGAGCAGCAGCCCGTCAGCCCCCTCATCGATGAGAGCAGCCATCTGTCGCTCGAAGGCGTCTATAATCGTCCGCGGCTCCGCATTCTTCAGCTTCCCTGAGCGAATGGAGCCGACAGCGCCGACCACATAGGCATCTGAGCCTACTGCCGCGCGGGCAACTCGCACGCCTGCCCGGTTAATCGCCTCGACTTCGGACTCAAGGCCATATATAGACAGCTTCTCACTGTTCGCCGAGAACGTATTCGTCTCGATGACTCTAGCTCCCGCTTCATAATACCGGCGGTGCACATTCTCTATGACATCCGGATGGCTCCGGTTGAATTCCTCGTAAGAAACGCCGACAGGGAACCCCATCTGATACAGATAGGTTCCCATCGCGCCGTCTCCTGTTAGGATGCGCTGCTGGAGCGCTTCACGTAACAGCATCATCTATTCACTCCAATCCTTGCATCGGACACTCGTCTACAGCGACCCGCGGTACACTTCCGCAGCAGGCCCAGTCATATAGACATGATTGTCGGTCTCGTTCCATTCAATGAGCAGGTCTCCGCCCTTCAGCGATACCGTTGCTGTGCGGTCAGTCAGACCATTAAGCACGGAAGCAACCACCGTCGCGCAAGCCCCAGTACCGCAAGCAAGCGTAGGTCCTGCTCCGCGTTCCCATACTCGCATATCGGTATGACTGCGAGACTTGACTGTTACGAACTCCACATTAATCTTGCGAGGGAACATCGGGTGAGTCTCCAGCTTCGGGCCCCACTGTGCGAGGTCGAAGTTCACAGCATCATCGACATAGATGACGCAGTGCGGATTGCCCATGGATACAGCTGTGAAGCGGAATTGCTGTCCATCCACTTCGATTGGATGCTCCACCACTTGCTCGGCGTCCACGGTCGTCGGCACCTGCAGACCGTTCAGGATGGGCTCTCCCATATCTACGCGAACCTTCTGTACAACTCCGTTGTCCACCGTAAGCTGTACCTTCTGTACGCCAGCTCCAAGCGTCTCGATCGTAATCTCTTCCTGGCTCGTTAATTTATGATCATATACATACTTGGCGACACAGCGGATAGCATTGCCGCATTGCTCTGCTTCCGACCCATCTGAATTCATAATACGCATCCGGAAGTCCGCCTTCTCTGAAGGGAGAATATAGACAAGTCCATCTGCTCCTATGCCGAAGAATCGGTTGCACACATCGACAGCAAGCTCAGCCGCATTAGCCGGCAGCTCCTGCTCTCCCGCAATCACTACAAAGTCGTTCCCCAAGCCATGCATCTTCGTAAATTCCATTCTCTATGCACTCCCCTTGCCCTATATGCTTGCCTCCTAGCATACCGCATTAGGGGGAGAAAGGCTATTCATAAATCAGACGAACATTTGCACTTTTTGTGTCACCTAGCGGCTTCCCGAGGACCGAAGTTCAGCTTCGCAGGCTTCTTCCTCCGGTTAGAGGAACCAAGCACGCTGCCAATCCCCATGAAGAAGGTCGGAATTCCGGCGGCTACGAAGACGAGGCACCACTCCCGAACATTCAGCGGAACCGTCTTGAAGATCGGCTGCAGCGCTTCAATGTACAGAACGCCGAGCATGAGCAGCAGGGATGACAGTACAGCCAGCACGAGATACTTGTTCTGCAGCGGGTTGCGGTGGAAGATGGAGCGGGAGCTGCGGCAATCGAACACATGTATGAGCTGGGCCATCACTAACGTAGCGAAGGCGACCGTCTGAGCTCGCAGGAGCTGCTCACTGCTGCCTGGCGCCGTCCGAAGCGTAACCCAGAAGGCTCCAAGGGTACATACTCCGATGAGTATGCCTCTTGAGATGATTTTCCAACCGAGCCGCCTTGCAAAAATATTCTCCTTCGCTGACCTCGGCTTCTGCTGCATAAGATCCTTCTCCGCCTGATCGACGCCAAGCGCCATTGCTGGAAGTCCATCGGTGACCAGATTGACCCATAAGATCTGTATGGGAACGAGCGGCAGGGGCAGCCCCGCCATCATGGCCAGGAACATCGTCATAATCTCTCCGACATTGGAGGCAAGCAGATATCGAATGAACTTACGAATATTCTCGTAGATGGCACGCCCCTCTTCAATGGCAGCTACTATCGTGGAGAAATTATCATCACTCAAGATGAGCGAAGACGCTTCCTTGGATACATCCGTGCCGGTAATGCCCATGGCGATCCCGATATCAGCCGCCTTAATCGCCGGTGCATCGTTCACCCCGTCGCCCGTCATCGCAACGACATGCCCCTGCCGCTGCAGCGCCTTCACGATCCGCAGCTTGTGCTCGGGGGATACGCGAGCGAACACGAAGACGTTGTCGACCACTCGGTCAAGCTGCTCCTCCGTCATCGCCTCCAGCTGGCGTCCGCTCAGTGCGATTCCGCCGCGCGGCATGATGCCAAGCTGCCCCGCAATCGCTTCTGCAGTAAGGAGGTGATCGCCTGTAATCATGACGGTCTTGATGCCGGCGCGCCTGCAGGTAGCAATCGCTTCTCTTGCCTCGCGGCGCGGAGGATCAATCATACCGGTCAGGCCGACGAATACAAGCTGGCTCTCCGCTTGCTCTTCTCTCTCGAATAGATCAGATGGCCGCAGGTCTCGGTAGGCGAGGCCAAGCACCCGCAGCGCTTGATGCGCCATCGCTTCCCCGGCATCCGCGCACTTCTGCTTCAGCGAAGCGGTGAACGGCACTACCTTCCCATCCCACAGAATATAGGAGCAGTGCTCCATCAGCACGTCAGGAGCTCCCTTCGTACAGAGCAGCCTTCCTCCTTGGTGTGTGACGACGACGGACATCCGCTTGCGCTCCGAATCGAACGGGAATTCCTGCTCTCGCTTGTACAGCCCCTCGAGCGAGCTCGCAGACATGCCCAGCTTGGACGCCAGGACGGCAAGCGCCCCTTCCGTCGGATCTCCCTTCAGCACCCACTCGGCATGCTCTTCCTTCGCCTTGCGGCGCTTCGGCTCTTCCGCTTCAACCTTCGTTAGGACAGCATTATTACAGAGAGCGGATACTTGGAGCAGCCGCCTAAGTGTAAGATCATGCTTCACATCGATCGGCTTCCCGCCTTCAAGGATGCCCCCCAGAGGCTCATACCCTTCGCCCGTCACCTTCAGATTACGACCGCCTAGCCACACATCCGTGACGGTCATCTTGTTCTGAGTCAGCGTTCCAGTCTTGTCTGAACAGATGACAGAGGCACAGCCGAGCGTCTCGACCGAAGGAAGCTTCCTCACGATGGCCTTGCGCTTAATCATCCGCTGCACACCAAGAGCAAGTGCAATCGTCACTATGGCAGGCAGCCCCTCCGGTATTGCAGCTACAGCCAGGCTAACGCCAGCTAAGAACATGCCGTACCCAGGCTGTCCATGCAGGATGCCTGCGACGACAACCATTATAGTAAGTCCTACTGCGACGATAATCAGAATCTTGCCTAGCTGCTCCAGTCGATGCTGCAGCGGGGTCTCCATAGACTCTGTCTCTTGGATGAGCCCTGCAATCTTGCCCATCTCGGTGTCCATCCCCGTCTTCACGACGATCCCCTTCGCCGTCCCCCGCGTAATCATCGTACCCATGAAGCCGGTATTCTTCTGATCGCCCAGCGGCAGATCTTCCTCAGCAATGCCTGCAGCATGCTTGCCAACCGGCATAGACTCCCCGGTTAGCGCCGACTCTTCCGCATAGCAGCTGTTCGCTTCAATGAATCTGACATCAGCGGGAACACGGTCTCCGCTCTCGAGCAGAATCAGATCTCCGCGCACAAGCTCCTTCGCAGGAATGGACAGCTGAACACCTCCGCGAATGACCTTGGCTGCTGGCGCTGACATTTCCCTTAGGGCGCGAAGCGATCGCTCCGCCCGGAATTCCTGAACGAACCCTAATAGGGCATTAATGATAATAATGGCTACAATAGTAATAGCATCGAGATACTCCCCTAATAGGCCGGAGAGCAGCGTTGCACCCATTAGGATGAGCACCATGAAGTCCTTGAATTGATTGAGCAGCAGCATAACTGGAGAGACCCTCTTGCCCTCCGTCAGCTCATTGCGTCCCAGCTTCGCTAGCCGATCCGCTGCTTCTTCAGCAGTTAGTCCGCTCTCTGGTGAACTGTCCAGGATATCGATTAGCTCCCCTTTGCTTAATTGATGCCATTTCTTCTGATCCATTGCTTCGTTCCCTCCCGAGTTACGGCTACCCTGCTTAGCCACAAGTTTCCATACGGACAGCCTTCCTATCTCACTCTATTCGGACAATCTTCAATTTATCCCAGGAAGGACTTAAGTTTTCACTTCAACTATGGCATGATAGGAAGAGCTCTACATAGAAGGGAACGATCATCTTGGCATTAGACGGCTTCGTCATACGCTCTATCGTACATGAGCTCCAACGATGTGTTGGCGCTCGTATTCATAAGATTCATCAGCCCAGTACACATGATCTGGTCCTCAGCATTCGCGGGAACGGGGCACAGGGGAAGCTGCTGCTGTCCGCTAATCCCACCTATCCTCGTGTTCACTTCACGACAGCTTCCTATACGAATCCAATGGAAGCTCCCATGTTCTGCATGCTGCTCCGCAAATATTGCGAAGGCGGCTTAATTGAAGCCGTCAGGCAGATTGACAATGAACGTATCATCCATATGGATATCCGACAGCGTGACGAACTCGGAGACCTGAACTTCCGGACGATTATCATTGAGATTATGGGTCGCCATAGCAATATTATTCTGCTGGATCCATCTACTGGCACGATTCACGATGGAATCCATCATGTGACGCCATCCATCAGCAGTTATCGAATCATTATGCCTGGTGCAGCCTATGTGGCACCGCCCGATCAAGGCAAGGCGAATCCGATGGCTGCGGGCACTCTTGATGCCTTCCTCGGATTCATGCAAGCGGCCGAAGGTGCTGATGCTGCCGAAGTTCATGCTGATGCTTCATTAGAAGTCAGCCGCCCCCCTTCCACGGAGAGCAGCCCGATGCAGCAGCTCGTTGACACCTTCAGCGGACTCAGCCCTCTGCTTGCTAAGGAGATCGTTCACCGGAGCGGTGTACAGACGGGCAGCTGGGAGACTGAAGAACTCTGGCCTGCGTTCAACAGGCTGATCGAGGATTCCGTTAATCAACGGTATACCCCTACGATCGTAGTTGACGGGAAGGGCAAGGCTTACTTCACCATTACGGAGTTAACTCATATCGAGAGCAGCAAGACCGACTCTTATGACAGCATCAGTGTCTGCCTGGAGGACTTCTACGGGGACAAGGCGGAGCGGGATACGGTCAAGCAGCGAGTAGCGGATCTCATTCGATTCCTCCATAACGAGCGGAATAAGAATACGAAGAAGCTGGACAAGCTGCAGGAGACGCTGAACATTGCGAAGGATGCGGAGAAGTACAGAGTGCTCGGCGAGCTGGTGACGGCCTACATGCATCAGATTCAGCGGGGCGACAAGCAGGTGACGCTGGTGAACTTCTATGATGAAGAACAGACCGAGGTGACGATTGAGCTTGATCCTCAGCTGACCCCTCCGGAGAACGCACAGCGATACTTCCGAAGGTATACGAAGCATAAGAACAGCTTATCGGTCGTCGCGGAGCAGATGACACTTGCCCATGAAGAGATTGCGTACCTGGAAGGTCTGCTGCAGCAGCTGGACAATGCCGCAATTAGCGATATTGATGAGATCCGCGAGGAGCTTGTAGAGCAAGGATACTTGCGCGATCGGAGCAAGCGAGGCGCCAAGAAGGGCAAGAAGAAGTCTGCGAAGCCCGCTCTTCTGTGCTACTCCTCCTCTGAAGGGGTCCCGATCTACGTCGGGAAGAACAATACGCAGAATGAATACTTAACGAATCGCCTCGCAGCGCCAAGCGACACTTGGCTGCACACGAAGGACATCCCGGGCTCTCATGTCGTCATCAGAGGGACTGATTACGGGAATGCGACGTTGGAGGAAGCGGCTATGCTTGCCGCTTATTACAGTCAAGCTCGGTCCTCGAGCATGGTGCCTGTTGATCATACCTACATCCGGCATGTGCGCAAGCCTAGCGGAGCGAAGCCCGGCTACGTTATCTATGATCATCAGAAGACGCTGTTCATCACAGCGGATGAACAGCGTCTGAAGGCATTGCCCTATCAAGTTAGAAGCTAGTTTTTCTTATCCCTCGCGGCTTGCTCAGCAAGCCGCGATTTTATTTGGCCAACGGCACTCTTGCCATCCCCATAGATGAGATGAACACGCTCGGTTCCCGGGAGCAGGCCTTCCTCAGTGATTGCCCGACCCCCGAGGAATACCAAGGTGGATTGTCCGCTGTCAAGGATGCGCTTGTCAAGCTCCTGCAGGAACGGAATGGAGGCCTCCAGCCGTTCGCTGATGGAGAAGCTGAAGGTGAATGCCGCCGGCTTGAGATCGGTAAGGCAATCCATGATTCCCTTCTCCGACGGGGACGTTCCTAGGTAGACGACACGAAGGCCTTCCTGCTGGGCATAGAAGCCGAAGAATAGAATCCCGAGCTCATGCCTCTCCCCAGGACCGCATGCAGTGACGAGCAGCGGGCTCCCGGGAGCAGGCCGGTATAGATTGCGGATGGAGAGCATCTTATCCCGTATGAAGTGGCTGCCGAAGTGCTCTTGATATTCGGATATCTCGCCTCTCTCCCAGCGGTCTCCCAGCTCTACCAGGGCTGGCTCGAGAATATGGGTGAGCAGGTAGTCTAGATGGTGAATCGAGATGAGCTGCTCATAGTAGCGCTGTGCGCTGTCGAGATCAAGCTGCTTGAAGTAGTGAAGAAGCTGATGAATAGGCTGCTTCCAGTCATCGGTATGGGTCTCTGCCTTGTCCTGTCTTGGTCCTTGGTCCAGCTCAAGCACCTTGCTCTCAGTCGTCCCGTAGATCTCATTCTTCCACTCCAATACAGCCATCCCGATCGGAACACCTGCATCCACTCGCTTCTTCAGCCAGCCTAGCGTATCGAGGTCCAGCTTCGTGTACCCGCGATAGCCATTAGGCATGCGCTCAGGGGTGACGGCTTCGTATCGCTCCTCCCACTTGCGTATGAGCTGGGTGGACAATCCGGTCTGCATAGAGGCTTCCTTAATTGTATAGAGACGTCGTTCCATCATCACTTGAGCCCCCTGCCTCTCGGCTTAGCCGCCTTACAGCATCCATACTAGTCCACCGGCTGCCTACAGCGCCATGGTATAAGGTCCCATTGCGCGCTCCATGATAATCTGAACCTCCGGTGGTGATGAGCCCATACTTAGCGGCCAGCGCGCTGTACCTCGTCTCCTCCGGTGTCCCATGATCCGAATGGTACACTTCAATGCCTGTTACACCTTGCTTAATAATCTCTTCAACCAGCTCATCATCGTGATATAACCCCGGATGAGCAATGACACTTGCCCCTCCTGCTTCATGTATCCACTTCAGCGCTTCAACTGGGTCAATGCGGGGTGGATTCACGTAAGCGGCTGCCCCGACGGCCAGATACCGGTCGAAGGCTTCCTGCATCGTAGCAGCAGCTCCTGCCCGGATAATAGCTTCGGCAATATGCGGCCGTCCGACCGTCGAACCGGGCAGATTGCCCGAATGCTTCTGCCTTGCAATCTCGATGACTTGCTCCATCGTTACAGGGACGCCTAGCTGCACAAGTCTATCTACAATCATCTCATTGCGCTTGTTCCTCGTGTCGCGCAAGGAGCGGAGCCTAGTCAGCCACTCCTCATCTTGCCAGCGTATGAAGTACCCTAGAATATGAATATCATTCCCACGAGCGACCGTGCTTAATTCAACTCCAGGAATGACAGTAAGGCCTAACCGTTGCCCCTCCCGGATCGCTTCCTCTATTCCGGCAACCGTATCATGATCCGTAATGGCGATACCAGACAAGCCTGCCTCTGCGGCAAGGCGGACATTGCTCGACGGAGAGTCCATTCCATCTGACGCAGTCGTATGGGTGTGTAGATCCGCTCGTTCTATAGCCATTGCTGCAGATTCCTCTCTCTCAGGAAGGTGAGGAAGGTAACAGCTGAGATGGGAAGCAGAGCCGACTTCAGATAGATGGAATAGAATTGACGCTTGAACTGCGAATCAGAGATCGGAATGATTCTGATCAGCCCCAGCTCAACTTCGTGCTTAACCGATGAAGTCGATAGCAGCGAGATGCCGAGTCCCGCCTCCACTGCCGACTTCACCGCACCCGTGCTTCCGAGCTCCATAACTACCTTAAGACTTGCAGGATCAATCTTCTTCTTCCTGAACTGCTCCTCCATGACGAGCCTTGTCCCAGAGCCTTGCTCCCTTAGGACGAACGGATATTCCGCTACTTCCGCCAGCGTTAGACTCTGTCGATCGGCCAGCGGGTGGTCCTTAGATACAATCAGCTTCAGCTCGTCGCTCATAACCGCCTCCATATGCATATCAGGATGGTTAACCGGCGCCTCTATCAACCCGAAGTTAAGCTGATGATTCAGAATGTCTTCCATAATCTGAGCGGTATTCATGACCTTCATAGAGATGGAGATGGTCGGATATTCCTGTCCGAACGGACCTAACAGCCGAGGCAGAATATATTCCCCGATCGTCAAGGAAGCGCCTAGCTGCAGCCTCCCCTTCAATTGCTTCGTGAACAGCGACATAGCGGCGTCCGTATCACGAATCAATTCAATGCTGCGTTGTGCATAAGGCATGAGCGCCCTGCCCGCTTCTGTCAGCTCGATTCGCTTCGTCGACCGTAGCAGCAGCTTCGTGCCGAAGTAGTCCTCAAGCGATTGTACCTGCATCGTTACCGCTGGTTGAGTCATATGTAGAGCTTGTGCTGCAGCTGAGAAGCTGCCCCGTTCAGCTACCGTATAGAAGATGTGCAATTGATGAAAATTAAGAGCCATACCTTTCCCTTCCTTCACTTTATTCCCCACATTATACTACAAACCTTGTACAAAGTCTCAACATCTTAAAAACATTTCATTTTCCTCCATGTAAGCTGCAACTAGCATCCCATGTACGCCGTTATTCTCATAGAAGCACAGAAAAAAGAAGCATACCGCAGCTCAGGGAAAGAGTTGCGGCATACTTCTCAACATTCATTTGTTCATTCCTTTTACTTTCTCTTACGGCTGTTCTTAATTAGAGTCATTCTTCGAGAATGTCTAAGCCAAGAGTAATAGGACTTCAAATCTCTAAGCTCAATCGTCTCAGACATCCTCCCTAAGAAGGTGACGACAATCATCTTGTGGAGCGGATTGCCCAGCAAGTCTGTATCCGATGGTGATTCAGAGAATTCAGCCACGAATACAAGATCATCATCAATTAAGTATACGTCTTGCTCATTGCGATAATACGGCTCTACGCGTCCTTGCTTCAAGCATTCCCACAGGAACAGCGCGATATCCTCATACCCTGTGCGTTCGCTCTCGACACGGTCTGCCCAGCGGCTCTTGGCGTGGTTCGTTATCACGATATCTGCTACTCTCTTGTCGCCAAGTGTGACATAAAACGACTCATACGTGCTCCATCTGTTCGTCATTTTATCTTTCAATCGCGTTTCCACTCCTCCCCAGGAACCAGGGCTTTATAACTATATCTCTATATTCATCCATTTTACCATGATTGTCCGAGATTACAACAATAAAATAAAGCCTCCCCAATAATGTAACATTATGGGTAACGCTATGTAAAAAAAGAGGCCCTTCACACGAAGATCATGTGAAAAACCTCTATGAGATCTGGTTATATACTGTAGAATCTTGTCTTGTCCGGCACATCACTAGTATATTCGGTCTTAATCTCATTCCGATACGAACGCTCCACCTTGCGAACAAAGGGAAGCCTGCCAATATTACGAGCGGTATCCTCTGCCCGATCGGCATTCATATACATGACTACATAGTGCATCTTGCGAGACATATAATGTACGGTTCCGTACTTCTCTAATGTTCTTGCTGCCTTCAGATCACTTACCCATATAATATACCCTGTTCGTTCCGGTAACATCTCTTCCCTCCGCCTGCCCGTCGTCTATTGCATATACTAGCTTACATGTCCTTATATCATGCTTGGCTGCTTGCCTCGCTTGGGTGTATGTCATGCTTGGCTGCTTAACCGCAGCCTCCGCTGCCGCAGCTGCATGATCCGCCGCTCCCGCAGCTTCCACCCTTGACACCTGGATCATTGCTCGGGACCTTAATCGTATCGGACACCGATTGTGCAATCATCTTGGATACGTCATAGAGCAGCGTATCCACAGCATCCTCTGCATGCTTGAACCGGGCCACACATTCCAACTCATCCAGCTCCTGCTGCACCAGATTGACGGCATCCTTAGCTGCATGATAGTCCGGATGGAATCTGCCGAACCGCTCACATTCCTCGAACAGCTCCTTCGCCTTGGCGAATCGCTTCAGCAGACCCTTCACCTGTACATCCTCATTAACCAGGTTGTTCCAATATTGATATTCGGCCACTTCGGCCGATTGATTAATCCAATCCCCTAATTCATAGGCGCAGAGCAGGAGCGATGCCATATCAATGGAAGACACGCTGCTATCTCCTTGCAGCCGATCATCTCTGCTGTGCATACTATCAACGGCAGTTAGCAATGGTCCACCTCATCTCCCTATACGTACTTCTACCCTATCATATCATACGCCAGATGAGAATAGGTAGAGCTGATTATTGAGGCTGACTGAGGCCAGGCACGATAATTCTCATCTCTTGCCACATGTCCGGAGTCAATACCTCTTCGCGAGGATTGCCGGCCTCTCTAATCATGCCTCTAACTGCCCAACCTCCATGACCGAATTCAAGCTTCCCTGGGACAAAATCAACAAGCTCCCCTTCGCGGCGAAGCTGAACAGCCGTTCGCCAGCTCAAAGCCTGCTCTAGCAGCTCTCTCCGCGTTGAAGCGTGATACGCTCGGAGCTGCTGCATCCACATGGATGGAACTCCGCGAAGCTCAGGGAACCAATCCTCAATCGGCCTATGCTCCATACGAATCCATTCGTAATGATGCACCGCCGCTTCATCATATACCTCGCCCGCCGAGACGCCGCTGTCCTCTCCTGCCCCTTCATCTGCTGTATCGCTGCCTGCCTGAATGAACAGATTCGGGTATGTTACACCGTCGTTAACCGGTGCTTGTCCCGCAAGGTAGCCCGCATGGGCAAGCTTCCTCCTCAGTTCGGCAGCATCCTCACGGGATACTGCATAGATGGTTGAGCTAAGCCTCTCCTGAAGCAGAGGCTTCACCTGCGGATGGGAAGCCAGTTGATCCGCCAGTTCAGGGCTGTCGCAGCGAAGCAGGATTACCTCTTCCATTCGGAGTTGATCCGCTTGTCTAGTCCAGCTCTCAAGCATGGACACGACTGTTGGTGGCAGCTCCTTCACACCTGCGCCCTTCATCAGCACCTCACTCAGCGCATCGAAGGTGCGCCCTTGCTTGACTGCTCTAGCAACAGATTCTCTAGTCAACCGGTAGGTCGTCATGAACTCGTCCGAGCTCACTTCAGCTATAAGTCCCAGCTCCCAGCGGAGCCGATAGTCACAGTCAGGACCAGCCAGCAGCTCTCCGTCCGGGTTAATAATCAGGAGATCCTTGCTTGATGCTCCCACTGTATCAGGCAAGGAAGAGGCGGTCACTCGGAATACGCGTTCATGGCTTCCTATCCCCTGCTCCACCCAGCCGCAGCTCTGTACGATGGCGAGCCAGCCCTCACAAGCTAAGCGAGGCTCCTCGTCATCTTCGCCGAATCCCATCATGTCTGCTAACCAATGAATGAGATCTTCGGTTCGGTACCAGCTGCCAGCAGGAAGCTCTCTCAGAGCCGCTGCGGCATGAGCCGTGAGCACATTAGAGACGGTATAGCGGTCGGACATCCAGCCTATCAATTCTGCTTCCCTGCCTGCGGAATCCATGGCCAGCCAGCGATCCAATATGCGCTCATTCAATCGGTAATGCCCCTTCAATTGCAGGAGCAGTCCCATTCGCTTCGCTGTATCAAGCATTACAGCTAAGGCCGCTGGGTAATCCTTGTGGCGGGACAGCTTAAGATGGAGAGTATGAAGAGCCTCTTCGTCAAGGTCAAGCCGAGTGACAACTCTCCCAATCGTCTTCTTCGGCAGCACTCCCTTGCTGGTCAGCTCCATACCGCTAAGCGCCAGCTCGGTGAACATAGCCAGCAGCTGCCTGCTAAGCAAGCGGCTTCTCCTCCCCCAAGGCTTAAGCTCCTGCAAGGACTCTCTTGCCAGAGGCCGCAGCTGACAGGGGTGCAGCCGCTGCGACCATAGAGCGAAGCCATCTCTCGGTACGAACAGCAGCCTCTCCCCCCAAGACTTACGCACACTGAACAGCCACCCGGAAGCGAGCAGCCCTTCCACTCCTAGCCTCACTTCTGCTCCAGAGAGCAATGTCTCCTGGCGGGCATGAGCAAGCAGCCGCTCCTCCGGAACTGGCATAGGGCCATAGCTTCGCAGCATAGAGGCAAGCACCGACTTCTCGAAGTGTGGCATCCTTCGGAGCGCCTCGGTTACTTGCTCGGGATCTGCAGAGGCTTCGAGCCAGCCCAGACCCTTCTCCCTCGCGCCGATCCAGCAAGCCGCCTTCATTATTCGCTGAAGCTCCTCATCAGTCAGCTTGTCAGCAATCTCACTCCTATTCATGGAGATACCGCCTCCTGCTCTCCCCCTTCAATGAATACTACTTCCGTCTCTAATTCGTAATGATACCCCTGCTCAAGCATGAACAGCTGCCGCTTCATTGCGTATTCCAGCTCAACCGTAGCATCCGATACAATGGTGTAGAAGTAAGCACGATTGTCTCCTCGCTTGGGCCGAATAATTCGTCCAATCCGTTGAGCCTCCTCTTGCCTTGAGCCGAAGCTGCCGGATACTTGGATAGCTACAGCTGCATCTGGAAGATCTACTGCGAAGTTAGCCACCTTGGACACGATTAAGACAGACAGCTGTCCGGACTTGAACGCCTCGTACAGCTTATCCCTCTCCTGCTGCGGCAGCTCACCGGTGAGAAGCGGCGCTTCGAGCTCATCAGCCAGCCTATGCAGCTGCTGCAGATATTGGCCGATGATCAGGCATGGCATGCCGGCATGCCGGGCCAGCAGCTTCTTCACGACGAGCAGCTTGGCTGGATTCTCAGCGGCAATTCTCCCCTTAGGACGCAAGTCAGAGGCATAATACCTTCTTGCAGCTGCCTCTGGAAGTGGCACGCGAATCTCCCGGCAGGTAAGCTCTGCGAGATAACCGCGGTCCTCTAAGCTTCTCCAGGACAGATCATACTGCTTAGGCCCGATTAAGGAGAAGACATCCTCGGCGCAGCCATCCTCTCGAACGAGCGTCGCTGTTAACCCGAGCCTTCTAGTCGCTTGAATATCGGCGGTCTTCCGGAAGATCGGAGCGGGAAGCAGGTGCACCTCATCGTAGATGATGAGTCCCCAATCCCGATCAGAGAACAGCTTCATATGCGGGAATGGATCACCCTTGCGCTTGCGGCTCGTCAAGATCTGATAGGTTGCAATCGTAACCGGACACACCTGCTTGAGCTCTCCTGCATATTCACCTACATCCACACTCTCCAGAGTCGTCTTGTCGAGCAGCTCCTGCTTCCACTGCTTAACTGACGTCGCATTGGAGGTTAGGATTAAGGTCGCTGAGCGAAGCTCCGCGAGAGCAGCAATACCTACAACGGTCTTGCCTGCCCCGCAAGGCAGCACAATAACTCCGCTGCCTCCTTGCACGGTTCCCTCACGGTGGAACAGCTGGACCGCTTGCTTCTGATAATCTCGCAGCTCGAACGGCCTGCCCTTCTTCGTCTTCTTCAGCAGCGACACTGGCAAGGCTTCCCCTGTATGGTAGCCTGCCAGGTCTACGACTGGGAATCCGAATCGGGTCAACTCTTGCTTGAGCGGACCTCTTCCCTCGTCCCTAATCCTCCATCGTCCGTGGTCCATCCGTTCCGTCAGCCATTCTCCAATGGAGGAATGAGTGACCAGCTCGTCCATGATCTCTGGATCCCCTATCAACTGCAGAATACCCTCTTCTACCATAAGCGTCAGCTTGCCGTAGCGGCCCACTAGCTTACGGATGAGGGATTCCACCTCGAATGGAATCTCATATCGGCTGAACGCAGTTAGCCAGTCCATCATCTGGTTCGCGGTCATGCCGGTCGATGCTGCGTTCCATAGCGATAGCGGGGTCATCCGATACGTATGAATGCCTCCGGGCCTCTTCACAAGCTCGGCGAATAAGCTAAGCCGCTCTCGTGCAGCTGCGCCTGCAGGATGCTCCGCATTCAGCAGCACTGTGCAGTCTGGCTGTACGATCAGCGGCTTGTCCGTGCTCGCAGTCATGGCGATTCCTCCCAGTCCCTTTTTACATACAGTATGACTGCAACGACACCATAATATGCAGCAGCTGCCAACATGGGGATTGTCCAATCCTTCATTATGCGATACACTTCCTAGCACAGAAGCTGGTACACCTATAGGAGTGATTGCATTCATGAACCGACTATTCATTGCCCTTATCCTTATGATCCTGCAGACGGGCTGCGCTGGAACGGCCTCTACGGAACCGATGGCGGGCCAGCCGTTACAAGAGGACACTTGGTATCCCGTTACCGACACCGTGGATGGAGATACATTCAAGATTGAGGTGCATGGTGAACAGGAGACGATTCGCCTGCTCTATGTTGACACCCCTGAGACGAAGAAGCCTAAGACGCCCGTTCAGCCGCTCGGACCCGAAGCTTCCGATTATACGAAGCGGGCGCTGGAGCAATCCGGCGAGGTGAAGCTGGCCTTCGATCGAGAGCCCACTGACCGCTATGGCAGGGTGCTAGCTGTCGTGACGCTTAGAGACGGAACCGTGCTTAATGAGACCCTATTGAACAAGGGGCTTGCTCGTACGATGATTATCGCTCCTAACGTAGCGTTAGAGGAGAGTTACAAGCTGCTGGAGAGGAAGGCACGATCAACTGATAAGGGAATATGGGGACTGGACCATGATTCAGCCGGTGCCTCTCCCAGCCCGAAGCCTGGGGCCAGCGGAATTACGATGGAGGTGGACAAGCGAGGGGAGACCGTTCTACTGAGGAACCTATCGGCGAAGGCTATTGCGCTTGAGGGATGGCGGCTCGTCAGCGTGCGCGGAGAGCAGAGCTTCCAATTCCCTTCCTATGAACTGCGGCCTGGAGCATCGGTCACCGTCTCCTCGACCAAGACCTCCAGCTCAAGCAAGCCTGCCTCGAATTCAACGACTCTGCAGTGGGAGGCGAGCAACATATGGAACAATACGGAGAGCGATCCGGCTAGACTCTATACGGCCGAAGGAACACTTGCTGCCCAATGGGCAGATGTGGAATGAAGGAGTAACACAGCTGTTCATTAGCGCGCTCCCTATTAAAAAAGCCCATCCTGCACCAACCGCTCATGCGGTGATTATGCAGGATGGGCTTCATTCCTTATACATTCCTTATTAATGGTAAGTGGATAGATGGTTCTCTCCTGGCTGCGAGATCTGGCTTAATGCTGCCCCAGCCTCATCCACGAACACTTCACGAATAGCCAGATCTCCAAGAGAGATCATGCCAATCAATTCGCCATGATCCACGACCGGCAGTCTGCGTATCTGCTTAGCCGACATGAGCTGTGCCGCCTCATCAGCCGTTGCTCCCGAATGAATGGTATCCACGTCGCTAGTCATGACCTGAGCAACCTCTGTTGAGCCTGAATGCTTCTCGGCATAGCCTCTGACCACAAGATCACGATCCGTTGTGACCCCAATCAGCTTCTTCCCTTCGACGATCGGCACCATTCCAATATCATGCTGCTTCATAAGGACAGCAAGCTCGTAGATATTGTCCTGGAGCGTTGCGGAGACGCAATCCTTGCTCATCAAGTCCTTCACTAACTTATCCCGCATGTCCAGCTAACCCTCCAACTCTCTGTGAGATAATCCGAAGATTAGGTTAGCCGAATTGCTCGTGATTCATGCGGCATCTGCTCGTTCAGCCCTGATTGGACTGAGACTAGATCCACTGTGCCGTGTAGCTCTCAGCCGAATGGATGAGGAACTGGGCGGCATGTACCATAGCCCGCTCATCCAGGTCGAACTTCGGATGGTGATGCGGGTATGCTGCTCCGCAAGCCGGATTGCCTGCCCCTACGAATGTGAAGCAGCCAGGAATTCTGTCCAGATAGTAGGAGAAGTCCTCCGCCACCATAAGCGCATCAGCCGTCACGACCGAGTCAGCCCCAACGATATCCGCAGCCGCTTCCAGACAACGTCCAGCTTCACGATCGTCGTTGACTACTGCCGGATAGCCAACCCGCAGATCCAGTTCCCAGCTCGCCCCATACATCCTGCATACATGCTCGAGGATGTCTTCCAGCCTGCGATAGATTCGCTTCCTTGTGTCTGGATCGAATGAGCGGATGGTGCCCTTCAGCTGGCACTTCTCCGCAATGACGTTATTAGCTGTTCCCGCTTGAAAAGCGCCGATCGTAACAACCGCAGAGTGCAGCGGATTGACACTTCGGCTCACGATAGACTGGACCGCCTGAACGAAGGCTGATCCGACTAAGACCGTATCCACCGTATCCTGGGGCATGCCGCCATGCCCGCCCCTGCCAATGATATGAATGGTGAACTCATCGGTTGCAGCCATGAATGGTCCAGGCTTGGTCGAGATCTGTCCATAAGGAAGCGGGGTCCATAAGTGAACGCCATATATGACATGTGCCCCTTCGAGTGCGCCTGCTTCTATCATGCGTATGGCTCCGCCAGGCGTCGTCTCCTCTGCCGGCTGGAACAGCAATCTGCGAACCCCTTCGAGCTGATCCTTGTTCTGCTCATAATAGGCAGCAACAGCCAGCAGCCCTGCGGTATGCCCATCATGTCCGCAGGCATGCATAACTCCTGGTACTGTGGACGAGTACTCGCAGCTCTTCTCATCCTGAATAGGCAGCGCGTCAATGTCTGCACGAAGGGCGACGACCGGACCTGGCTTGCCTCCGACGATATCGACTACCAGACCATGACCGCCGATTTCTTCCTTGACCTCACAGCCTATTACCTTAAGCTGCTCCGCAATCCAGCGAGCCGTATTCACTTCATGGAAGGATAGTTCCGGATACTGATGCATATGTCTTCTCCACCGGACCATATCAGGGTAGAGACGCTGCAGCTGTTCTGTTCGTTCTATCACTGTTTTCAACGCATAAGCCTCTCTTTCCGTTCAATCTCCATAACTCTATTTTAGCAGAAGGAATCCTATGTTGGGAGCATATCTTGGGCATTGCCCTCCGTTCGCCAATCTGTCACGAATGGCCCCTCTCACTCGGCGAGTAAGGCTTGCACTGACTGGGGAAACATACTATCATGGGAATGAACGACTACTTTGATTGGATACGAATGAGGAGGAACAACCATGATTATCGAAAATACCGGCCTTAACGGTGTTCAGAGCGACCTTGCGCATCTCGATGAATCAGCGGAGAAGCTTGGCTTTGTCCGTTGGCAGTGGGAATACTACCGCGCTACATACGACTTGAAGCTGGAAGACCGCGCTAGCGGCTCAGAATACTTCCTACGCATTAACACACGTGCTGTGGAGGGCAAGCTGGAATCTCCTCACGCCGTACTGGCGATTGAATCGGTCTACATTGGACGGGCTACCTTCCCGCACGGTCTTGAATACGAATCTCCAGTACCTCAGCCTATCCTGAATACAGCAACACAGCGGCTGGAGCAATTCAAACAGCTTCTGGCTTAACTGCCATGAAGACCGCACAGCAGACTGGCAGCCGTGGAAGACCGGACTTTCTGCTTCTGATTTTAACTCTTGCTCTTGTCGGATTCGGGCTCGTGATGGTATTCAGCGCGAGCTCCAGCATCGCGGTGGCATCTGAAGAGTTTGGTTATGATGCACTACATTTTACCAAGCGGCAAGTTGTTTTTGCTATTATTGGTACCGTAGCGATGTTGTTCTGTATGAACTTCCGATATACGCTCTACAAAAAAGCCTTCATGCTGTTTTTTTTGCCTGTCCTTTTCTCGCTCATTGCTGTTCTCATTGTCGGTGCCGAGCTTAACGGAGCACGCAGCTGGTTCAATATTGGAGGTCTGGGCCTACAGCCTACAGAAGCCGCGAAGCTGGCTGTCATCCTATATCTCGGAGCTCTTATCTCTAAGAAGGGAGAGAAGTTCCGAGACTTCAAGAAGGGGCTGCTCCCCGTTATTATGATCGTCGGACTCATATTAATCCTGATTATGATGCAGCCCGATCTCGGCTCCTGTCTAGTGCTTGCTGCTGCTGCCATCATTATGATTATTGCCGGCGGGGCTAACCTGAAGCAAGTATTCGTTGTGGGAGCTGTCGCTCTCATCGCGATGACCATTGTCGTAAGCATCTCTATGCTAGTATCTTCGCCTGATGCATGGGGATACCGTATTAATCGGATAACCGCCTTCATGGATCCATTAGCAGATGAGCAAGGTACCGGCTACCATCTCGTTGAGTCACTTGAAGCACTCGGACATGGCGGTATTACCGGAGCTGGCTTCGGTAACGGCGTTCAGAAGCTTCATTATTTGCCTTTTCCATACAATGACTTCATCTTCGCCGTGATCGCGGAAGAATTCGGCTTCATCGGCAGCACCTTATTCCTGCTATTCTATCTCTTCTTCCTATGGAGAGGCCTAATCGTTGCTCTGCGATGCCCAGACCAATACGGTACCTTAGTAGGGGTTGGCATTATCGGACTCATTGCGATCCAGACCTTCGTCAACATAGGCGGTGTCATTAATGCGATTCCGGTTACGGGAGTTACACTGCCCTTCATCTCTTATGGAGGCTCCTCCCTTATCATCATGATGATAAGTATGGGAATACTGCTCAGCATATCCAGGGAGTCGAATCGTACGGAGCAAGGAACTCGTCCAAGACGATAGAACGGTACCATCCTTAATCTAAGGAGGTACCGTTTTTTTTGCTGCAATATTTAAGTATGCGCACCTGCTAGCGATAGTCCTGGTGATGTGACAGCTCTATGTTCTACTGCTTATCTTAATCTTGCGTTCTGCACTTCTTCATTCTCTTCTTCCTTGAAGGCGACGCCTTCTACCTTCACATTCACCTCTACTACACGAAGTCCCGTCATGTTCTCGACTGATTCCTGAACATTCAGCTGGAGCTGCCTGCATACTTCCTGAATGGGAATTCCATAATGAACAATAATACGCAGATCAATCGCTGCCTCCAGCTGACCGACCTCAACGGACACACCTTTTTGCACGTTTTTACCGCTAAGGCGCTTGGCTAGACCTTCGGAGATCCCGCCGGACATCCCGGCTATACCTGGTGTCTCGAGGGCGGCAAGTCCAGCAATGGTTGCGACAACATCATCTGAGATTCGAATTAATCCTGTATCGAGGTCTTCGGTCATAAGATCCACTCCTCTATTTGCCATTTCTGATTTCATTGTAATAGATGGTTACTCATGAATCAATATGTGCAGGACAGGTTGATTAGGAAAGTTTACACAGGGGTATCTTTCTTATAGAGGATTTGCAGATTTTTACTGATTATCGGAAGAAGTGAGGTTCGTACATGAGACAAAAACTATTTTTTATCGGGTTGTTCGCTATGTTCGCACTCAGCGCAGCGGGGCATTACCTACACTGGGACATGACTGTGCAATTCATAGTCTCGGCCATTGCAATCGTGTTCGTAGCGGGCTTCCTGGGCAAGGCAACTGAGAGTGTCTCGCATTACGCCGGACAGCGTCTGGGGGGGTTCCTGAATGCGACATTCGGCAATGCAGCCGAGCTCATTATCGCAATCTTCCTTGTTAAGGAAGGATTATTCGATATGGTGAAGGCGAGTATAACCGGCTCAATAATCGGCAATCTGCTGCTTGTTCTTGGACTTAGCATCCTGCTCGGCGGTCTGCGTTACAAGGAGCAGGTCTTCAATAACAAGCTGGCCGAGCATAATTCCACACTGATGACTATGGCCGTGATCGGCCTGTTCGTGCCCGCCGTCTTCGTCAATGTTGAGAAGTTCTCCATTGACGAAGATGCTCTGCTCAGCTTGACAGTAGCAGGCATACTCATTGTCTCTTACTTGTTGTGGCTTGTCTTCTCGATGATTACACATAAGGATGTGCTGTCTGACCCCGAGATGAAGGGAGATCACGGCGAGGAGCCAGCATGGTCCAAGTGGAGGTCCATCCTCTATCTCGTACTCGCTACCGTTATGGTCGCGTTCACCAGTGAATGGCTCGTCCATACGTTAGACTCCTTCAGTGAGAGGTTCGGTCTCTCCGAGTTGTTCATTGGAGCGTTCGTAATCGCTATCGTCGGGAATGCCGCTGAACATAGTGCAGCGGTCATGCTGGCAATGAAGAACAAGATGGGCGCAGCTGTTGAGATTGCAATTGGCTCATCGCTTCAGATTGCCTTATTCGTCGCTCCGGTGCTCGTGCTTGTCAGTACATTCTTCGGCCCTACGATGGATATCGTATTCACACCCATTGAGCTAACGGCCATCGGTGTCTCCGTGTTCATAGCCAAGTCCGTCTCTCAAGATGGGAATACGAACTGGTACGAAGGGGTGCTGCTCCTCATGGTCTACGTCATTCTAGGTGTAGCATTCTTCTTAGTCTAGAGTATGATCAGCCCTTCGTTGCACGTCAAAAAAAAGAGAGTAGTCTCCACGGAGACTACTCTCTTCTATTCAGCGCTTCGTATAAGCGCGCCAGGTTACGCTCCAGCTTGCTCACAATCTCTCTTCCGGCCAGTTCATCAATAAGCCCTGCTCGGACAGCAAAGTCCACCTCACGGGAGAACCCATACATCTGAGTGTCCAATACTTCCTCATACAACGGACATTGACGGGTGGTCAAATTCTCCATCTGGACTTCAATCAGCTTCTCAATCTTAGCAGCATCTTCTTCAAGCAGACGCAGCGCCTTCTCATGCAATTGAACCGTGACTTCCGGTGAAGACATCCTCTTCCCCCCTGTACGCTTACTCCGTCGTCTTCTATATCTTTTATATTAGACGATCTAGAGGGAATACACAAGGACCTAAAAAGGAAAAGCACTCCTACAATAATATAGGAGTGCTGCACTAGCTATAATCAATAATCATGAATCGTAGGAATTACTCGGACACAACCTTAACATTCAAGTTGTGCTTGGCAAATACTTCGGAGAGTGCCTTCTTCGCTTCTTCGGCGTCTGGGCCGTGAACATGCAGCTCATATGCATGGTTGCCAACGAGAGTGGTGAATAGACCAAGGATACTCTTCACGTCAATGTATTTATTCTCGGCTTGAAGAACGATGGAAGAGCGGAATTGGCTGGCTGTTTGGGAAATTTCTACGATAGCAGCGTTGTTAGACATGGGAGATCCCTCCAGAATTTTTAGTAAAGCTTACCTTAACCGAACCATGAACTCATGATAACCTGAAAGGCGGCCGTAGTTCAAGAGGCAAAACGCTTCATTTGCAATTATTTCAAATTATCGGGATTTAGTGCTTCCAGCTCAGGAATAACAAACATACCGTCCTTGCGAATGAGTACATCGTCGAAATAGATCTCTCCGCCGCCATAATCAGGACGTTGAATGAGCACGAGATCCCAATGGACCGCTGAGCGATTGCCATTGTCCGTCTCTTCATAAGCCTGACCAGGTGTGAAGTGCAGGCTTCCTGCAATCTTCTCATCGAACAAGATATCATTCATCGGATGCAGGATGTGCGGATTGAACCCGATCGCGAATTCACCAATGTAACGGGCACCCTCGTCCATATCAAGAATCTCATTCAGCTTCTTCGTATCATTGCTGGTCGCCTCAACGATCTTGCCATGCTCGAAGGTGAAGGAGATGTTCTGGAACGTTACGCCGGAATAGACGCTAGGCGAGTTGTAAGTAATCTTCCCGTTAACGGAATCGCGAACAGGAGCAGAGAACACTTCTCCATCCGGAATGTTGCGGTTGCCAGCGCACTTCTTCGCACCGATGCCCTTAATAGAGAAGCTCAAGTCTGTCCCAGGAGCAACGATCCGAACCTTATCGGTACGGCTCATCAGCGCTTCCAGCGGGTTCATCGCTTGATCCATCTTCGCGTAATCCAGATTGCATACATCGAAGTAGAAGTTCTCGAATGCTTCCGTCGTCATGTTAGCTAGCTGTGCCATTGAAGCGTTCGGGTAACGCAAGACAACCCACTTCGTATGCTTCACACGCTGCTCAGAATGAATCGGATTGCGATAGATCGTATCGTAGAGGCGCATCTTCTCCGAAGGCACATCAGCCAGCTCATTAACGTTCTCTCCGGAGCGAACGGCTATGTAGCCTTGCATCTTCTTCATCCGCTCCAGATCAAGCTCCGCCCAAGTCTCTATCTGTTCCTTCGTCGCATGATGAAGCATGGAACGGAGGACAGAGCGATCACTCGTCTCTACGAAGGGGCGACCTCCGCGCTTAGCTACTTCTTCAATAAGACACTTCGCAAGCTCACGCTCGGCGCCCATTCCAATCATATCAATGAGAACATTCTCACCAGGCTGCACATCAATAGAATAGCCGACTAAGTTCTCGGCCAGCTTCTGTAATCTTGGGTCTCGCATTGGAATAATTCCTCCACTATATTTGGTAATCTTACCTTCTTATCGTACCATGTTTGCTCGCTGCTTGCACAGGGGAGGAGGTTCTGCCATTAAATGACTCCAGCGCAATCCTAGAACGCCTAGTCTCTTGGTGGCTTCGTCCCTGTGATACATATGAGATCATGGAATACTCCTCCAGCTGCATAGGAAGCATCTTATTACGATCAACATAGAGCTTATAGTCCGACTTCACTCTGAGCGTCTTCAACACTTCATTTAACTGCTGCTTCGAGCGATGGAACTCCTCTTCCCAAGCCTTGCGGTAAGCAGCACCCTCCTTGGGCGCATCCGCCGCAAGCGCGGTGAGCTCACTCTGAAGCTGCTCCGTCAGCTTAGCCGCTGGAGCATCCCCCTTCATATGGATCGACAGCTGGACGAGGCCTTCCTGATCCGACTTCATAAGTGACACTTCCTTAGGACTGTTCTGTATCCAAGCAAGCAGCTTGGCTGGATTCACTTCAGAAGTCGATTCACCCTCGGACTGGACAATAAGCTTCTCATGATCAATGACTTTGCCACGATATGCCTTGGGCTTACCCGATACTCCATTAGGCAGAGTAACCGCCGTCTCACCTGAGAATTCATACTGGTCAATGGACGCCAGTCCCGATATCGACATCGTCAGCCATTCCTCTGGCGTACGCGACGAGGAGCAGCCGGTCACAATAATTATAGTGGCAAGTACAACGAACATAGCTTTCACCGCACCTTCACCCTTTCACTCTGGAGCATATATGGATAACGGAGTTATTTTCCCATCAACCGAATACTTCTATTCTCACTTAGTGCTCTATGGGTATATGGATGCCATTAAAAAAAAGCTCTAAGGTCGATTGACCTCAGAGCTTCCCTTCACTATGCCTTGTCCGACATAAATACAGTTTCTCCCATTGTTCTTCGCTTCATACAAGGCCATATCCGCTCGATAGAATAATGATTCCACACTTACCTTCTCATTCTCGTACGTCCACTCGGATACGCCGCAAGAGACCGTAACGGAGGGATCCGTCTCTAGCTCTACCCTGGACCGAATCCGCTCGGCAATGCGGAACGCTGTATCGGTCCGGATCCCCGGCAGATAGACAGCAAGCTCTTCTCCGCCCCATCTCGCGCAGATATCACCTTGTCTGCTGGCTGATCCGATAATCTGTGCAACCTGGATGAGGATGCGGTCTCCAACCTGATGCCCATACGTGTCATTGACCTGCTTGAAGTGATCGATGTCGACGAGAATGAGCGAGCCGTGAGGATCCTTGCGCTGAAGCGCTGTAATCTGTTCATTCAGATAATGTCTGGCATAGAGACCCGTCAGATTATCGGTAATAACCATTCTTCGGACTTCAGCATGCAGAATTCCATTCGTGACCGCAAGTCCGATATGGGTAGACATGACCTGCAGCAGCTTGTAATTCTCATACGAGAAGTAATTGGCCAGCCGATGCCCAACGAGGATGACCCCTGCCACCCGTCCTTCCACCAGGATAGGCGAAGCAATTAATGATCTGGCCGCTGTATGCTCCATCCACTCAGACTTCACCTCGTGATAAGCGGTGTAATCGGATACGATGAGCGGCTCCCCTGTCCGATACACGCTTCCGCAGAAGCCATTCTCCAGTGCGAATCGAGCACCCGCCATGGCAGGAACATTCGTTGACATGACCTGGAAGTGCCCGCTCGTCTCATCCAGTTGGAGTACTGAACAGAATTCAGCGGTGAAGATCGTAAGCAGCTCCGTCGCAGCGAAGTCATAGATCTCCTTAGGTCTAAGCGACTGATTGAGCCGCTTGGTCAGCTCATTAATTAAGCGAAGCTCATTAATGAGCAAGTTGGATTGTTCATAGAGCTTCGCATTCTCGAACGCAGACCCTGCTGTGTCAGCCAACAGCACAATGGCAGGAAGGTCCCTCGGATCCCAGCCGCCTTGTCCAATAGTCAAGCATAGGACGCCATATACGGCCTGCTTGCCAGACATAGGTACCGCGAGCTTAGTCCGTCCATGCTCCGACTCCGTAATGGAACGCCCCTCAAGGAAGGACTTCGTCACTAGATCATGTGAGGCACTGCGGAACACAATGGGCTGCACTCTATTATCTCCGCTGTTGAAGTCCTGGGATAAGTATAGGAACAGCTCGGACTCTGGGTAGAGGGTCTCCAGACTTCGCAGCATCTCAGCCAACAGCGAAGCAACATCGGTCTGGTCGTAGAGCTGCTTGGCAACTAGGAATAAGGAGTCACGGTGGCTGGCTTCCCTCTTCGTTCGCACCTGCTCCTGCAGCATCTCTCTGATGAACTGCTGCTCGAATTGGTAGTAGAAGCAGCTTCTATAATGCAGTGCTGCAGCCACTAAGGCTTCTGAAGATACGGAATCCTCTTGTACCGTCTGTACGAGCAGACAGAAGGGACGCTGGTCTGAACGGCGCAGAACAGGCACTACCATGATTGAAGTATCAAGATTAGGGGCATGAACCAGATTCCACTTGCTACTAGGGAACTCATCTCGCTGTATAGACTTGACTAGCTCATCTCTAATGAATTCATCTAGATGATGCTTAGGAATTCCACTGCAAGCAATTCGCTGTCCTTCCAGTGTATATAAGTGTACACAAGTATGAGTAAGCCATTCAGAGTCTTCCAGCTCCGCCATCCATCGCTTGAAGCTCTTGTGCAAGAGCTCGGGCAGATAAGGATTATCCGAATCTCTTATATCTTCGTTCATGAACCAGATGGACTCCATATCCCTAGCACGTTGAGGGACGATATGAGCGGGGGTATCGGTATGCTTCATGAAGTCATCACCTGCCAATCTTCGGTTTAACCTATTTGGTTATTCTTGTATATTGCAAGCTATACCAGTTATCATACCTTATTCTGTCATTCATTGCACTACTTAGTACCTATTATATAGGACTTTAGTTCCTGTTACGTGAGCTGCACATTTCCCACGATATGCTTCTTGCTAACCTGCCATTCTCACTTGACAAAAGAAGCTGTAATCCTTAGAATTAGATGTTGAATACTGGGCGTACGGTTTTGTGTCACCCTCAGTGATGCGTTTGCTTTCAGGACAGCGGCTGAACTCTCCTGTCAGGCTGTAAAGACTGCTATTGGGCAGCTTTTCGCGTAAAACGTATTCCGGCAAACACAACCCCATTTTTCAAAATAAACTTTATTTGAAGAAGGAGTTAACACGACGCATGTCACGTTATACAGGACCTAAATTTAAACTAAGCCGCCGTCTTGGCATTTCCCTAAGCGGTACTGGCAAAGACTTGAAACGCCCATTCCCTCCAGGACAACACGGACCTAACCAACGCAAAAAAATGAGCGGCTACGGCGTTCAATTGCAAGAGAAGCAAAAGCTTCGTCACATGTACGGCTTGAACGAGAAGCAATTCCGCAACTTGTTCGACAAAGCTGCTAAGCTTAAAGGTAAATCCGGTGAGAACTTCATGGCGCTGCTTGAGAGCCGCCTGGACAACCTCGTATACCGTCTTGGTCTATCTAACTCCCGTGCAGGTGCACGTCAGCTGGTTGCTCACGGTCACGTAACTGTGAATGGCAAAAAAGTAGACATCGCTTCTTACACGGTATCCGTAGGCGACGTAATCGGCTTGCGCGAGCGCAGCCGCAGCCTTAGAACGATTAAGGAAGCTCTTGAAGGCCGTCATCACATTCCGAACTACTTGGAGTTCAACGATCAAGCTATGGAAGGCAAGTATGTTCGTCTGCCAGAGCGCGCTGAGCTGTCCCAAGAGATCGACGAGAAGCAAATCGTCGAATTCTACAGCCGTTAATAACAGGTCTCGCCGTCTTATGGCGGCGAAGATGGTTTTTAACACAACAGAAAAAAACCCCCGGAGATCATACGATCAACCGGGGGTTTTTTTCTGTTTTATTTCTGGTCAAGAGGGGGAACAACGATTGGAGCTTCTGGGACAGATGGGATATGAGGCAATGCCGTCGGTACAGAAGGCGGGGCAACCAGCTTGTTCGTGAGCCCCTTCATCAGAGAATTGACATCAATACCTGATACGCTCTTCAGCATCTCGGGTGCGGTCGCCATGAGGGATGTGACGTAGTTGCTAAGTCTTGCTGCCCCTTCGCCATTGCCGGTATCCACGACCGTCAACTTGTCAATGCCCTTAATCGGTTCGGCAATCTTGCCCGCCAGCTCAGGCAGCATCTTCACGATAATATCCAGCACCGCCGCCTCGCCGAACTTCTCGAACGCCTCAGCCAGCTTCTCCTTCGCTTCTGCTTCCGCTAGACCTCGCAGCCTGATTACCTCAGCTTGAGCTGTACCCTTAGCACGCTCAGCATCCGCTTCCGCCTGACCCGCTAGACGCTTCTGCTCAGCCATCGCCTTCGCTTCCGCTTCAATCCGGTATTGCAGAGCATCTGCCTCATTGAGCTTCTTCGCCTTGTCTGCTTCAGCCGCTTGCACGACCGAATACCGATCCGCATCCGCCTTCTTCTTCACTTCCGCGTCATACTGCTTCTCACGGCGGAGAATCTCCTTCGCTTCCAGATCGATCTCTCTCTCCTTGCGCACGAGCTCGACCTTCATCTGCTCCTCAACCACGCTCTGCTTCGCCTTCGCTTCTTGGATAGCATACGCTTGATCGGCTTCGGCCTTCGCTGTATCCTGATCGCGCTTGAAGGACGCCACCTTCAGCTCCTTCTCCTTCGTCGCTTCCGCTACGTTCGTATCCCGCAGCAGCTCCGCCTTCTGCCCAATCTCCTCCGCACTTGCCTTCTGAATCCGTGAATCTCTGACCGCTTCAGCTTCAGCGATCTCTGCATCCCGCTTAACCGCTGCTATACGGGGCTTACCTAATGCATCAAGATATCCGTGCTTATCGCGGAGATCCTTAATCGTGAAGGAGACGATGGCAAGCCCCATCTTCTTCAGATCGCGTGCAGCGACTCCCTGCACCTCTTGTGCGAACTTATCGCGGTTGCGATACACTTCTTCAACCGTCATTGAACCTAGAATTGCTCTAAGATGTCCTTCGAGTACCTCCTGCGCTTCGCCCTTCAGCGATTCGGTTGGCTTGCCCATATACTGCTCCGCTGCCGTTGCGACATCTTCTACAGAGCCGCCAATCTTAATAATGGCCACACCGTCTGCCATGACAGGAACTCCTTGCTCGGTGTACACTTCAGGCGTGGATACATCAAGCTTATGGGATAAGAGCGATAGGAATTCAGCCTTCTGGAAGATCGGCAGTATGAAGGCTCCCCCTCCTCGTACAATCTTAATCTTGCGGCCGGACTCATCCACTGTCGCATTCTTGCTGCCTAGGAAGGAGCCCGTCACGACCATCGCCTGATCCGGGCTGACCGTCTTGTAGCGAGCCCAGAAGGCTAGACCTAATAACACGATTACTCCAACGACAATGGAAGGTATGATGAGATATTCTGGCATGACCTTACCCCTCTCCTATGTAACTTACTTGTGAATGGCTCGGTGAACTAACCGAGATGAATCTCTGAGACGAGCAGTGTGCCGTCCTTCACTTCAACAACCACAACTCTTGCTCCACTTGGTATTGCAGCACCCTCGAAGCTCGCAGCAATCTGATTCGTATTGCCAGCCCCGACCTTCACCATGACTTCCCCATAGCCCTTCGCGGGTATAGCTACGAGCACTTCGCCCATCTGCCCTGCCAACTCAGCGATCGAGTATCCGACGGAATTCTCGCTATTCTGCATCGGTCTTACGTACAGGAAGAATAGTAGGACTGCAGCAGCAATTGCGATCAGAACAGCCAGTGCGACGACCGTGAAGGCTCCGAGCGAGCTGTACTTCTCAAGCAATAATCCTGCCCCTCCGAATACGGTGATTCCGCTCACAATGGATGTCGATTGCAGCCACGGATGGCCGTCGACCGACAGGAAGTCCAGCGCTCCATCCAGCGCAACGCTTAGCCAATCTCCGAAGATGACAGTAATGAACGCGTACAGCAGGCCTCCGGCAAGGCAAGCCCAGAACAGTGTCTCCATATCCCCCCTCCTCTCAGATGTCTATTCCTTATCCAGATGCTGTTATTAATTCCGTTATTTATTACGCTAATAGAGCGGATAACGTTGCGCTGTCTCCTGCAAAAAAATTAGTGTTATGCCAAAAGGCTCGCATCCGAGCAGGAAGATACCACTCGAATACGAGCCCCAGACGCATGGTCATGCGCTAATGTATTAGTGTCTACAGCTTAATTCTGACAAACTTCCGCTTGCCGACTTGCAGAATGTCTCCATCCTTCAGCGTGATCTCGCCGTTCGGATCCGTCAGCTTCTCTTCATTCAATCGCACTGCGCCTTGCTGCACACTTCTGCGCGCTTCGCTTCCGGAGACTTGCAAGCCAAGCACCGTCAGCAGTCTTACGATGCGGATGGAGCCCTGTTCAAGCTCTTCAGCAGGGACTGCTACCTCTTCTATCTCATCAGGCAGCGCACGCTGCTGGAATACGGTAACGAAGTGCTGCTCTGCAGCAGAGGCTGCTTCTTCATTATGATACATCCGCACGAATGTTCCCGCTAGACGCATCTTCGCGTCACGCGGATGAACCGTTCCAGCTTCCAGCCCGCTCCGCAGCGCGTTGAGCTCCTCATTGCTAATATCTGTTGCTAGCTCGTAGTACTTGAGCATGAGTTCGTCCGGGATCGACATTGCCTTGCCATAGATCTGATTAGGCTCCTCATCAATGCCGATGTAATTGCCAAGACTCTTGCTCATCTTGTTCACGCCATCCAGCCCCTCGATGAGCGGCGTCATAATCGCAATCTGCTGCTTCAGCCCGTATTCCTTCTGCAGCGTACGACCCATGAGCAGATTGAACATCTGGTCGGTGCCTCCAAGCTCGACATCCGTCTCTAGCGCCACAGAGTCATAGCCTTGCATGAGCGGGTAGAAAAATTCATGAACAGATATCGGTTGCCCGGTCGTGAACCGCTTCGTGAAGTCGTCACGCTCCATCATTCGCGCAACCGTGACCTTAGCTGAGAGGGACACTACATCCGCGAAGGTGAGCGGCGACAGCCACTCCGAGTTGAAGTAGAGCTTCGTCTTATCTGGATCAAGAATCTTGTAGATCTGCTTCTGATAGGTCTCGGCATTACGCTTCACATCCTCCTCCGTCAGCTGCTTGCGCGTCTCCGACTTGCCTGTTGGATCTCCGATCCGGCCTGTGAAGTCTCCGATAATGAGCTGCACTTGATGTCCAAGGAGCTGGAACTGTCTCAGCTTGTGAAGGACAACCGTATGGCCGATATGAATATCCGGTGCTGACGGGTCTAGGCCCAGCTTCACCTTAAGCGGTGTGCCAGTAGCAACCGAGTGAGCCAGCTTGTTCTTCAGTTCCTCTTCCGGAGTGATCTCTACCACTCCGCGGGAGATGACCGCCAGCTGGTGCTGCACCTCTGCCTGTTGTTCTGCTGTTAACTTATCCCACTGTACCAATTGAACCACTCCTTATGAATGTAATCTGCCGCCTATCTCATAGAAAACACAAAAAATCCTTCCAGCCCCAAGGGACGAGAAGGATTAGCTCGCGGTACCACCCTCGTTAGAATACACAGTCATAGCTGAGTTAGCCTATGCTGGCACCGTATATGCACTAATGCAAGGTGCGATTCTCACTTCATCATTGATAACGGAGCAGCAACTCCGGAATAGACTACTGCTTGCTATACAAACTGTGCAAGGTTCCCCTATTCAGCTCAAGGCGGTAATTCATCCTGCGTCGTGTACCGGTTCACACCACCCACCGGCTCTCTGAGAGCAACCTGCGCAAGACTACTGAAGCCTGTCGAAGCTGTTAGCATTTGCTTTGCTTAACTTACTGTTTTTATACCATGCCTTCATGGTAAAGTCAATGAGCCCGTACAATGGTCCTGGACCTTCCCTCCTGCTCTAAGCATATCCGGCTGACAGCTGAGCGGGATTAATGCCTCATAATGACGATTTATGATATAATAAGCCTGTTATGTTTGGAGGAGGAGTTGTACGAATGCAAGAGAATCATGGGCAAGCACCTTCCCGGCGCAGCGGTCTGCGCACATTCGGGATGATTACTTTCATTACATTCAAATGGCTGTTTATTTTTGGCGTCTTTATTGGATTATTGGTTGGAGGCGTATTAACAGGTTACGTTGCAGCCCTGGTGAAGGAGGATGAGGTCCGTCCGCGCACCGTTATTGAAGAGAAGGTCGGAGAGAATTCCACCACTGGGTTCGTCTACTTCAATGATGCGACATTAATCGGGCAGCTCCGGACAGAAGAAGACCGGATTGTCGTCGAATACGATGAGCTTCCTAAGACGGTTATAGATGCCGTGCTGGCAACCGAAGATAACAACTTCTACGAGCACTTCGGCGTCGACATTAACGGTCTTGGGCGTGCAGTGAAGCAGAAGCTGCTTAACGAAGAGACACAGACCGGTGGAAGCACGCTCACTCAGCAGCTCGCTCGGCGAGTATTCCTAAGCTTGGACAAGACGGACAGCCGCAAGGTGAAGGAGATCTTCCTGGCGATACGGATGGAACGCTATCTCACGAAGGAAGAGATCCTGGCAGCCTACTTGAATAAGGTGCCGTTCGGCAACGGCTCCAGCGGCTATAATCTATACGGAATTAAGGCAGCCGCCAAGGGAATCTTCGGCATTAGCGACTTGAACAAGCTGACGATTGCTCAAGCCGCTTACCTAGCCGGCCTCCCGCAGCGCCCTTCCGCGTATACAGCATTCACGGGCAAGGGAGCCTTCGACGAGGAAGGATTCAACCTCGCAGTAGAACGTACACATAATGTGCTGGCTCGCATGCTGGAGACAGGGCGCATTAATCAGCAGCAATATGATGAAGCGATGACCTTCGATCTTCGCAAGTCTCTGGCTAAGCCAGTAGAGAAGGCGTATACGACCTATCCATACCTAATGCTGGAAGCTGAACGGCAGGCAGCAGAGGTGATGCTGAAGCAGAAGAATCCGAACCTGACAACAGCCGATCTTCGCAAGAAGGAGAACGCCCCACTGATCGAAGAAGCCCGGGAGCATCTGCTTCGCGGGGGCTATCACGTCTACACGACGATTGACAAGAGCATCTACAAGACGATGCGGGATATCGGTTCTAATGATAAGAACTTCTCCCCCTTCAGCAAGGAAAAAGGGCTGGAGCAAATCGCAGCCGTCATGCTGAATCATAAGACAGGAGCCATTCTTGGGCTGCTGGAGGGCCGTGACTTCTATGAAGAGCAGCTGAATTACGCTACTCAGATGACACGTCAGCCCGGCTCAACGATGAAGCCGATCGCTGCCTACTTGCCCGCCATTGACAAAGGAGCCGTACAGCCGGCAAGCATTATTGATGATGCGCCAATCGTCATGAAGGACGGCGTGAAGGGATTCCATATTCCGAAGAATGCCAACAACAACTATAGAGGACTTGTAACCGCCAGGGAAGCATTGGACGACTCGCTTAATCTGCCTGCCCTGAAGATATTCCTCGATAAGGTCGGCATTGCGGATGCATGGACCTTCACCCGCAAGCTAGGAATTACGACGCTGCAGCCGGCAGATGATGCGGCTCAGACCGGCGTAATAGGCGGACTTAGCATTGGAGTGTCAGTAGAAGAGCTAACGAATGCCTACGGCTCCATTCCGAATCAAGGAGTCTTCAATGATGCTTATATGATTGATCGGATTACGGATGCGAACGGCAACGTGGTCTATGAGCACAAGGCCTCTCCGCAGCGTGTATTCTCGGAACAGACAGCCTTCCTGATGACAGATATGCTCAGATCCGTCATTACGAACGGAACAGCAACCGTAGTAAGAGGGAATTACGAGAAGCGCACAAGCATTCCGATTGCCGGGAAGACTGGATCAACACAAGATTACGGTGATGTATGGTTCATGGGCTTCACACCAGACATTACGCTCGGCGTGTGGTCGGGCTATGAGAAGCAGGTGAACACCTTATCCAAGAAGGGCAGACTTCGTGCACAATGGATATGGACCTATATTATGAATCAGGCGACGGAGACGAAGCCCGAGCTGTTCAAGACGAAGGAGTTCACGAAGCCTTCAGGCATCATCCGGGCTACGGTATCGAGCGCCAGCGGCAAGCTCCCAACAAGCTTAACGAGGGAAGCCGGAATGCTGGTTACCGATTACTTCAACAAGAAATATGTTCCAAGGCAATCGGATGACGCATTAGTCAAAATGGCTTATGTAACTGTTAATGGAATCAACTATGTTCCTAACCCAGCGACTCCAGGCGACATGGTCAGAGAACAAGTAGTCATCAAGCGTGAGATGCCACTGGATGCGCTAATGGACAAGATTCAATCCGCTCAAGCTAAGCTGCCAAGTAAGAGCAGACGTTCCATGAGCTTCTACCTGCCGGATGACGCAGACAAGGATGCGCCTTCCAAGCCTGATCCTAGACAGGATGACGGACGAGCTCCGAATCCGCCTGGGGGTGCGAGGCTTCAGTCAATAGGAGCAGGTGTCGTGAAGCTGACCTTCGCGAAGTCCGGAGATGGCGACGTGGTTGGTTACCGCATCTATCAATCCGTTAATGGCGGAGGCTATCAGAAGGTCGGCGACTCTATCCTCGTAGGCGATGACTACGCCCGCAACATTCAGGTGAATGGCAGCGGATATTCCTTCTATGTCACAGCAGTCGACGTGGTCGGCAAGGAGTCGGCACCTAGCGGCCTGGTTCAATTCGGCGGGCCTTCGCCAATAGTCCCAAGTCCAGATGGAACTATTGCTCCTACCCCGTCGTCTCCTCCATCCTCAGGCTGGCCTACCCCTCCGCCTGAGGGCAACGAAGGAGGCTCGGGAGATGGACAGCTGACTGCCCCTTCCACACCATCAGGGCTCCAAGTAAGTAAGGTGACTGGCGGTGCACAGCTTAGCTGGCAAGCTAATCCGATTGCAGAGCAAGTTACTGGGTATGTCATTCACTTCAGCAAGGACGGTGACGGCCGCTATCGCAAGGTAGGGACTACCCCGGAGACGAGCTTCTTCTATGAAGCTAACTTCCCCGCTGGAAGCTACCGCATATCTGCTGTTAATGCTTCAGGCGAATCACAGGAATCAGCCAAGGTGGATATTCAATAAGCTATTCAACAAAAAAAAGCAAGGCATCGCGCGTTTTGGCGATTCCTTGCTTTTTATGTTATATAAGAATGAAGTAACGATTAGTCCTCGATCGTGGACAGGTCGCCGGTAGGAAGGTTCAGCTCCCATGCCTTCAGCACCCGACGCATAATCTTGCCGCTGCGAGTCTTCGGCAGCTTATCCTTGAATTCAATCTCGCGCGGGGCGGCATGTGCAGACAGCCCTACCTTCACGAACTGTGAGATCTCTTGCTTCAGCTCATCTGAAGGGGTATAGCCTTCCCGCAGCGCGATGAACGCCTTAATGATCTCACCGCGCATCGGGTCTGGCTTGCCAATGACTCCCGCTTCCTGAACAGCCGGATGCTCGACCAGCTTGCTCTCTACCTCGAACGGGCCTACTCTCTCACCAGACGTATTAATGACATCATCGATGCGGCCTTGGAACCAGAAGTAACCGTCCTCGTCCATATAGGCGGAATCGCCGGAGATGTACCACCCCTCCAGCCTGAAGTACTCCTCGTACTTCGAAGGATTGTTCCATACCGTGCGCATCATCGACGGCCATGGTGTCTGAATGGCGAGGTTCCCCATCCGATATGGAGGGACCACATTACCTTGATCATCTATGATAGCCGCCTTGACACCGGGGATTGGCTTACCCATTGACCCTGGCTTAATGTCCATGCTTGGATAATTGCAGATGAGCTGGCCGCCCGTCTCGGTCATCCACCACGTATCGTGGATGCGCTGATTGTACACCTTCATCCCCCAGCGGACGACTTCCGGATTAAGCGGCTCTCCTACGCTCAGTACGTGCCTTAAGGAGCTGAGATCGAACTGCTGTACTACATCGTCGCCGGCACCCATCAGCATCCGGAAGGCGGTAGGAGCACTGTACCAGACGGTTACGCCGTATTTCTGTATCGTACTATACCAGTCGCTTGGACTGAACCGGCCGCCGCGAATGACATTCGTTACGCCGTTCAGCCAAGGCGCGAACAGACCGTAGGATGTGCCTGTAACCCAGCCCGGATCCGCTGTACACCAATAGATATCATCGGGCTTAAGATCAAGTACGATACGTCCTGTATAATAATGTTGAATCATTGCGTTCTGTACATGGAACACACCCTTAGGCTTGCCAGTGGAGCCTGAGGTGTAATGCAGAATCAAGCCATCTTCCCGGTCCAGCCACTCGATCTCTGATTGGTCAGAGGCTTCGGCCATAGCTGTCCGATAATCAATAAGTCCCTCGTCCTCCTGCACCTCGCTGCCGAATACAATGATGTGCTTAAGATGAGGAAGCTCCTCGCGCTTAATCCGCTTCAGCAGAGCAGGGGTTGTAATGATGGCTACCGCTTCGCTGTCAAGCAGCCGGTCCTTAACCGCAGTCTCCATGAAGGCTTCGAACAGCGGGCCAAGCACAGCGCCTACCTTGAGTGCGCCTAATGCGCTGAAGTAGAGCTCCGGAGTGCGCGGCATGAAGATGAATACCCGCTCTCCCTTGCCAACCCCCAGCTTGCGAAGGACATTGGCGAATCGGTTCGATTGCAAGCTTAGCTGCTCGTACGTATACGATTCATCCCGTTCAGCGTCGCTGTAGTACAAGGCAACCTTCTGTCCTCTGCCCTGCTCCACATGACGATCAATCGCTTCATAGGCCATGTTCACCTTGCCCGTGTCGTACCAGCTGAACTGCCGTTCAATCTCATCCCAGTTGAAGGTGTTCACAGCATCCTCATAGCTCTTCAGGTTCGACCCTGCTGCTGTCGCCGGAACCCGCTCTTGATGTAAGTTAATCATCGTATCATCCTCCTATCAGATCTGTCTCTCTGTCTTGAAGAATTTTCTAGAATACGCTTACACTCTACTCTTGCTCCTTCGTCATATATGCCTGAACTATTATAGCATAGAAGATTTCGGTCAGGCTATGCTTTTCAACTGAGGTCAGGTTCTGTTATAAAAGAGGTAGAACAGCAAGACCACGCTGCAGCAAGAGAGGGGCGCGCTTGATTGAACCATCGCAAATCATTGCAAGAAGCACGGATCGTCCTTCCTGACAACCTGGTTCTCACCATCGAGGGGCCTATCCATCCTGAAGTGCTGAAGCAGCTTCGTATGCATCCTGATCTGGATGCCTTCCGCAGGCCGAATGAACAGCATGAAGCGCTTGTGGAGATTGCTTCGTTAGAGGAAGGACGAATTATTGCTGCCAGAGTCGATGATCTCATCGTCGGGTATGTGACCTTCCATTACCCGGATGAATATGAACGCTGGTCGGAAGGCCATATGCCGGAATTGATTGAGCTTGGAGCCATTGAGGTAGCCAATGATTATCGCGCCTACGGATTAGGGAAGCGAATGATTCAGCTGGCGTTCGCAGAGGGCCAGCTGGAGAATTATATTGTTTTTACAACGGAGTATTATTGGCATTGGGATCTCGAAGGGACGAAGCTGAACATCTGGGATTACCGGAGGATGATGGAGAAGCTGATGAAGTCGGTGGATATGGTATGGTATGCGACCGATGATCCGGAGATCTGCTCTCATCCTGCCAACTGCCTCATGGTGCGAATCGGTCGAGAGGTTCCCCAGCATGCTGTGGAGCAGTTCGATCGTGTACGGTTCCGTGGAAGATTCATGTATTAATCGATTAGCTTAATTCATTCTACATGGCAGTTCAACTAAGGCTGCTGGAGAGGACAGGATGATCTGATGTCTTCACATGCTGTATTCATTCATAATCCGGGAGCTGCCGACTACTGCTTCGGAGAGGAACATCCCTTCAACCCCATTCGATTATCCATCACTTGCGATCTGCTGGAGACGCTGGGCGCGCTGTCGCCGCATGAACGATTGCTTGCTCAATCACCTCCATGCAGGGAAGAGCTGCTCTCCCTAGTACATCGACAAGACTACATTGAGGCTGTGCAGCAGCTTAGCCGTAATCAGACGGCTGCAGCGGGCTTAACTGATCCCTCAAGATATGGACTAGATACGAACGACACCCCTTGCTTCACGGGCATGCACGAGGCAGCTGCAGCGATTGTGAGCGGCTCTGTCCTTGCAGCAGAGCAGGTCATGTCCGGGGAGGCCCTTCATGCGTATCATATGGCCGGTGGTCTCCATCATGCCTTCCCGGACCGCGGCGCCGGCTTCTGCATCTATAATGATGCAGCTGTAGCTATTCGTCATATCAGAGAGAAGTATGGTGCCAGAGTACTCTACATTGATACAGACGTTCATCACGGGGACGGGGTGCAATGGGTGTTCTATGACGACCCCGACGTATTCACGTATTCCATACATGAGACCGGCAAGTACCTCTTCCCCGGGACAGGCTATGTGCATGAGAAGGGTACAGATCAAGGCTTCGGAGCCTGCATCAACGTCCCGCTCGAGCCGTATACCGAGGATGACTCATGGATGGAGAGCTTCCAATCCACGATTACTCGAGTGGCTGAAGCCTTCAAGCCTGACATCATTGTGAGCCAGCACGGCTGTGATGCACATGCCTATGATCCGCTCTCTCATATTCATTGCAGCATGAGAATCTATCAGGAGATGCCCGCTCTTATTCACCAGCTGGCTCATCAATATGCTGAAGGCAGATGGGTGGCGCTTGGGGGCGGGGGTTACGATATATGGCAAGTCGTCCCGCGTGCGTGGTCGCTGGTCTGGCTCACTATGACGGAACACCCACTGCTGTCCGAGCTGGCTGCTCCGGGCGCTGAATCTGTTGCATTGCCAGAGCAATGGCGTACGCGCTGGGCAGAGCAAGGACAGCATGAGCTGCCTGAGTACTGGTTGGACCAACCCGACTCCATCCCGCCTATCCCGCGCCGTGAGGAGATTACAGGGAAAAACCGCGAGACTCAGTCCATTATTCTTCATAATCTGTAGATGCGGGCGGTTCACCCCTGGCCGCTATACGAAGCAAGACAGCCCCTTAAGGTTCTGTGCTGAACCGTAAGGGGCTGTCTTAAGTATGATTAGAGATGCTGGAGCATCTCGTCAATGATCTGATAGGAGTTATCTGAGGCTTGAATGGTGAACTCTGCGAAGTTCACATGGGCTGATCCGTCTGCCTTATCCGACATTGAACGAATGACAACGAATGGGATGCTGTTCATATCGCACACTTGCGCTAAGGCTGCCCCTTCCATCTCCGCACAGGCCCCGTTCATCTGCTCATAGAGCATCTGCACCGTATCCCGGCTCGCTATGAACTGGTCGCCAGACAGTACCTTCCCTTGCAAGCTTCTCCCTGGATAATGCTTCTCACACGCTGCCACAGCGAGCTTCACGAGCTGTGTGTCAGCAGCAAACTCAGAACGCTCGTGATAGGGAATCGTCCCTCTCGCGAAGCCAAGAGGTGTGACATCCATATCGTGCTGTACACAGGAGTCCGACACGACGATATCTCCGATATTCAGTCTCGGGTCAACCGCTCCTGCAACGCCTGTGAACAAGACGACCTCTGCCCCGAGGTCAATAAGTACTTGAGTACAGACCGCGGCGTTCACCTTGCCTACTCCAGACTTGCAGAAGATGATGGACTTGCCGTGAAGGTGACCGCTGTAGTAGGTGATGCCGGCCTTGGTTGTCTCTCCTGTTACCTCTGCATGCTTATGCAGCAGGTTAATCTCCTCAGCCATAGCTCCAATAATGCCAATCCGATTGTAAGCCATCGTTATTCGATTCCTCCAACCGATTGACGCATAATGACCTCATGCGGAAGGACAACCTTGGATTGCTCCACGTTCTCCTTCTTCATCAGCTTCGTGAGCAGTCTCATTGATACCGCACCAATGTCGTACATCGGCTGTGCAACAGTTGACAGCTGCGGGCGAACCATCGAAGCCATCCGGCTATTGTCCACACTAATGACCGAGATGTCTTCAGGCACCTTGAGGCTGGAGTCTTGGATGCAATGAATGGCGCCGATGGCCATCTCATCTGTAGCTGCGAACACGGCTGAAGGCCGTTCGCCCAGCTCAATGAAGTACTTCATCGCCTCAACTCCGGATTCATAGCGATAGTTGCCGATACGAACAAGAGAATCCTCATATGGAATGCCTGCAACTTCCAGAGCGCGCTTGTAGCCGTGGAATCTTGCATATCCATTCGAAGGATCCTGCAGCGTACCGCTGATCATCGCAATCCTAGTATGACCTTGTGCAATCAACGTCGTAACTGCATCATAAGCCGCTTCCTCGTGGTTAATATCTACTGAAGGGATCTCGCCGTTCTCTTCCGTCGTTGCGCATAATACGATTGGAACATTCGCCGTCTTGAAGGCTTGCAGATGGTCTTCTGTCACTGCGCCGCCCATGAACAATAGTCCGTCAACCTGCTTCTCGAGCAGCGTGTTGATGACACGAATCTCCTTGTCCTTCTTCTTGTCCGCATTGCACAGAATAATATTATAATGATACATGTTGGCTATGTCTTCAATTCCTCTGGCTACTTCTGCGAAGATAGCATTGGAGATATCCGGAATAACTACACCAACAGTGGTTGTCTTCTTGCTTGCAAGTCCGCGAGCTACCGCATTCGGACGATATCCTAACCGCTCTATCGCTTCGAATACTTTTTTGCGCGTCGCAGGCTTCACGTTCGGATTATTATTCACTACGCGTGATACTGTAGCCATGGACACGCTAGCTTCTCTTGCTACATCATAAATGGTTACCGTCACGGTCCTTCTCTCCATTAATTCAAATTTTTATTCACGATATTTCCTCATTCGCACTCCACAATTACCCTTAATCATACGATAGAAAAAAACTTTTCGCAATGTTACCGGGTATTGCCAGCATTATGTATGCATTCTTCGTCGGGAAATCTGATTCAGCCGTTTATAAATATCTGCTATCCATTCTTGATCATCGGCGGCTTGAGCTAATAGGAGTAGATCCAGCAGCGAGTTGATTCTCTCTTCAATGAGACGATCCATTCGTCTAGGATCCGGCTTCTTCTGCAAGGCCGAAGCCTCTACGAACAAATCTGCCCACTCATTCCACTCATTAAACAATAAAGTTTGTCTTGAGGGCTTCTCACCTAGCTGAGCAATGAGACCGGTCAGGTCCGGCTTCACTTCTGGAAACACCTCGCTTCGGCTGCAAGCCTCGCAGGAATAGATCGGAACGTTGTCTATTTCTACTCTAACGGAATATATCACGGTACGCAGCTTCATGGTCATCATGTTGCCGCAATTGCATAGTTTCTGCAATGGTGGTCACTCCTTCTCGTTATGCCGATAAATACTCCTGCATTAGGGCATAGTTCGCTGCTAATGCGGAGAATGAGATGGATACACATTCGACCTTTTTTGCATAAAATCCTGCTTGCGTCCGGTATGTAATTTTTACTATAGTTCCTTCAGTCTATGCCATAACCTTCGGACGGGCGGCACAGCGGATATGATCGTCCATACTGCGGCGCCGATCATATCATTGCGAATATCGTACAAGTCCATCATTCGGCCTCCAACGTAGGACTGGTGTACCTCATCCGAGACCCCATATAATCCGCATAAGAGGATAATGAGCACCCTGCCGTGCCAACGGTCAGCTCTGCGGCTGAGCGCATAATCGAATGTCATCGCCAGTATGAAGTAGGAGACATAATGCCCCCAATTGAAGCTGGTCATCGAAGGAAAAAATTGCTGCAAAAAAGGAAGAAGGCTGCTAATCTCATCTCCCGTCTGAGCGGACAAGACGTAAATAACCGCCATCCAAGCGATGGCGGGAAGAACGCGGAGCCAGCGGCGCAGTCTGCTACGATTAGTGCGGTTGTTCGTTTGCTTCATTCGATCTCCTTCGTTACAATTAATAGGTAGACATCTTACCGATTCGGAGGGAATTGTCATGTCATTAGTCAATCAGACCGTCATCTGTCTCCTGGATGATGAATTCGAAGACTTGGAGCTATGGTATCCGGTCTATCGCGTCAGAGAAGCCGGCGCAACCGTACTCTATGCAGCACCTGAGAAGGGCAAGAAGTATATAGGCAAGTATGGCGTGCCTGCTATCGCAGATCTATCGTATGAGGAGCTGGTCAGCAGTGACATTGACGGCCTGCTCGTGCCTGGAGGCTGGGCGCCTGACAAGATTCGTCGTGATGCCAAGGTGCTTCAGATTGTTCAGGAGCTGAACGCTGCAGGCAAGCCGATTGGCCAGATCTGCCATGCTGGCTGGGTGCTTATCTCAGCCAAGATCCTTGAAGGCCGTACCGTCACTTCCACCCCTGGCATTCGTGACGACATGGAGAACGCAGGGGCTACCTGGTTGGATGAGGCGGTTGTCGTAGACGGCAATCTCATCTCAGCCCGTCGCCCGCCAGATCTGCCGCCGTATGCGAAGGCGTTCGTCGATGCTCTGGAGCAGCGTACCCGCTAAGAGGTCGCAGCTTCCTCGGCATCTACTCTCTCTATGAAGGAATCCAGCATGGCGTGAACTTCCGCTGATGAGCGGCAATTCATGACTTCATCCAGCAAGGAACGGCTGTCTTCCAGCTTCGTACGGAGCAGCCGCTCCTTGACCGGGAGGATCGCCCCGGCTGACATAGAGATGGAGTCCACATTCAAGCTGAGCCACAGCGGCAGCGCGCGAATATCTCCTGCAAGCTCTCCGCACACCCCTACCCCGATTCCGCTTCGCTTCGCCGCCTCAACAGTCGTCCTAAGCATTCGAAGGATCGCAGGGTGATAAGGCTCGTAGAGATGCGCAATCTCATCGTTCATTCGATCAACGGCTAATGTGAATTGGATGAGATCATTCGTACCGATGGAGAAGAAGTCTACTTCATGGGCGAGCAGATCGGCAATCATGACTGCAGCCGGCACCTCGATCATAATGCCAATCTTCATGTCCGGATCATAGGGCAATCCAAGCTCGCTAAGCTCCTCTTTAGCTTCCTGCAGTATGGCGTTAGCAGCCCGAACCTCCTCTACTGAAGAGATTAACGGATACATCAGCTTCACCTGGCCATAATGGCTGGCTCTAAGAATGGCCCGCAGCTGCGTCTTGAATAAGTCCTTGCGATCTAGTGAGATTCGAATAGCCCGGTACCCGAGGAACGGATTGTCTTCTTCAGGCAGTTCGAAGTAATCGAGCTGCTTGTCTCCTCCGATATCCAGTGTACGGATAATTAGAGGCTTGCCTTCCAGCTTCTGCGCTACGCTCCGATACACCTCATACTGCTCCTCTTCGAGAGGGAACCGATTCCGATCCATATAGAGGAACTCCGTTCGGAACAAGCCTACTCCATGTGCGCCGCTCATTAAGGCCACCTCAAGCTCCTTCAGCGAGCTGATATTCGCAGACAGCTGCATCTCCATACCGTCAGGGGTGACCGGCTTGTAGCTGACAATGCCTCGCAGCCGCTGCTTATCTTCGGACTGCCGCGCTTGAATAAGCTCATACCGCTTCGTCACTTCATCATCCGGATCGATATACACTCTTCCATCATTGCCGTCAATAATCATCATCTGGCCCGTCTGGATCGGCTCCTCCAGATTCATCTCAAGTCCAACTACAAGAGGGATGCCAAGCGCTCTAGCCATGATGGAGGAATGGGAAGTTGTGCTGCCCGCAAGCGTAGCAATGCCAAGCACATGCTGCGGATTAATATGAGCGAGCTGGGAAGGAGACAGCTCCTTCGCGATCAGAACGAACGGCTGCGTATCGGATGGCAGCGTAATCTCTGGTGCGCCTAGCAGATGCTTGAGCAGTCGATTGCCTACATCCTTAATATCAAGGGCGCGTTCCTTCATATACTCATCATCTAGCAGGTCGAACATCGTCACGAAGTGATCAATCGCTTCCTTCACTGCAACTTCAGCAGCCTTATACTGCCTCTGAATGATGCCTTGAATCTCGTTCATGAAGACGGGATCATCCAGGATGGCAAGATGGGCATCGAAGATATGGGTCTCTTCCGTCCCGACTACATCTCTTAGCTCATCCTTAATCTGCTCGATCTCACACTTGGATGTGCGGATTCCTTCATACACTCGCTCGAATTCACGTGCCAGATCCGATACATCGATCTTCTGATCGGGAAGCTCCCACTCCCAATTCGGAAGGACGAATGCTTTGCCAATCGCTATTCCTGCTGAAGCCCCAATTCCATGAATCATGGCCTTTCCCCTCCACCATTTCTCTCTTTAAGCACTACGGACATCACGGAAGACTGCCCTTTCTTGACTGCCTTGAACGGCGCATAACGCCATGAATGGACTAGCTCTGAGTTCGTAATGACCATCGGCGTCGCCAAGGACTTGGAATCTCTGCGCACCTTCTGCAGATTGAAGCGTATGAGCAGCTGTCCCGGTATGACCTCATCGCCTTCCTTAACTGCCGCCTGGAAGTAGTCCTGACCCGTTAAGCGGGATGTGTCGATTCCGATATGCAGGAGCACTTCAAGTCCTTCAGGCGTCTGAAGCCCGATCGCATGCATCGTTGGATAGATCAAGCTGACCTTCCCCTTCACCGGAGAGACGAGCTCACCTCGATCAGGGATGAAGGCGACCCCTTGTCCGACAAGCTTGCCCGCGAAGATAGGATCCGGAACTTCCTCCAGCGGCAGCATCTTACCCTGTACGGGTGAAGAGAACAAGACCTGCGCTTGATCTCGATGAATGGCCTTGATCATCTCAGCCCGGATAAGCTCGCTGAAGGTGCCGAATACGACCTGCACATGCCCGCCCCCGAGACGAATCACTCCGGCTGCGCCTAGATTCCTCAGTGCGTTGATATCGAGCAGCTTCTCATTAGCGACCTTGAGCCGTAGCCTGGTGATGCAAGCCTCCATCTGCACGATGTTCTCCTTGCCGCCTATCGCTTGCAGAATGAGCGGTGCACGGTAAGGAATATCTCCCGCCCATTCGTCGAGCTGAGAGCCTTCTTCCCTGCCGGGTGTGGGAATCCGGAATCTTCGGATGGCCCATCGGAACAGGAAGTAATAGACGAACCCTACTGCAACTCCAATCGGAATGAGGAGCCAACCTCTAGTCGCCAAGTGCTCATTAATGACGTAATCCAGCGCCCCGGCGGAGAAGGAGAACCCGTGCCTAATACCGAGCGCATAGGTTACCCACATAATGACACCGGACAGGAAGGCATGAATGACGAACAGATAGGGAGCAACGAATAAGAAGGCGAACTCGACTGGCTCAGATACTCCCGTTAAGAAGGAAGCAAGCGCCGCGGTCAGGAAGGTCTTCTTAATCTTAGGCTTCAGATCCTCACGCGCTTCATGGATGATGGCGAAGGCGATGGCAGGCAGCGCGAACATCATAGTCGGGTACATGCCTGCCATGAACACTCCAGCCGTTCGGTCACCGGCAAAAAATCTCGGCAAATCGCCGAAAACCATAGCGCCGCTCGCTGTCTCATATCCCCCAATCTGGAACCAGAACACATGGCTCACCAGATGATGAAGACCGAACACAACGAGAATACGGTGTACGAAGCCGTATAGAAATACGCCGAAGCCCCCAGTAGTTGCAACAATATGTCCCAATTGAACGAGCATCGTATCAATGAGCGGGGCAATGCCCAGCATCGCTAATGACAATAGGAAGGAGATTAAGCTGACGAACAAGGGAACGAAGCGCGGTCCGCCAAAAAACTGTATGTACTCCGGTAATCTCAAATTCTTGAACCGTTCATAACTGAAGCCTGCTATCATGCCAATCAATGAGCCAATAAACACCGTAGGTTCGATGGTCAGCTCTGAAGATTGGGTAATCCCTGTGTAAATAATCATTCCAATAAGTGCAGCCATGCCTGCTGCTAGTGCGTTGCCGGTCAGCCCAAGGGACACGCCAAGCGCGAATAGATAAGGGAGATAGAGGAATAAGCTCTCGCCAGCCGTCCACAAGTACCCGCCCATTGCATCAAGACCGATTAGATCCCAAGGCAGCTTGCTGAGGCTCATAAATATTGCCGCTCCAGGCAGCGCAATCATCGGCAGCATGAAAGCCCGTCCGAGCTGCTGCAGGCTTCCCATGAAGTTCATGATGAACTGGATCCTCCTTCTGTCGTTCGCAGCGCCAACCGCCGCCTCATAAGTCTATACAAGATGGTAAGCGTTACATCCGGATTTGTCAAAGAAGAAAAACGGCGGACCAGTCGGTCCGCCGTTGCTCGCTGTCCTATGCTGATGACCTAGAATCCTTGACGGTTATTGTTCGCTTGGTAACCGAGGTGCGAGATAACCGGGCCTGCTTGTTGGTAGCTGTTCGTTGCATGATACACCGGGCTCTGCTGCGTATGGGATTGCACGTAGCCACCCTGGATATATCCTTGGGGCTGACCGCCGCCATAAGAGCCGTTATGGCTGCCGTATCCCGTTGCTTGGTATACGGGACCGCTAGCTTGCTGATCCGCTGTGTACCCTAAGTGTGAGATGACCGGCTGGCTGTAGGATTGACCTTGGCCTTGATTGCTGAAGTGCGATATTGGCTGTGCTGTGTAATGAGAGAAGGTCGACGGCTGTTGGCCGTATGACTGATTATTCGCTTGGTAGCCGCCTGTATGGGCAATTACGGGTTGCTGCTGACCGAAGGAAGGCTGACTGAGCTGGCCTTGATAATGGGATTGTACATAACCCATCGGCTGGAACTGGTTGCCTTGATTCTGGAAGCCTTGCCCTTGATACCCTTGCTGCGACGAATAATTCACTCGTTGTATCCTCCTTGGTATTCCAATATAGAGTCTTCGGATTGGATAACTAACCTTTACAGCAACAACATCACGGTTGCTGTACTGGGATCGTCCGCTCCAGAAGCCTCTCTTATTGTGGGAGAGAGGAGTGAATTTTATTATTGTCAGGTTCTGGGTCGTCCTTCAGGCAGAAGAATGGAATCCTCGACCTTGATACAACGGTCCATGATGACTTCTAATCCCGCAGCGCTCGCGATGGAAGCCGCTTCTTCATTAACAATGCCCAGTTGGAGCCACAGCACCTTAGCACCAATCGCTGCCGCTTCTTCCGCTATAGGCGGCGTATGCTCGGGACGACGGAAGACATTGACGATATCTACCGGCTCAGGTATATCAGCAAGAGATGCGTAGCTCTTCTCTCCTAATATGCGATCTGCACTAGGATTAACAGGTATAATACGATAGCCCTTATTCTGCATAGCCTCGGACACCATGTAAGATACTCGGTCAGGCTTGTCTGATAATCCGACTACAGCTATCGTATGACTTGCCTCTAGAATCTCCTTAATCTGTTCGCGAGACGGATGCGTATAGGCCATCTCTTATGCCTCCTCCAGCCACTCAACGCTTGCGCCGAGCGCTCTTAAGTGATCGAAATAAATTGGGTATGACTTGGCCACATGATGAGCATCACGAATTCGAATCGGCTTATTCGCCCTCAATCCGACTACAGTCAGCGCCATAATGACGCGATGATCGTAGTGAGCGTTAATCTCGACTCCGCCTTCGACGCCTTCCGGACGGCCGTGCACGATAATCTCGCTCTGCTTCTCTTCGACATTCGCTCCTGCCTTGCGCAGTTCATTCAAGTAGTCGGTAATGCGGTCGCATTCCTTGTACCGTAGATTCTCAACATTGTAGAACCGAGAAGTGCCCTCTGCAAATACAGCTGCAGCAACCATGGCCAGCACGGCATCCGTAGCTTGATCTCCGTCGAATTCGACAGCCTTCAATCTGCCGGTACCTTGCACGTGCACCGTACCATTCTCATGAGTGAGCGGTACTTCCATCATACGAAGAACATCTACAATGGCACGCTCTCCCTGCTTGCTGTGCTCCTCCAGCCGGTGAATCGTCACATCGGACTGCGTCACGGCAGCAGCAGCAAGGACAGCCGCTGATCCAGGATAATCGCCTTGAACCATGTAGGTCTTCGCTTCATAACGTTGCCCGCCAGGAACTCGGTAATGCATCAGGTCGTCGCTAGCGTGAATAACAATTCCTGCCTGCGAGAGCACTTCCAGCGTCTGCCCAACCACAATGGCCGACTTGAGATCGTGAAGCACTTCAATCTCACTGTCTTCCTCCAGCAGTGGAGTGAGGAACAGTAGCGCGCTCAGGAACTGAGAGCTTACATTGCCAGACACTGTAATCTTCCCGCCTCTAGGCTTGCCGCCGCGAATCGTTATAGGGAGCTTGCCCTGGTTGTGCTCGACTGTAACACCAAGCTGACCAAGAGATTCGATTAGATCATCATGTGGTCGCTTGCCTAAGGAGTCTGGATAGCGATTAATGAATGTTACTTCCGGACATAGAGCCGTCACGGCCATCAGGAATCGAAGGACTGCGCCGGCATTGCCCACATCCAGCTCCTTCACAGGAGCAGGATTACGTCCGAAGCCCGTAATCGTAATCTTAGTCTCATCTTCTTCAAGAACCGCGCCAAGATCTCGGATACAGCGGCGCATCGCATCGCTGTCCTCGCTATGAGCGGGATAATGGATCGTGCTTGTGCCCTCAGCCAGTGCAGCAACCAGCAGGTAGCGGGTTGTGTAGTTTTTGGAGGACAGCGCCCCAAGCTCTCCCTTAAGAGTTGGAGTAGGAGTAACTAGAACATCCATCGTGTAATCTTCCCCTTATGTAGTAGTGTTAGATTCATGCAGCCTATTCGACCAGCTTCTCATGCTCTCTTCGTATGGCATGAACGACTTCCTCTGCCGACAGCAGCGTGGTGTCCACGGTATAGTGGGCGAACTGATAAGCATCCTTGCGCTCTTGCAGCAGCCTTATCACATTGCCCTTGGGGTCTCCTTGCAGGAGTGGACGTGATTGATCCGCCTGGACTCTCGTCATGATCTGCTCTGAATCACAAGTCAGCGCTACGACGAACCCGGATTGCAGCATTCTCTCACGATTATCTTCCCGTAGAACGGCTCCGCCCCCGGTAGCAATGACTGCTTGCTCTGGTGCAGCTAGAATACCGGCTAGTGCAGCACTCTCGATTCGGCGGAATTCCGCCTCACCCTTGCTTGCGAACAGCTCTCGCACACTCTCGCCTTGCAGCTGTTCAATCTCTTCGTCGACATCAACGCGTTGCCAGCCCAATTGGTCTGCCAGCAGACGACTGACCGTCGACTTGCCCGTTCCCATGAAGCCAACGAGCACAATTTTGCTCCCATTTGCTGCATCATTACGTGTTAAGTTCATTAAGTACCCCGCCTTACATTCACTCATTCTTCCTCATCATAGCATTTTTTCTAAGAGACGGGGTATAAAAATGTGCGAACTGTCGTATGGATGATAGTGGTGCTTGTATAAAAGAAATAGAGGAGTGACGATTCCAAATGGCCGACTCGCCAGAGCTCTCAATCCCTGATCCAACTCGGGGGCAGATCAATCGAATACTAGACCCGAACCATCCGCTGTGCAAGGAAGATGTTCTATGGATGCTTCAATATATTAAGAAAAAAGTGGCTGACGAAGATCCGTCGTTATTGGATCTGTCGCAGCCACGATTGCTTCGGAATTTTCATTTTTTTGCCGAGGCTTCCATGTCTCTTATCCAGAGAAGCCATTGTGCAGACTATGAAGCGGAGCGGCTGAGAACTTGGTTAGCCGAAGCTTCCTACGGCCTGTAGCTTCAGCGACGCTCCTCTCACCATGCTCCTAGGAATCGAGCCAGTTGAAGTGGAACGTGCCTTCCTTGTCCACACGCTTGAACGTATGAGCGCCGAAGTAGTCACGCTGTGCTTGCAGCAAGTTCGCTGGCAGACGCGCTGTACGGTAGCTGTCGAAGTAAGCCAGTGCGCTAGCGAATGCAGGAACTGGCGTACCGTTCGTCACCGCAGCGGCAACCACTTCACGCCAAGCGCCTTGGTAGGACTCGACAATGTTCTGGAAGTAAGGATCAAGCAGCAGGTTGTTCAGGTTCGGATCGCGGTCATAAGCGTCCTTGATGTTCTGCAGGAAGCGGGCACGGATAATGCAGCCTCCGCGGAAGATCATGGCGATATCGCCGTAGCGCAGATTCCAGCCATACTCTTCGGAAGCGGCGCGCATCTGAGCGAAGCCTTGTGCATAGGAGCAGATCTTGGAAGCGAACAGCGCCTTGCGAACTGCTTCGATGAAGGCACCCTTGTCGCCTTGGAACGGCTTCTGCTCTGGACCGTTAAGCAGCTTGCTTGCTGCGACACGCTCTTCCTTCATCGCTGACAGGAAGCGGGTGAATACGGATTCCGTGATGATTGACAGCGGAACACCGAGATCAAGGGAGCTCTGGCTTGTCCACTTGCCTGTTCCCTTCTGGCCGGCAGCATCCAGGATTACATCAACCATAGGCTTGCCAGTCTCAGGGTCATACTTGGAGAAGATCTCAGTCGTAATCTCGATTAGATAGCTGTCGAGCTCGCCCTTATTCCACTCTGCGAAGATCTCATGGAGCTCTTCCGCGCCAACGCCAAGTACATTCTTCAGCAGGTCGTAGGCTTCGCAGATCAGCTGCATATCGCCGTACTCAATGCCGTTATGTACCATCTTGACATAATGGCCAGCACCGTCTGGTCCGATGTAGGTACAGCAAGCATCGTCGCCAACCTTAGCTGAGATAGCCGTTAGGATCGGCTCAACGAGCTTGTAAGCTGACTCTTGTCCGCCCGGCATGATCGAAGGTCCGTTCAGCGCGCCTTCTTCACCGCCGGATACGCCGGTGCCGATGAAGCGGAAGCCTTTGGCTTCAAGGTCTTTGCTGCGGCGTACGGTATCAGGGAAGTAAGCATTACCGCCATCGATGATGATGTCGCCTTCGTCCAAGTGCGGAACAAGGGAGTCAATGGTAGCATCAGTACCCGCTCCAGCTTGTACCATAATGAGAATTTTGCGAGGCACTTCCAGCGATTGCACGAATTCTTCAATGGTGTAAGCAGGGACGAGATTTTTGCCTGCTGCTTCCTTAATCAGGTCATCTGTCTTCTCGCGGGAACGGTTGAATACAGACACGGTGAAGCCTCTGCTCTCAATATTCAGGGCAAGATTTTTACCCATAACGGCCAATCCGATAACACCAATTTGCTGTTTAGACATTTGGTTTCTTCCATCCTTTAATCTCAATTTTGGTCACAATACTGTTATTTTACTCTTTTTAGTCCCAGATGAAAACTATTTGCAAACAAAATGTGCGCTTTCCCGCATTAGACTTTCTAACCATCACCCCAAGATTCCCTTATATTTCCCTTAAGGATGTCTGTAATATGTAAAAAAGAAGAGCCGCTTGGAAGCTGTCGCTCTTCTCTTATAGGATACGCCTAATTATCACGGTTACAATTCCAGCTGCAGCATCTCGGAACGAAGAACGAGCAGCTTCTCCTTACTCTCCTGGATGGAAGCTTCGTGCCCTGCGAGCAGCGCTTCTTGTAGAACAGACAGTTCATAATCAAGCTCGTAGCGCAGGACGATCGCTCTCTCCTCCGCCCGCTTGGATTGATACGCCTGCATAATCTCTTCTATCGTTACGAACGGCTTCTTCTGATAAATAATGCGATGCTCCATTCCGGACACCTCCACCAGTCGTATAATTTCACCGAACATTATGTTCTCAATAACAATCTGACGATCCTTGATCCGCTTCACTACCGCATGTCCACGTGTGTCATTAATCAGCTTTTCAATCAACTCGGACAGCTTCTCGTCTTTAATCGTGTAATCACCAACAATTTTGTACCGACTCTTTATCCGTTGAAACCTCAGCTTGACGAGTTTGCGGCCCGTACGAACCGAGATGAGAAATTGCGTCTCAGTCTCGCTCCAGTACAAGGAGTACCCTTCCTGAATGAGATCACGGATGAGATTTTGGATTTGCCGGCGGTCAAATCGCAGCTCCAGATTGCAGTATTCGACTTCATAGCTCTTGTTCACGGCAATCCCTCCCTTACCTCGGTTTAGTTGACGAAATGTTCTGACAATTTAATCTTACCATTATCTTATACTCCATCTTATGTTATGGCAACTTGGTTTATTGACTATTTTTGAAGGAAATCCGCTTCAATGCCGCCCGTTTTTTCACTCATAATGCCGCGCTTGCTCTCTCGGAGGACAGGCAGCTCATAGACTAGTTATGGTATAATCCAATAATCAACCCTACACCATCGAACTAAGAGGAGATTATATTATATGACTGGAACGGCAACACAGAACTCTATATTCCAAGGCTTCACCAAGGAAGACTTCGACGTATTCGGGCTCGAAGGACTTCCAGCTCGGATGGCTGGCATTCAGAACCGAATCCAGCCCAAGTTCCGCGCGATTGGCGAGCTCATGATCCATGACATGACAGAGATGACTGGTCAGGAGATGCACCTGCACGTGGCCAAGCATCTGCGCAGAACAGTCAATCCTCCCAAGGATACTTGGCTCGCCTTCGCTCACAACAAGCGCGGCTACAAAGCCCACCCCCACTTCCAGATCGGCCTGTTCGATGACCATGCCTTCCTGTGGCTTGCTCTTATCTATGAACTGCCGAATAAGTCTGCTATTGCCTCCTCCTACCTCGCTCGATTGGACGAGCTCATGGACACCGTTCCTCCGGACTACATGCTCTCTCTCGACCATACGAAGAGTGACGCGCTAAGAACAGGGGATCTGACCAAGCAGGAGTGGAAGGAATCGCTTGTCCGCTTCCGAGATGTGCAGAAGGCTGAGCTGCTGATTGGCCGCCGTATTGATGCGGGAGATCCGCTGCTGCAGGATGGCGAGAACTTCCTCGCCTATGCGATAGATACCTTCAACACCTTAATGCCATGGTACAAGCTGGCAATGGCATAAGCTGTTACAATCGCTAGTCACAAGGAGAGGCTGCCCACTTGAGCAATATGCTCGAGTAGGCAGCCTCTATTCGTTCATTAGGTTGTTATGGTTGCAGACTCTGCCTCCCGCACGTTGTTCAGCTGGCGTCTCTGCTTGCGAGACTTGCGGAAGAAGAACAGCTCGTAGATACATGGCACGATAATTAGCGTGAGCAATGTCGCAGCAATGAGTCCGCCGATCACCACGATAGCCAAGCTCTGCGATACGATGCTTCCGCTCTCGTGCGAGCCGAATACGAGCGGAAGCATGGCGGACACCGTAGCCAGAGCGGTCATAATAATAGGCCTCATCCTCGTTGCCGCAGCTTCAATTAGAGCCTCACGAATCGACATCGTCTCCTCATTATGCTTCACCCGATCGATGAGCACAATTGCATTGGTCACAACAATCCCAATGAGCATGAGCGCACCGAACATAGCGGTGAAGTCAGGCGTTACTCCCGATATGAGCAAGCCTCCGATTGCACCGATGGCTGCCAGCGGCAAGGAGAACAGAATAGCGAGCGGTCCTCGAAGCGTCTTGAAGGTCAGCACCATAATCAAGTATACGATACCGATAGAGATAAGTGCAGTCGTTGCCAGATCTGTGAAGTCGCTGGATTGATCAACAGACGCGCCGCCTATCGCCAGCTTGACTCCTTGCGGCAGCTTGAGCCTATCTGCCTTCTCCTTAATCTCCTTCCCTATAACGGACAGCTTGCTAGGATCAACTGTAGCTGTGACCCTCACGTACGGCTTGCCTTCCTTGTGGTAGAGCAGGCTTGCCTCTTCCGTCTTCACGAGCTTAGCTACCTTCTCTACCGGCTGCGGGCCCGTCGCTGTCATGACGGTCAACCCCTTAAGGCCCTCAGGCGAATCCGGCTTAGCAATCGGCAACAGGGTGACCGCCGTATCCCGTCCTTCCAGCGTAATGGTTCCGATCGGCATAGGGTTAATGAGACCTTGCAGCTGCTGCGCGACTTCCCCGCCCGATGCCAGCACTGGATTAACCTCGAAGGTATAGACCGGCTTCATCTCCTCGAGATTGCTCTGAACCTTCTCTACCCCTTCAACCGATTGCACATCCTTCGTCAGTTGTGCAGCCGCTGCCGCGAGTTGTTCCGGATCATCTCCAGTCACGTCCACGAATACTTGAGAGGAGCCCCCGCCCATCAGGAAGTCTGTCGCGTTCACCGTCAGCTCCGCTCCCTTGTATTCGGATTGCTGCTGGCGAACCTTCTCCATGAACACTTCTGCATCCGAGCCTTCCTTGAGATGGATCAAGAAGGTCACTAGGGTAGGCGATGACACCGCACCATACTTAGCTCCGTCTGAACTGTTGCCCATCTGCATGAGCGCCCAGTCTATCTCCTCCAACGTCAATAAGGACTTCTCCAGCTTCGTTCCTTGCTGAAGCACTTCCGCAGTCGGAGTCTCACTCGGGTATTGCAGCGATAGGTTAATGTTCTCACTGCTCGAGGAGTCGAGCGCTCCCTTCGGCATGAGGGCATATGCACTAATGGAGCCGACTAGCAGAATAGCAGCAGTCAGCAGTGGAATCCACTTATGCTGCAGACTCCATCGGATGACTGAAGTGAATCTTGGAGGGGTTGCCGCATCCTGCTTGTTCCCGCTCCGCAGCAGCACCGAGCTAAGCAGCGGCACGACGGTAAGAGCTACGAGCAGCGAAGCAAGCAGAGAGTAGGTTACCGTCAATGCGAATGGAAGCAGGAACGCCTGAAGGGATCCTCTGAGCAGCCCCATCGGCAGGAACACCGCAACCGTGACGAGTGTGGAGGACGTAATCGCTGTCGCCACTTCCTTCGTCGCATCCGTAATGAGCGGAATGGAGAGTGGCTCGCGCTGCAATCTACGGTGTATGTTCTCTATGACAACAATACTATCGTCGACTAGTCGCCCAACCGCAACGGCTACACCGCCTAAGGTAATGATATTAAGTGACACACCTGACAATTGGAGCAGATACAAGGTAATTCCAAGCGATAGAGGAATTGATACAATCGTAATGAGAGTCGCGCGCACATTGCGCATGAACAACAGGATGACAATCGTCGCGAACAATGCCCCTAACAGCACTTCACGAAGCATGCTGTTCACTGAAGTTACAACGGATTCCGAGGTACTAAGAATGATGGAAGCATCTATTCCGTCTATGTCCTCGTTCACTCGCTCTACCGTATCCTCTACAGCCTTGCCTACACGAACCGCATTGGCATCTCCAGACTTGGACACCGTGAACATAATGGCGTCCTTGCCATCAATTCGCGAGACGCTCTCCAGACTGCGGTCAAGCTGGACCGATGCTACATCGCCGAGAACTACACCCGGGGCTAGCGGGAGCTTGCGAAGCGTAGCGAGATCCTTAATCTCATCTCGTACGTTAATGCTGCTGGCCTGACCATCAATGGTCTGCTCTCCGACCGATGCCGACACGCCTCTCCCTTGCAGCATTCCCATCAGTGCGGCTGCCTGTATTCCCTTCTCAGCAAGCCGATCCGGGAGCGGCTTCACGGTCACAGCAGGAGAGGACTTGCCGCTGACACTAACTTCACCAGCCCCATCCGTCTTCTGCAGCTCAGCTGTCACTTCCTTCATCTTCGCTTCCTTCTCACCCTCACTGAGACCGTCATCGAAGGTCAGCGTCACCCATGAGATAGGAATCATCGACGTATTGAACTGTACGACGAATGGAGGCATTACACGCTCCGGAAGCTGCACCTGGGAGACAGCACGTTCGATCTCCGCCTTCGCTTCCTTCATATCCGTCTTGGCATCGAAGTTCAGAGACACCTGCGCATATCCATTGCCCGAAGTGGAGAACATCGAGCTTTTGCCCTTCGTATAAGCGACTGCTCCTTCAAGCGGCTCCGTTACGAGCTTCTCCATGGATGCTGCATCATAGCCTTGACCGATGGCCGTGACCATAACTTGCGGATTATCCGCTTCAGGGAGGAATTCCATCGGCAGCCTGAAGTAGCTCATTACCCCCATTCCTAACGCCATCACTACAATTAGCAGAATTGCTGCCTTGTTGCGGAATGACCATTCCGTCCATTTACTCATTTTCTCCCCGGCTCCTTCTTCTCTCATCCGATTTTTGTCATTTCTGTCTAATAACCTCTACCATCATAACGGATGAACGATCCAGCCTGGAAACGTCTGAAGTCTGTATTTACTACTGTCCTCAGGTCTTAGCCGCCCTCCGCCTCAAGGCGGGGATTGCTTCGATTAGGTGCATGAGACGCCATGAAGTGACAGCAAACACCAAAAAAAAGCACCCCTCCCATCAGAAATCTGATGGGAGGGGTGCTTTTTTTTGGTGCAGTATAGCTGCTTGATTACACGAGATTATGCTGTCTCCGTCTTGTCCACCTGTACGTCATAGTCAACCTGCCTGAACTTGAGGAGCAGGAGCAGAGCTGCGATCGAGAGTATACCGCCCATGACGAACGGCAGCTGCAGATTAATCGTAAGCAGGAATGTACCGGCGAGCGGCCCGATAATTCGGCCCAGGCTGTCCATGGAGGAGCTGAGTCCGGAAGCCACTCCTTGGCCCACCTTCGTCTTCTGCGTAATGAGCGATGTCACGCAAGGACGAATGAGCGCATTGCCTACCCCGAATATCGCAAGCGAGATCGTTGCCCAGATCAGCGAGTGGGAATAGAGCAGCAGGAAGAATCCGATCGCGGAGATGACAAGTCCGATCCCGATATACTTCGGCTCCTCCCCCTTCTTAATATACCGGCGAACGACTCCGCCCTGTATGAGCGCCCCTACTAATCCACACACTAGGAACATCATCCCTACTTGCAGCGGAGTCACATCGAAGCGTTCAATGCCGAATAGCTGCAGAGTAGCCTCCATCCCCGCTAGGGACAAGGTGACGAAGAACGCCATCACATACAAGTACTTGGATGGCCCGCTGAAGGCTGTCCAGCGAGACGGCCTTGGCTCCGCCTTGCTTCTCCTCTGCTCCGGGAGGAGAGATTCCGTTAACTTAGCCGCAGCCAGCAGCAGGGTAATGAAGGCTAGACCTGCCGCTGCGTAGAATGGAGCTGAATTAGAGATCTCGCTAAGCAGGCCGCCCACGCCGGGTCCGATTGTGAAGCCAAGCCCAATCGACATGCCGACGAGGCCCATTCCCTTCGTTCGCTGCTCGGGCGGCGTAATATCCGCCACATAGGCGACGATAACCGACGTCACTGCGCCGGAGAACAATCCGCCTAGTATACGAGCCAGGTACATCATGGGCAAGTTAAGGTCTCGTGTGGCAAGCCCGAACAGCAGGAAGGAGATGCCGAAGCCAGCAACACCTATAAGAATAATAGGACGTCTGCCCAGCCGATCGGATAACCCTCCCCATAGCGGGGATAAGATGAAGGATACCGCGGAATAGATCGCAAGGAGCAATCCCGTATGCAGCTCCTTGGAATCAGGATCCGCTTGCGTAATAACCTCCGGCATGACCGGAATAATAATTCCGAATCCGATGAAGGTTGTCATTAGTGTAATCATTACAATAAGTAGTCGTCTGTCTCTCATCCGTTATCCCTCCACTCGTTAATGGTAACATAATCATGTCCGGCTTGGTTATGAACAAATGAAGAACATCACAATTAGTCGTTTGCATTAGAGCTTGGATTTGCTATACTGAGCCTTGTTTGTACATCAGAAGAAAGGCTGGGATGCTAGTCATGAATCATAACCAAACCCCGCTCTTCAGCGCGCTTCGCCGCCATGCGGAGCAAGAGCCCGTTCAGTTCCATATCCCGGGACATAAGAAGGGCAAGGGAAGCGACTCCGAATTCCGAGAATTCATCGGCGACAATGCACTGTCGATCGATCTGATTAATATAGCGCCGCTTGATGACCTGCATCAGCCTACCGGCGTTATTGAAGAAGCGCAGAAGCTGGCTGCCGATGCATTCGGTGCAGATTATACCTACTTCTCCGTACAGGGCACCAGCGGAGCTATTATGACGATGATTCTCACGGTATGTGCCCCCGGGGATAAGATTATCGTGCCCCGCAACGTGCACAAGTCGATTATGGCCGCTATTATTTTCGCAGGAGCGCGTCCTATCTTCATCTCGCCTGCCCGGGATTCGAACCTCGGAATCGACCATGGCATTACGACCCGCTCTGTACGCCGCGCGCTAGAGAAGCATCCCGATGCTAAGGCGGTGCTCGTCATTAATCCCACTTACTTCGGGATCTGTGCCGACTTGAAGGAGATTGTGGATCTGGTGCATATGTATGACATTCCTGTCCTTGTCGATGAAGCCCACGGTGTGCTCATCCACTTCCATGACAAGCTGCCGATGTCGGCGATGCAAGCCGGGGCCGATATGGCCGCAACAAGCGTACATAAGCTTGGCGGTTCGATGACACAGAGCTCCGTTCTTAACGTCAAGGAAGGGCGTATTAACCCTTATCGTGTTCAGACGATTATATCGATGCTGACGACAACCTCCACCTCTTACATTCTGCTTGCCTCCCTAGACACCTCACGACGCAACTTGGCGCTCAACGGGCATCAGCTTGCGGAACAAGCAATTGCGTTAGCCCAATATGCAAGAGCGGAGATTAACAAGATTCCAGGATTGTACAGCTTCGGTGACGAGATTCTAGGCGATGAAGCGACCTTCGACTATGATCCGACGAAGGTATGCATTCACGTCAGACATCTGGGTATTACCGGATACGAGACTGAGAACTGGCTCCGGGACAACTTCAATGTAGAGATTGAATTAAGTGATATGTATAACATTCTTTGCCTAGTTACGCCTGGAGATACATCCGACAGCATTGAGAAGCTGCTGCAGGCGCTTCGCGCACTATCGGAACAGTTCCATGAGGGGGCAGAGGCACGCGAGCTAGTTGTGAAAATTCCGGACATCCCTCAGCTCAGCTTAACCCCTCGAGATGCCTTCTACGGACAGACTCAGGTGATTCCGTTCAAGGAATCGGCTGGCCGAATTATTGCCGAGTTCATCTATGTGTACCCGCCAGGTATTCCGATTCTGCTGCCGGGAGAGGTCATCTCGCAGAAGAACATTGATTACATCGTCGATCATGTAGAAGTCGGTCTTCCGGTGAAGGGACCTGAGGACCGCAGCATCGAATTTGTTAAGGTTATTTTCGAAGAAGAGGCGATCTCTTAACGATTGCTGACGGCCAGCCTAACTCCTGATGGGGGTAGGCTGGCCGTCTTCGTCTTGCCCGTGGGTATGGCTGATGTTCCACATATTGTCACTGCTCGGCAGCTCATGCTATGATGGAGCAGGGGTGGACTAGGATGAGTCAGAGCGCTTACATTAAGCTCGTGCAAGGCTCGGCAGTAGATACGATATCGCTGGAGGACGTGAAGAACAGGCTGCTGGAATACCGTCGCCAGACTTCACTGACCGGCGCTCAGCTTGATTGGAATTATGCAGAGGCGGCATTCCCTTATACGATTGAGTCGAAGGATGACGGATGGTTCTATCTGCAAGGCATGAATCCGCTCTACAAATTCATCATCTTCGGTGTCGGGGAGACGGAGCGGGGCGAGTCTCAGGTTCCATGTATTCAAGTCGTGCTGCCTGACGGCTCCACGCATGGCGACAAGGCTAAGGCGAACGAATTCTGCAAGTATCTGGGCAAGCACCTTCAAGGAGAGCTCACCATGTTCAACGGTCGAACCGTCTATTATTATCCTCGCAAGTAGGACTTCCATAGGAATGAACGAACGCCGGGACAGCTTAGCTTGTCCCGGCGTTCGTTGCAGGCTGGATAGCCAGCCTTAAGAGGTGAACCTACTTGGATTCATTCTCTTGTGTCGCAATGCGCTCGTAGATCGCGGTTACGCGATCCCACTCTGCATCGTCTTCAATTCCAACCAGGTAGGCTTCGTCGTTCTCTTCCTCGATGCGGAAGATGACGCCGTCCGCTTCCGGGTCATTGCGGTCCAGCAGAACCGCATAGCCCATATTCTCGGATTCAAACGTATACACCATGACCATCTCGCGCTCTTGGCCCTCGTCGTCAGTTACGATAAATACACTCTCATCATGCTCATGATCGTGGCCGCAGCCGCAGTCATCTCCGTGCTTATGTTCTTCGCTCATGTCGTTACCTCGCCCTCACAATGGTTCTCTGAATATAACACCCTCGTATCGTATCATGACCCGCGCTCTTGGTCAAACGACAAAAAAGCCCCTCTCCTGCTAAGGAGAAAGGACATGAAGTGAGCGTAACTATGGTGCTATTGTGAAGTAATTAGCTTCTCCGATACTAACGACCAAGGGTCCCCTGCATCTGCCTTCAGATAGAATCGAACGGCATACTTCCCAGAGTATTCGAAGTTGTACTTAATATCCTCTGTCCGGTACCAGAAGTTGTCCTTCGCAATATTGACGTTCTGGGATTGAATGACCTTCTCATTGCCATAGGGATCGAATACCGATACCTTGACAGCGGCAACATCCGTCTTCAGATTGTCAATCTGGGAGAAGACATTGAAAGTGTATCGATTCCCCTTCACTACATTGCCGAAGATAACCTTGTCTTGGAACAGAATCATATGCACATTCGGCTTGTAGATCGAGGCCTTCTTCGCTCCACCGTCCCACTCTACAATAGCATGCATGGATTCGGCCAGTTCTCTCACAGGCAGATATACCTTACCGTCCTCAAGGATTCCCCCTTCGTCCAGATTCATGCCATTGAGTACAACCCGCACCTTCTGGGCAGCTGAATCGGCGAATAACATAGAACCGCCCCACAGCGATAGTATCGATAGCAAGATAAGCACCTTCTTGAACTTCATGGCTGCTATAACCCCCGTCCGCTTAATGATGTCGTAAGGTTATACTCCTGCCTGGAGGTAAAGTTGCGCGCTTTCTCCAATTCTTTTGCTAGCGTCTATCAGACTCTGCATCTGTTGTCAAATCCTGTCCATTCCTGCGTTTGCCTGGGAAATACTACTCCTTATCCCCACGTTCTTGTGAGGATGCACGGCACACCCTTCCCTACCGCCCCCGGCTCGCTCATTCGTTCCAGATAATCCATTCCTCTCGCACATGGTGTTTTGCATACCGCGCATGTCCCTGACATAACCAGCTTATAATGGAACTGCTTCTTATCGGTTGATGCGGTCTTCTTCTTGACGGCCTTGCCTTTGCCTTTGCTCATGGGCTCTCCCCCTGCTCTCGCCTGCAATTTACTTCTGCTTCATCATATGTAGGCAAGGGCGAATGCGTATCTGCGGATTGTCACGTTTGGCGATTTTTAGTACAGTGTGGGTAATGTATAACGTACAGGAAGGCCACAACAAGGATAGGGAGTGAATGAAGCAGGTGGACATTCAGATGCTGGGAACAGGAAGCGCCTTCGCCAAAAAATACGACAACAACAACGCCCTTATTGCATCAGGCGGCCGCAAGCTGCTGCTCGACTGCGGGATTACGCTGCCCCGAGCGCTTCATCAAGGGGGTCTCACCTTCGGTGATCTCGATGCGGTCCTCATCAGCCATATCCATGCGGACCACGTAGGAGGATTAGAGGAATATGCGTTCCAGATGCGCTTCATCTATGGGCGCAAGCCCGTTCTGTATATAGCGGAGTCGCTCATTGAGCCATTATGGGAACAGACGCTCAAGGGAGGCTTGACGCAAGAGGGGCTGCAGTCGATGGATGACTTCTTCGAGGTCCGGCCTCTAACAGAAGGTGTGGAAGCTGAGCTGCTGCCGGGTATTAGAGTTCGTCCTCTGCGGACGGAACATATAGAGGGGAAGAACAGTTATTCATTCGTCATCAACGGAAGCTTCTTCTACTCTGCGGATATGAAGTTCAACCCTTATCTGCTGGAGCAGCTCGTGAATGATGGCGTGGAAGTGATCTATCATGATTGCCAGCTCTACTCTCCGGGTGTAGTCCATGCGAGCTTGGATGAGCTGCTCACCCTCCCTCCTTCCATTCAGGAGCGCACGTGGTTGATGCATTACGGGGACAATCGTGAGGATTATGATGGTCGCACGGGTCTCATGAGATTCGTGGAGCAGGGCAAGCGTTATACTTGGTCATAAAAAAGTAAGCAAAAAGCCCTCTCGAGTGTACGAGAGGGCTTATTCTATCAGAAGCTTCTAGAACAACGGCAGCTGATCCAAGTTGTTCGTCGGATCCCCGTCAGCATCACCGCGGATATACTGCTCTCCATCCTTGCCCTTGAATACGTTCACTCCAGCCAGTTGTCCGGATTGAACGGCTTGCAGCGCACTCGCGTAATCCAGCACCGCTCCAGATGATGTCTGGAACGCGGTTAGGTCTCCGTCCCCATTCTTCTGCACCGCTACGATATGCTCCCTGTTATCCGCCTGTCCAATGCCATTAACGTCCATGCTGATTCCTCCTGTTCATGTCTCGTTATTGGGCTTGCGACATTAGGATGTGCGGGTATCGAGTATATTATTCTCGCTTCGTCACCTCAGGAGGCAGCTTCCTCCTCCAGACGAAGAGCTGATCATACGCCATGGAATCGTAGAGAACGAATCTTGCCACACATGCGAGCACAATCCCACATATGGAGAACAACGCTAGTAACCATACAGCTAAGTGAACATATTGAACCAACAAGCGCAACCGCCTCCTGCAGAGCTTTCTACCACCATATGCTTCACAAGGCAGAATAGAACAAATTCTCGAGCGGGCTTGGTGCTTATAGCTAGGTCAGATTCAGCTGGATAAGCATACCAATGGTATAGATGGTTAAGATTAGGAGAGGAGGAATCCAGCATGCAAATTCAGAATAATTTCATGTTGTTTACTAGTTGGCAAGAAATGAAGGCATGGCTGTATGCTCAGGTGGTCACGCGCAAGATTTTGCTCATTCAAAACCACCATACAGCAGTACCGAACTATAGTCACTTTGATGGGTCAAATCACTTTGCAAGACTCGAAGGGATGCGATCTTTTCACGTTCATACTCGCGGCTTCTCCGCTACGGCGCAGCACTTCACCACGTTCCCAGATGGATCTATCGGAGTCTCTCTCGATCGGACGATGGATGATATTCCTGCTGGCATCAAGGGGGCGAATGCATACGGCATCTGTATCGAGCATCTTGGCAACTTTGACATTGGAGCTGATCAGATGACCGCCGCGCAGAAGCAAGCCGTTATCGCCCTTAATCGGATGCTATGTGAGAAGTTCAATCTGCCGATCGACACCGAACACGTCGTCTATCATCATTGGTGGAGCGCTCAGGGAAGTGCCGTGTATGACTTGAAGACAGGTAGCAAGCTTGCTGGGACATCTGCCAAGTCATGTCCTGGTACTGGTTTTTTTGGAGGCAATACAGTTGTTGCCGCTCAGAATAACTTCATTCCATTAATTAAGCGTATGACGACTGAGGAGCAACGAGAGGAGGATCAGCCTATGACGAATGAGGAGCGGCTGCAATTCGAAGCACTGGTTAAGCGGGTGACGAAGCTGGAGAGTGAACGCAGCATGCCTGTGCCTGTGTGGGCGAAGGCAGCCGTAGAGGCTGCGGTTCAAGCGAAGCTCATTGATACGCCGGATGGAGGCTCCAAGGACTTCTATCGCCTGCTAGCCTTGATGCATCGCAGAGGGTTACTCACGAAGACTAAGTAGCAGGATAGGAAAAGAAAAAAATATTAAAAAATAACTTGTCATTGCCTCTGCTTCTGTGTTATTATAATTTCTGTTGCTGGACGGTAGCTCAGCGGGAGAGCACTACCTTGACAGGGTAGGGGTCATGGGTTCGATCCCCATCCGTCCAACCATAATTGCTAATTATTAAACCCTTGATATTCAAGGGTTTTTTTGTTGTATTTAACTGATTGCCTATAGCTGGACAATGCAGCTCCTCCTGCATCCATGAACGTACGCACCACGCCACGCTTGCTTGCTTACTCTACCCCGCTGACAGGGGCCAGCCCGTCATTCAGGTGCATTTCTGCACCTGGATGGCCTGCTGGCCGGGGCCAGCCCGTCATTCAGGTACATTTTTGCACCTGGATGGCCTGCTCGCCGTTGCCAGCCGTTCATTCAGGTGCATTTCTGCACCTGGATGGCCTGCTGGCCGGAGCCAGCCCGTCATTCAGGTGCATTTTTGCACTTGGATGGCCTGCTGGCCGGAGCCAGCCCGTCATCCAGGTGCATTTTTGCACCTGGATGACCCACTCCGTACGCTGCAGCATCACATTCCGATGCTATAGCCCCTGCTGGCCGGGGCCAGCCCGTCATTCAGGTGCATTTCTGCACCCGGATGACCCGCACGCCGTAGCCAGGGTCTGGTTTTTTTTATGAACCTCGTTAAGCACTCACTCTGCCTTAAGCCCGCCTGCCCCCTCTTCCTCCATCCCCCTAGGCTTATATGCGAAGCCGAGCAGCGCGAACAGTCCGAATGCCGCTCCGAGGAATACGAACAGGCTGGACAAGGATACATAGCGCATGCCGAGCCCAGCAAGACCTGGTCCGATGATGCTCCCTAGGCTGAAGTGTATCGATGCAATGACATTGGCGGCGGGCAGGATCGGCCTTGGCAGAACATCAGCCGCATACGCAAGCCCCAAGGAATAGAAGGACCCTACCATCCCGCCTCCTACAACGAATAGCAGCATGAGCAGCAGCCTATGATCGCCAGCCGCCGGAATGAGGAAGAACACAATAGAACCAATCACGCCACATCCAATCAACACCGGCTTCCTTCCGATGCGATCGCTCCACATGCCTAGCGGCAGCTGCAGAATGAGACTGCCGACGCCGAAGGCAAGCAGCAGAACGGACAGCCAGGCTTGACTTAGCCCAATCCGCAGCCCGTACAGCGGGAAGGTGCTGTTCATGGAAGCTTCCAGGAAGCCATAGAGGAACCCTGGAATGAGGACGAACCATGCGAGCTTATACGTTCGAATATATCGGTTCTGCTGAGCAGTACCTTCCTTGACTCGTTCAGGCTTCTGATTCGGAAGTCGTATGACCAGCAGCAGCACGAGCAGGAATAGGCCGCTGCTTACTAGGAAGGGCACAGCTTCACCAAGCGGCAGCAGATTAAGTCCGAGCGGCCCCAGACTGAATCCTGTCCCGTAGGACATCCCGTAGAGCGAGATATACGTGCCTCTACGATCTGCCGGACTCGTACTCACGATCCACAGCTGAGTGGAATAATGCAGAGCACTATCCCCCACGCCAACGAGAAGCCTCAGGATGAACCACACCGTCAGCGACTTCCCGACCGGGAACAGCAGCATCGCCGCCGTCACAAGTACAATACCCGCCAGGATGACCTTCCGATAGCCGAATCGCTGGACCGGCTTCTCGATGAAGAACATGGTGCAGAACACACCGATATACAGAGCAGCTGAGTTCATTCCATTCCTGTCAGCAGATACGCCAGACTGATCCAGTAATATCGACAAGAGCGGCAGCAGCAGCCCTTGTGACAAGCCTGCCACCATGACAACCAAAAATAATACGACGAATTGATAACGAGCGGATACTCCGCCCTTGTCTACACTCTCAAGTCTTGATGTCATTCGTTATCTGTCCCCTTGCTTATCATTGCTTCTGCTCGCCTCTCTGACCGACAAGCGCCATGTAGCATAGTACCGCTCCAAGCTCAGCACCTGCTATTACTAAGCCCATGGGCAGAGCGGTCCCCTCGCCTCCAAGTCCGACTAACGGCGCAACGACGCCTCCGAACAGATAGGTTAGTACTCCAAGCAAGGCAGAGGCGCTCCCAGCCGCTTGACCATAATTCTGCATTGCCAGTGAGAAGCCGGTGGTAGTCACAATCCCTACACTAGCTACAACAAGGAATAAGCATAGCAGAATCAGAGCCAGCCCTCCCCCGGCAAGGAGCACAGCGAGCAGACCGAACCCGCCAAGCGCAGCTATACCTATCCCCGTTAAGAATAGAGTCCCTTCACTGAAGCGATTCACTAACCTCCCTGTCAGTTGTCCAGCGAAAATAATACCAAGTCCATTCATTCCGAAAATAAAGCTAAATAACTGAGGCGATACGCCGTACAGACCTTGGAGGACAAATGGAGACCCAGAGATGTAGGCAAACATTGCCCCCATCACAAGCCCTTGAGACAAGGCATATCCGACAAACAAACGATCTCTCAGTAAAATACGGAAGGTGGACAGCATGTTCCGCAAGCCTCCCTTGGATCGACGGACTGCTGGCAGTGTCTCGTGAAGGCCAACGATAACGCCCAGCAGCATGAGCGCACCTATTCCTGCCAACACGAGGAATACCCCTCGCCAAGAAGTCACTTGCAGCAGACTAGCCCCTAAGATCGGAGCCAATATAGGAGCCGATCCATTAATCAGCATGAGCAGGGTGTAGAACTTGGTCAGCTCCTTGCCTTCGTACAGATCTCTCACAATCGCTCTCGATATGACAATTCCAGCAGCTCCAGCCACACCCTGCAGAAATCGCAGAACGACGAATATTCCGATGTTAGGCGCAGCCATGCAGAGTAGAGATGACGCCGAATATAAAGCAAGTCCTGCTAGCAGCGGCATCCGCCTACCTCTAACATCGCTAATCGGTCCGGCGAGCAATTGGCCGAGTGCAAGTCCAAGCAGACAAGCGGTTAGACTAAGCTGTGTCAGAGAAGTACTGGCCTTAAGATCCTCGGACAGAATCGGCAGCGACGGCAAGTACATATCTAGAGACAGAGGTCCGAAGGCCGATAGAGAGCCTAATAGGATGGCGAACCATAGCCTTCTCCCCCGGCCCAATGTCTGGGAGTTGATGTTAGTATGGCCTTGAAGTGTTCTCATATGATGATTCGCTCCTAACTGTTCATGCAACATATATCAGATACACTGCGTCTATTAGAATAGCTGCAGCTCACCAAATACTGGAGGTATTAATAATGAAACGTTCCCTGTTATTCCTAACCTTAACCGCCTTACTCCTCATGACGCTAAGCCAGTCGGCCTTCGCCTTAGGCGCTCAGAAGCCGAATAGCAAGCTGACCTATGAGCAGGCCATTCCTATGCTAGTGGAAGACTTCAAGCTGAATATTGACAACATTCGATTCATTAAGGCACCGAAGGTGACCGATTACTTCTCTAATCTGAAGGATGACGCAACTTATGCGGATGCCTTCATTATTGCCTATCACAACGGATTAGACATCCCTAAGGATGTGAAGCCGGACCAGACGATTACACGCGAGCAATTCGCCCATCATCTATTCAAGTCCATCATCAAGCAAGGAGATTATGCCTTCATTGAGCTGTTCCTAACGATGAAGGATGAAGCAGATGTGACTCCAGCCTATATGGACAGCGTTCAGAAGCTGCTCATCAGCAAGATTGCCAAGCTAGATGCAGCAGATCGATTCCACCCTAAGAATCCAATAACCAAGGGACTCGCAAAGAGCTGGTCAAGCAAGGGCAAGCAATTCACTCAGCGGATGAATCAAGAGCCGGGCAAGCCTGTAACCACACCAATCAGCAACCTTCAATTGAAGGTGAAGGCTGTGAACAAGCAGTTGAATGAGGTGACGATCTCTGCAGACGTCCCTCACCCTGGCTATGGCATTCGCGTCTCTTCCATTAGCTTCAAGGGCAAGCAGGCCATCATTCACACCGAGGTCGTTCAACCTCATCCGGACAAGATGTATCCGCAAGTCATTACGAAGGTTGCTGCCGTCACCTATGCTGGGTCCGAATACACTCCCGTACTCGCCCCGGCACAGGAAGCGGGAGGCGATGCACCCGTTGCAAGCGAGGAGCTTGCCACTACTCATCCCTAACAATCAGCCCACACCTACACAGAAGCTCTCTTAACCGGCCCCTTGCCGCATAAGAGAGCTTCTCCTATTCATACGTAGTTGCCCGGAAGGTTAGGAATGCACCAATCAATCTCCTCTTGGTTCCAGCTTCTTAGCGCTTCATTCGCTCTGGAGAATGGCTTGCTTCCGAAGAAGCCGCGCCTCGCGGCGAAGGGGCTGGGATGCGGCGAGGCTAGAATAAGATGTCTCTCCGCATGAATGGAAGCCGCCTTCTGCTGCGCATGCTTCCCCCATAGCAGGAATACGATAGGCTGCTCACGCTTGTTCAGCTCCGAGATGATGCGGTCCGTGAACATCTCCCATCCAAGCCCTTGATGAGAGCCAGCCTGCCCTTCCTGGACCGTTAGCACCGTATTCAGCAGCAGCACTCCTTGCTTCGCCCATGCGTGAAGGCTGCCGTGATTCGGGATAGGACAGCCAACGTCTGCCTCCAATTCCTTGTGAATATTGCGAAGAGATGGAGGAATACTGACACCTGGCTGGACACTGAAGCTAAGCCCTTCGGCCTGCCCCTCACCATGATAGGGATCCTGCCCCAGGATGACGACCTTGGTATCGCTGTATGAGGTTAGCTGCAAGGCGGCGAATAGATCCTGTCTTCGAGGATATACAGCACCTTCACCTTCTCTATACCTCCGTTCTACTTCCTCTTGCAGTCTTACATAGAAGTCCTCCGCTTGCACGGACTCCAATCTATCTCTCCAATCATTCGTTAATCCTTCCAACATCATTCGACACCCTCCCGCGCTTCTGCCAAAAAAAATAAAAATAAAAAGCCTGCTCTCGAGGAACAGGCTCCGTCTAGGATTAAGAAAATAGGATTGAACAATTAGTCGTTCGCTTCAATCTCTTCTTCATCGGAGAACGCAATAGCTTCTACAGCTGCTTCATAGGATTCGTCAGCGTCAGCAGCAGCCTCAAGTTCATCAGCTTCTGCTTCTTCCTCTGTCGCTTCCTCCTGAATGCCTGCTGCCTCTACCTCAGCCTCTTCCAGTGCTTCTACTGTCTCTAGTTCTTCCGCAGCAACCACTTCATTCTCGAGTTCGCTCATCGACAATCCCTCCCATGGATCACTTAGAATCTCTAAGTGTATCTCTATTATACGAGAGAGCTTGTACAGAATTTGTAGAACCATGGAAGTGGTTATATTACATTTGGATGACTAGAATGTAAAAAACTCCTCCCTCATACCTAATGGGTCAGGTTGAGTGAGGAGCAACGCTCAAAGGACAAGCCTTCGATATGTAGTGGTGGTGCCGAGGACGGGGGTCGAACCCGTACGATGGTCACCCATCGCAGGATTTTAAGTCCTGTGCGTCTGCCAGTTCCGCCACCCCGGCACGATATAGAACAAGGTTCAAATGGTGGGCCCTGAGGGACTCGAACCCCCGACCAATCGGTTATGAGCCGACCGCTCTAACCAACTGAGCTAAGGGCCCTCGATCGCGTTAGTCGAACGCTGAGATCGAGAAGGGTTGGTTGCGGGGGCAGGATTTGAACCTGCGGCCTTCGGGTTATGAGCCCGACGAGCTACCGGGCTGCTCCACCCCGCGATAATACCATCTGAATCCGTTCCATTAAGAAATGGCGACAAGAGATAATATACAACAGGATGCTAGTTAAGTCAAGGTTTATTTGAATATTTTCAACGTACATACGCTGCACAGAGTCCGCCTACACCCTCATGGCATGAATCGAACCCCGTAGCGCCCCTTCTTGGAGCGGAACACTTCCACCTCTGTCGGGCAGTCATAACCGTATACCCACCAATCATTCTCCATCCTTCGAACGAGGCACCCCGCCTGGAACTTCGTCTCGTATAACCTGACCCAATACACCCATCTGAGCACGACCCTCTCATCCTCCTTCACATACGATGAGATTAGAATGCCCATAATTAGTCAGTTCTAGCAAGCATGAATGAGCCCGTTAACGGCATCGTTCAATCGTTCGCCGTTAACGGGCTCTGCTAATTCTAAGCCGTCACTTGCAATTAGCCGAGCGGTCTTGGAACTCCTTCTCCGCCTTCACCCATACTTCCGTTCGGATTCGTCTTCAGCTTCTCGAGCGCTACATTGCCCTTCGTCTCCCATTCAGCAAGTGCTTCCTTCGCTGTCTTCGTGTCCTTCAGCACTTCCTGGAACAGCTCATACGCCGGCTGCTGCGCTTCGTAGATGCCCGGCTTCTCACGGAACAACTTCTCTTGGTCCGTGCTCTGCGGCGGCAGCGGCTTAAGCGTCGTGAAGGCGTCCATGTTGAACGTCAGACCTTCCGCAGGCTTCAGGAACTCCTTGCGGGCTACCATCTCGTATACACTTCTCGCCTTGAGCTTCGCCCATTCCTTGCTGTTCGTGAACTTGATGAACTTCCAAGCATCATCCGAATTCTGTGCCTTCGCGTTAATAGCCATCAGCTGGCTCAGGTAGATGTTCCCGCCAACCTCTGGATTAGCAGAATCAACTGGAACGGTGACAACATCCCAATCAACGGGCGTGAAGTCCTTAATCTTGGAGGCATTATCCGCTGCACGCTTCAGCTCATTCATGTAGCTGTATTCAGCAATCGTCATCGCTACCTGACCGTTCAGGAATAGATCACCCTGCAGCGGGTTGTACGGCATATCGCTCCCAGCAGCGCTTTGCTTCTCATAGATCTTGTTCATATCCTCTTGGGAAGGAACAACCTTATCCTTGTAGAGCTGAGCGACTGTTGACCATACCTTCTCCCATTCAGGTGTATTGACCAGCATCTTCTCACCCTTGTCATCCCACATCTTCAATTGCTTCGGAGCCGCATAGATCTGGGAGTCTGAGTAAGGATCTTGAACCCAGCGGTTGAAGGAGAATCCGTAGGTCGGCTTCTCGCCGCCCGGCTTCGTGACGAGCTTAGCCAGATTCAGCACTTCATCCCATGTCATCTTGTCGGTAGGAACAGGCTGCCCTGCATCTTGGAAGATCTTCTTGTTATAGTACAAGGCCGAGGAATTGAAGGTAGGCGTCAGCGCATAGATGTTGTTGTCGCCGGCTGCCTTAATCCCATCAATAACGGTAGGAACATAATCGCTGATATCGAATTTATCCTTCGTAATGAGCGGGTCCAGCTGGAGCAGCAGGTTATCCTGAGTCAGCCGCTTAAGCATGTTGTAATCCACGTTGAGGATCATATCGACCGGATTGTCTCCGGTGAGCATTTCTTTCATTTTCTCGAAGGGGTCCGGCTGCTTCTTAGGATTCTTCGGGTCTTGCTGCTCGTAGCGCTGGTCATCATAGTTAATCGCTGAGACGAACTCGAACTCCACGTTCGGATTCATCATCTCATACATATCGGTGTACTGCTGGCGAATCCATGGCTCATTGTCAGAACCCCCGTACAGCACCCCTACTCGCAGAACACTCTTCTCTGCTGTCTCATTCGAGCCGCTGCTGCACGCTGACAGCAGAGCTGCGAACATCGATGTTGCTAATAGAATCATTAATCCCTTGCGCCATGCTGGTCTCATCCCATTATCCCCCCAATGATCTTGGCGGCGTTATAATTATCCGCTCACCATCGAACTCCATCGTTGCCTTATCCTTAATATTAAGAGCGGTCAGATAGTCCTTCGGCACTTGCAGACGGCCTACCCGATCGACGACAACATAAGCCTCATGAACCGATTGCAGTCCTCTCGGCGAATGCTCCTCCTCACCTCCACCTAGAGTAATGTTCGGATTGCGCTTAATGAACTCCGTACTCGTCAGTCCGTCCCTAATCGCAACGACCCGGTCCACCTTGCTGGCGAGCGTCAGGTCATGCGTCACGATGACGACCGTAATGCCAATCTCTTGATTCAGCTTACGAAAAATCCCCATAATCAGGTCCGAGGTTCGGGAATCGACCGAACCGGTCGGCTCATCCGCCAGCAGCAGCTGCGGACGATTCGATAACGAGATGGCGATTGCCACCCGCTGCTGCTCGCCGCCGGAGAGCTGATGCAGCTTGTTATGCATCCGCTCCCCAAGCCCCACCCATTCGAGCAGCTGCTTCGCGTATGCTCGGTCGACCTTGCCGGAGAGCATCATCGGCATCTCAACGTTCTCAAGTGCCGATAAGTAGGGAAGCAGATTGCGAGCGTTGTTCTGCCAGATGAAGCCTACGGTGGATCGCTTATACTCCACGAGCTGGTCTTCGGTGATTTTCAACAGGTCCCATGGTCCTACTGTTACCGAGCCTGCTGATGGCCGGTCGAGCCCGCCTAATATATTAAGCAGGGTGGACTTGCCGCTGCCGCTGTTGCCGATGATGGCCATCAGCTCTCCTGGATTCACCTTGAGATTAAGTCCCTGGAGGGCAACCACCTCGAGGTCATCGGTCTTGTAGATCTTAACGAGTCCTTCGCAATCAATCATGTTACCTCTCCTCTCCCATCTTCACAGCCTGATGAACGCGCAGCCTGCGAATATGCAGGAAGAGCAGCATCGCCCCTGTCAGCATCATGAAGGCTACTACGAAGTAGAGCTGTGTTGTATCCTTCGAGTCGAAGACAACACGGAATGGAGGGACCGTATCGGTCACGTTCTGCGCGGTCTGAAGGAACGGCAGGAAGAGCATGCTGGTCACCTTCCCAATCAATACGCCAAGTCCGATGGACAGCCCGGCGGTGAACAGCTGCTCGAGGAGCAGCATGCCGGTAAGCTGCTTGCGTGACAGACCCATCGCTCGCAGGACGCCGAATTGGACGACTCGGCCGGATAGATTGAAGAACCAGTACAGCACGTACCCCGTCAGCGTAACGATGACCGAGACGAGGAAGCCGAGGCTTAGAATGCCGAATACTCCGCCTCTCGTCGGCAGCTTCGATTGCGTGAGCAGCTCGGTCCGTACATCCTTCACTGAAGCCAGCTCGATGCCCTGCTTCTGCAGGGATTGAATAATTGGCGTCACCTTGGCTCCGGGCTTCATCTTCAGCCACACTTCATACGGCATAAGCGGAAGCTGATCATAGATGAAGTCCAGGTTCGTGATGACGAATGGCGACTGGTCCGGATACTGACTCGGCCAATAGGGCAGGATTCCCACGATGACGAACTCCAGCTTGCCGTCCGGGAATCCTACTGAGATGGTGTTGCCCGGCTTCAGCTGGTACTTCTCCGCCACGCCGGAAGGAATGAGCGCGGCCTGCTCATACATGCCTAAGTAGTTCAAGTAATGATATGGGTGTACCGGGAACAGGTCATTGCGGAACCACGCCACCTTGGAGAAGTCGACATTGTCAATACCCATGACCGTTCCCTGCCCGATGGAGCGAGTGCCGACGACGACATTGCCCTTCGTCTGCATGACTCGGGCTGCCGCTTCAACCCCTTCCAGCTTGCGGAACAGCTCGAACGGCGGCTCGCTGTACAGAATGCGGCTCGGCACCGGCTGGCCTCCTCCGCCACCACCGTTGCCGCCACCACCGGGCTGGCCACCTCCACCACTGCCGCCGCCAGGCTGGCCGCCTCCACCGCCGGGTTGACCGCCTCCGCCAGTTGGCGGACCGCCGCCAACGACCTCGGTCGTGCCTTCCCAGACGGTCTGAATGATCACATCCGAACCATACTTGTAGAGAATGCGTTCGGTCGAGTTCAGATCAATCGTTCTCGCTGCTGATGCGTTGTATACACCTAGTCCGAGGGTTAGAATAAGTAGAATCATGAGCGGGTAATACCCCTTGGATGAGCGGGACAGCTGCGTTAATGTCAGATACAGAGGCACAGGCAGGAACTTGCGCCCGAGCCAATTGAACAGCTTGAGCAGCCATGGGAACAATCTTAAGCAGAACAGCCCCAGAGCGAAGATCGACAAGGCCGGCACGAAGAACAGGAACGGCTGTACATTCAGCTGATCCGTCGTCATTCCGGTCTGGAACGTGAGCATCTGCCGTTCATTGAACATATACCACCCATAGCCTGCCAGGCCGAGCAAGGCAACATCCAGGAACCATCTCTGCCATACCGGACCTCGGTCCGAGCGGGCTAGCTGCTGCTTGAAGCTGACGATGGATGACTTGGCATAGATGACAGCCGGTATGACCGTTGCCAGCAAGGCCAGCAATACGGCAGCAGCTCCTGCAATAATCGCTTCGGTTGAGAAGCCTACCGGTATAGACTTCCGATCGACGAAGGATAAGAATCCATTAGCCGATCCGATACTCTTCGCCATGAACCAGCCGATGAATGGACCGATTGCTAGAGCAATTCCTCCGAGCAGCAGACTCTCGAGCAGATAGATCCATATAATCTGTCTCGTGCCTGCACCCCGGCTTCGCAGGACAGCAATGTCACTGCGCTGCTTATCCAGGGATTGCCTCGCGTTCATCGCGATGAAGTAGAACACCATCGCTAGCATCGGCGCTGCAAGCGTGAAGAGCAGCGTCTGAAGCTGAAGGCTCTGCTTCCGGAACTCGGTCAGCGTCGAGGCGAATGAGATCTCGACCCGTGTATCCTTCAGCCTCTGGAACAGCTCTACATTCAGCCTCTCCAGCGTCCTTCCTAGAGGTGACAGCTCGCTAGTCTTGACCGTGCTCAGATCGAAGGCATAATACCAGTTCGCATTATGCAGCGGAACCTTGTTCTGCGCGAGCAGAACCTTCGTGAAGGCTGACTCGCTAATCTGCAGCGTACCCATCAACCCTTCAAGCCCCTGATACCAGTAGGGATCCGTATCCGACAGCGGCTTGAAAGCGCCGACCACCTTCACCCGCAGCGTTAAGTTAAGCCCGCCATAGATCGGATACTCGAATACATCTCCAATATGGATATCATTGCGATACATCGCTTCCTCGAGCATGACTGCTTCGAGCACGACGCCGTCTAGGCCCGCTTCCGAATACCAGCTTCCCTGAGTCAGCTCCGTCTTCTCCTGCAGCTTCGTCATCGACATGATCGTAAGCTGACGGTTGCGGCTTGCATCGACCTTGGTTGGATCCTCCGGTACGACCTCTGCTCCTCGAATAGAGTAGCTCTGAACATACGTATCGTAGCCGAAGCCAATCGTCGCGGGAACATCCTCCCTAATATATCGGCCTACTTCGGTGAGTGAGCCCAGATCAGTCGCGCTTCCGCCTGCCGCTTGATACCGCATGAGGAGTGAGCCTGCCGGTATGCCGTCGCTCTTCTCCTTAAGTGATTCAGCAACGACACGCTTCAGCGCTCCATCTGCATACATCGGTATGCTGACGGCGAACGCAACAGCAAGCGTTAAGCCAGCAAGTGTAGATAAGGTAAGCCAGCGAGTATTCCACATTTTACGGAAGAGGAATCGGAACAGTGGAAGGCCCATCGCTTATCGACCTACAACTTTCTGCCCTGGTGTTAACCCCTTAAGGATCTCAATCTGTGTCGAGGTCTGCTGCCCTACCTCAACATCAACTTCACGCTTCCCATCCTTGTCAATGACCTGAACGTAAGTTCGGGAGCCAATGGAACGAAGAGTCGATGGAGGGATAACGACGACATTCTCCTTGCGGTTGACGATAATGTCAATGGATAATGGCGTTCCCCGATTCAATCCCTTCGGCAATCCAGCTACATCAACCAGCAGGAAGTCTTCAGGCCGCTCCGGCTTCTCTGGACCCCCAGGAGGCTGCCCTCCATTATCTGTCGGTGCCGGCGTCACCATCGGAAGCTGCCTAATCTTGCCCTTCAGCGGTCCGCCGCTGCCGATACTGACGGTTACAGGCATCCCTGCTGCAATCTTGCCCAGCTCCTCCTTCGTCAGCTTCGCTGCAGGAGTTAACAGAGAAGTGTTAGCTACGATGGCTACCGGTGCATAAGCCTTAATGAGATCACCCTTCTGAACCGGTAGCGAGACGATCGTGCCGCTGAACGGAGCGGTAAGTGTAGCCTTGCCCAGCTCCTCCTCCAGATCGGACAGCTCTTGGCGCTTCTCCTCGAAGGCAATCGCCTTCTCCTCGAATTCGACCGGATCCATCTCATCTCTCGTCCTCAGCGCTTCCTTCATGGCGATCTCTTCCTTCTTGAAGGCGAGCTTCTTCATCCGCAGATCCTTCGTCATCGCATCCACATCAAGCGAGCCGATTGGATCTCCAGCCTTCACCGTATCTCCAGGCTTCACATGCAGCTCCTTCAGGTTCTTCCCGTCCAGCGTGAAGTACAGCGTCTCCTCCTGCATGGAGATCAGCTTGCCGATGACCTGCACCTTCGTCTCCAGCGTCGCCGTTGTTACCTCATACTCCGGCTTCTTGGAGATCTGAGGAGGAGCTATTGCTGGCAGCACCTCCTCCTCTCCTTCCTTGGGCAGGAGCGAGCAGCCGCTAGTGAAGACCATAGCAGCGGCAACCATTAGCACAGCTGATTTTCTATATGAACTTTCCGTCCACCATCTCGTAAACATGGTCGGCAACCTCCAGAATCGTAGGATCATGTGTAGTCATACATATAGTCACTTGTTCGGTGCGAATGATCGTCTGGAAGACAGACATAATCTGTGCAGACATGCTTGTATCGAGCTCTGCGGTCGGCTCATCCGCGAGCAGCAGCCTTGGACGATGGGCAATCGCCTTCGCGATCGCAACTCTCTGCTGCTCCCCGCCGGACAGCTCATAGGGCCGATGGTCCATCCGCTTCTCAAGGCCCACCAGCTCCAGACAATGAGCGACGCGGTCCTTCCACTGGGACTTCGGCGTGCCAGCCATACGGAGCGACAGCTCTACGTTCTCCCTTGCAGACAACAACGGCATCAGAGCGAACGCTTGGAAAATAAATCCCATCTCGCGCCGCCTCACGACGGTTCTCTCATTATCGTTCAGCTCATGGAAGGGCAAGCTGTTGAACCAGATCTCCCCCTTCGTCGGAGTATCAAGTCCCCCTAGACAATTGAGCAGGGTTGTCTTACCCGAGCCAGACCGGCCTCTCAGCATAACGAGCTGCCGCTGCTTCAGCTCTAGATTAATATCCTTGAGCACGTGGAGCGGTTCCCCTCCGACCTGGAAGGTTCGTGCTACTTCCTTGACCACCATGAGATTCTCGGGCTCAGACTCAGCCCCCCCAAGCTCAGGCGGCTGCTCTTCACTTGCTGTTATGCTGGCAGGCCCCTGTTCCCCATCCATAATTGAGACGTTTTCTGCTTTTTTCCTACTACTCCACCATGCCATATGCGCTGCCAGACACCTCCTTCATCCTGCACTCATAATTCTCATCTAGTGTATAGACGCTCCCTTATATGAAAAAGTTACATCTCTTCTCAACTTCTTCTATAAAAAGAATTCGTGCAGCAGCCATCCCATACCTCTATAGCATGAGCGGCAAACGAAAAGGCCGTTCAAAAGCAGCATCTGCTCTTGAACGGCCTCTAGGTATAAGGTCCGTCTATTCTCTTCCGAAGGACTGTGGATTGCTCCGCCAAGCTTGAAGGGTGTCTATGTCGCTGCTCTGCACCTTGCCAACCTCGAGCGCCGCCTCAATGAGTGCCGTGTAGTTCGACAGCGTCGCAAGCTCCATCCCTTCAGCTGCGAATGCATCGCTCGCGGATTGGAACTGATAGGTGAAGATCGCCAGCACAGCTGCAACCTCTCCGCCGGCTTCACGAACAGCCAGTCCCGCCTTAAGCGAGCTGCCGCCTGTTGAGATGAGATCCTCGATGACGATCACCTTCTGCCCTGGCGCGATTCGCCCTTCAATCTGATTCTGCTTGCCATGCCCCTTCGCCTTGTCGCGAATGTAGGCCATCGGCAGCCCTAGCTTCTGTGCGACCCATGCCGCATGCGGAATGCCCGCCGTAGCTGTGCCAGCAATAATGTCTGCATCTGGATAGTTCTCACGAATGATAGCAGCGAATCCTTCGGCGATCATGTCGCGAACTTCAGGATAGCCCATCGTCAAGCGGTTATCGCAGTAGATCGGGGACTTCAGGCCGGATGTCCAGGTAAAAGGATCATTCGGCTGCAGAGCAACCGCCTCAATCTCCAGCAGCTTCTTCGCGATCTCACGCGGCAGTTCAGTCAAGGTTACCGTACTCATCCTATCGTCAGCTCCTCAATAATAGATTCAATAGCAGCCCGCGGTTCAGGGGCTGCCGTAATGGGACGGCCAATAACCATATAATCCGTCCCTCGGTCAAGCGCCTCTCTAGGCGTCATGATGCGTGTCTGATCATTCACATCAGCTCCAGCGGGACGTATACCAGGCGTAATCGTCTGGAACGCCGTCCCGCATGCAGCCTTAATCGCCTCCACCTCAACCGGAGAAGCGACTACCCCGTCAAGACCAGCTTGCTTGGTTAGCTGCGCATAGCGGATCACCGCCTCTTCTACACTGCCGGCAATTCCAATCTGCTCATTCAGCATAGCCTTGCTCGTGCTCGTCAGCTGAGTGACCGCAATGACGACAGGTCGCGAAGCGGTGCTGCCGACAGCCGCATATACCCCTTCAAGTGCAGCTTCCATCATCGCCGTGCCTCCAGCAGCATGCACATTGAACATGTCAACACCGAGCTTCGTGACGCTGTTCGCCCCGCCCTTCACCGTGTTCGGAATGTCATGCATCTTCACGTCGAGGAACACCTTGTAGCCTCGTGTCTTCAAGCTGTCGATGAAGGAAGGGCCTCCTGCGTAGAACAGCTGCATGCCAACCTTCACATAACAAGGGATGCCTTCAAGCTGCTGCAGCAGCTTCTCCGCGCCGGAAGCATCCGGATAATCCAGTGCAACCATAATACGGCCAGCTGCTTGTGTGGTTGTTAACAACATAGCTATCCTCTCCCCGTCTTCCATTATAGATGTTCAGAACAAACGGCCATTCGCGTAAGTCCTCCCTGCTAAGGGATGCTTCGCGTCTGGCCGTACGTATTCATTATTTCTGCAAGACTGGCATGGCACTAGATGAGAAGTTCAGCGTCTCCAGCATGATGAGAAGTGCGCGAACCGTATCAAGTGAGGTCATGCAGACTACGCCATTCTCTACCGCTTCACGGCGTATCCGGAAGCCGTCGCGTTCAGGCGTCTTGCCCTTCGTAAGCGTGTTGATGACGAACTGGGCTTCACCCTCGCGCACGAGGTCAAGAATGTTCGGTGTGCCTTCGCTCAGCTTGTTGATAGCTGTTACATACAGGCCAGCTTCCTTCAGTGCTGCAGCTGTGCCGCCGGTTGCGATGAGGCGGTAGCCCAGCTTGGCGAAGCCGCGAAGCAGCTCGGTCGCTTCTTCCTTGTCCTTGTCGGCAATCGTGGCTACGATGGCACCCGCAGTTGGAATCTTCATCCCGGCCCCGATCAGACCCTTGTACAGCGCCTTCGCATAGAGCACATCGCGTCCCATTACCTCACCTGTGGACTTCATCTCTGGTGTCAGAGTCGGGTCAACCCGGCGCAGCTTGGCGAAGGAGAATACTGGAACCTTCACCGATACGAACTCATCCTCTGGCCACAGTCCGCTCTCGTAGCCTAGATCAGCCAGCTTCTTGCCGAGAATAGCCTTCGTCGCCAGGTTCGCCATCGGAATGTTCGTTACCTTGCTCAGGAACGGTACAGTACGCGATGAGCGCGGGTTAACCTCGATGACGTACACCTTCTCTTCGAAGATAACGAACTGAATGTTCACGAGCCCAATCACTTCGAATTCCTTCGCAATCTTCGTCGTAATGTCGACAATCTGCTCCTTGATATCATCGGAGAGCGATTGCGGCGGATACACAGCAATAGAGTCACCGGAGTGAACGCCTGCGCGCTCTACATGCTCCATGATGCCAGGAATAAGGACCGTGTCTCCATCACAGATCGCATCGACCTCGGCTTCCTTGCCGAGCATATAACGGTCGATTAGTACGGGATGCTCTGGGTTAATCTTCACCGCAACTTCCATATAGCTGAGCAGCTCTTCATCCGAATATACAATCTCCATCGCGCGTCCGCCGAGGACATAGGATGGACGAACGAGTACCGGATAGCCAAGTGACTGTGCGGTCTCTACTGCTTCGCCTACGGTTGTAACCGTCTTGCCCTGAGGCTGAGCGATATCGAGCTTGCGCAGCAGCGCTTCGAACTTCTTGCGATCCTCGGCATTGTCGATGCTCTCCAGGGAAGATCCAAGAATGCGGATGCCTGCCTTCGTCAGCGGAGCTGCCAGGTTAATCGCTGTCTGTCCGCCGAACTGCACGATTACGCCGATTGGCTTCTCCTGCTCGATGACGTTCATGACATCCTCGAAGAACAGCGGCTCGAAGTACAGCCGGTCGGAGGTGCTGAAGTCGGTAGATACCGTCTCTGGGTTGTTATTAATGATGACGGCTTCGTAGCCGGCATCTTGAATCGCCCATACGGCGTGAACCGTAGAGTAGTCGAACTCGATGCCTTGTCCGATTCGAATCGGACCGGACCCTAGGACGAGCACCTTCTCCTTGTCAGAGATCGTTACTTCGTTCTCGGTCTCGTAGGTGGAGTAGTAATAAGGTGTCGTCGCTTCGAACTCAGCTGCACAGGTGTCAACCATCTTGTACACAGGCTTCAAGCCTTGATCCAGACGGAGCGTACGAATCTCAGCCTCGGTTGTATTAGAGCCTGCTGGATTGCCTTCCTTGCGAATCTCGGCGATGGAGCGGTCGGAGAAGCCCATACGCTTCGCTTGGTACAGCGTCTCAGGCGTGAGTGCCACCTCGCGGCGAATCTTCTCTTCGAACTTGACGATGCCTTCAATCTTATCCAGGAACCACCAGTCGATCTTCGTCAGATCTTGAATGTCTTGCAGCGCATAACCGCGGCGGAACGCTTCCGCTACGAGGAACATTCGCTCATCATCCGGCTTGGCAAGGCGAGTGCGCAGCACCTCGTCGCTAAGGCCGGCTGCATCCTTCAAGTGAATACGGTGCGCGCCGATCTCAAGCGACCGGACTGCCTTATGAATGGATTCCTCGAACGTCCGGCCGATAGCCATCACTTCTCCGGTTGCCTTCATCTGAGTGCCCAGCTTACGGTTCGCATTGACGAACTTATCGAACGGCCAGCGTGGAATCTTCGATACGATATAGTCCAAGGTTGGCTCGAAGCAAGCATAAGTCTGACCCGTTACCGGGTTCACGATCTCATCTAGCGTGTAGCCAATTGCAATCTTCGCCGCCATCTTCGCAATCGGGTAACCCGTTGCCTTGGATGCTAGCGCGGAGGAGCGGCTCACACGCGGATTCACTTCGATGACATAATATTGATAGCTGTGCGGGTCGAGTGCGAACTGCACATTGCAGCCGCCTTCGATGCTTAGTGCACGGATAATCTTCAGGGACGCCGAGCGCAGCATCTGGTACTCACGGTCGGAGAGCGTCTGGCTAGGCGCCACGACAATACTGTCTCCAGTGTGTACGCCAACCGGGTCGAAGTTCTCCATGTTGCATACGACGATACAGTTGTCGTTCGCATCGCGCATGACTTCGTATTCGACTTCCTTCATACCTGCAATAGACTTCTCGACGAGACATTGGTTAATTGGACTGTAGCGGATACCGGAAGCTACGGTCTCCAGCAATTCCTCTTCACTGCCGCAGATGCCGCCGCCTGTTCCGCCCAGTGTATAAGCAGGGCGAACGATGATTGGATAGCCGATCTCGTTAGCGAAGGTAACGGCTTCTTCGACCGTTGTCACAATGACACTCTCAGGAACTGGCTGCTCCAGCTCACGCATCAGGTCGCGGAACAGATCACGATCCTCCGCCTTTTCGATAGCTGTCAGCTGGGTGCCCAGCAGCTTTACATTTTCACGCTCTAGTACACCTGCACGTGCCAGCTCAACCGCCATGTTCAGACCGGTCTGGCCGCCAAGCGTAGGCAGCAAGCCGTCTGGGCGCTCTTGACGAATGATCTGGGTTACGAAGTCTAAGGTGATGGGCTCAATATAGACCTTATCTGCCATATTCGTGTCTGTCATGATCGTTGCAGGGTTGGAGTTGATTAAGACAACCTCATACCCCTCTTCCTTCAGTGCCTGGCAAGCTTGCGTGCCGGCATAGTCGAACTCAGCCGCCTGGCCGATGACGATGGGACCGGAACCGATGACGAGAATTTTTTTCAAGTTGTTATTTTTGGGCATATTGAAGTTCTCCTCTCGACGCTTCCGCAATGACAGCTTGACGCGGCTGCTTCGGGTTGTTGATCTTATGTGTGCGGATCATATCCAGGAATTCATCGAAGAGATAGCTGGAGTCATACGGACCCGGCGCTGCCTCTGGATGATATTGAACGGAGAAGGCAGGGAACTTCTTATGCTTCAAGCCTTCAATGGTCCGGTCGTTGTTGTTAATATGCGTAACGCTTAGATCAGTAGCTGGTACAGACTCTTCCAATACAGTGTAGCCATGGTTCTGCGAGGTAATGAAGCAGCGATTCGTCGCCAGCTCCTTCACCGGATGATTGCCGCCGCGATGGCCGAACTTCAGTCTTGTCGTGTCAGCGCCGCAAGCTAGGGCGAACAATTGATGCCCGAGGCAGATACCGAAGATCGGATATTCGCCAAGCAGCTCCTTCACCATCTGAACGGCATGCGGCACATCCTTCGGATCCCCAGGGCCGTTGGACAGCTGAATGCCGTCCGGCGCCAAGCGGCGAATCTCGTCGGCAGTCGTGTCCTGAGGTACAACGACGACGTCGCAGCCGCGCTTCGTAAGTTCGCGCAGGATGCCGCTCTTCGCGCCGAAGTCTACGAGCACAATACGCTCGCCTTGGCCCGGTGCGGAGAATACGTTCTTCGTCGACGTGCGAGCTACTTGATCGCGCATGAGTTCACTAATGGAGAGACGCTCCTGCAGCTCTTCAATGCGCTCGGAACCAGTCGTCAGTACACCCTTCATCGTACCGTGATGACGAAGAATTCTCGTGAGCATACGTGTATCGATATCGCTGATGCCCGGGATGCCGTATTCCTTCAGCAGATCGCCAAGGGAGTACTGGGCGCGCCAGTTGCTCGGAATCGCCTCATGGCGTCTCACAACGAAGCCGTGGATATGAGGGCGTACCGCCTCGAAGTCATCGCGGGTAATGCCATAATTGCCAATCAAGGGATAGGTCATCGTCACAATCTGGCCGCAGTACGAAGGATCAGATAGAACTTCTTGATAACCGGTAATGCCAGTGTTGAAAACAACCTCGCCCAGCATCTGCGTCTCCGCACCGAACGATAAGCCTGTGAATAACGTTCCGTCTTCTAACAATAGTCTTGCTTGCATCCGTATCACTCCTCGGGTCGTCATAAGCTGTTCACTTGCGTATTCAAGCTTGTCATTGGGTTCTCTTCATCTATGTGTTAATGCGCTTCCGACCAGACGACCTTGCCGTTCACTACGGTCGCAACCGGCCAGCCTTGCAGCTTCCAGCCTCCGAACGGGGTATTGCTGCTCTTCGATGCGAAGGTGTCTGGGTCAACCGTGCGCTCTTGCTCTAAGTCTACGATGGTTAGATCTGCCGGAGCTCCTTGCTCCAGCCGGCCAGTCGGCAGGCGGAAGACTCGGGCTGGATCGGCCGTCATACGCTGCAGCAGGAAGCCCAGCGTCCACTTGCCTGTAGCGACGAACTTGGTGTAGAGCAGCGGGAAGGCCGTCTCGAACCCGACGATGCCGAATGGAGCGAGCATCATGCCGCGAGCCTTCTCTTCTGCACTATGGGGAGCATGATCGGTGACGATCATATCAAGCGTACCATCCTCAAGCCCTTCGATGACCGCTTGTACATCGCGCGGTGTACGGAGGGGCGGGTTCATTTTCCAATTTGCATCCATTCCTGGAATGTCTTCCTCCGACAGCACCAAGTGATGCGGGCACACCTCAGCCGTCACCCGAATCCCGAGTCCCTTCGCCATCCGAATGAGGCGAACCGACTGCTCCGTGGATACGTGGCACACATGATAGTGAACGCCGGTCGCTTCCGAGAGCAGGATATCACGTCCGACATGAATCGCTTCGGATTCATTCGGAATGCCCTTCAGCCCATGCTTGCGGGAGAACGTCCCGTCCGTAACTGGTGCTCCCTCAACCAATGAGTCATCCTCGCAATGAGCGATTATCGGCATATCCATCGACTGCGCGAGATTCATGGCGTCCTTCATCATCTGTGCGTTCTGCACGCCAACACCGTCATCCGTGAAGCCAATGGCTCCCGCTTCCTTCAAGGCGGAGAAGTCCGTCAGCTCGCGTCCCAGCTCATTCTTCGTAATCGCCGCGTATGGGAGTACGCGTACAAGACCTTCCTGCTCCGCCTTGTTCTTAATATATTGAATCGTCTCCGCCGTATCCGTGACGGGTCTCGTATTCGGCATGCAAGCAATCGTCGTGAATCCGCCCTTCGCCGCTGATAACGTTCCAGACAGAATATCTTCCTTGTATTCGAACCCTGGATCACGCAGATGTACGTGCATATCGATGAATCCGGCAGATACGAGCTTGCCCTCCGCACGAACTACTTCAGATGCTCCCGTATCCGGCAGCTCTCCTGCCCCATCTATAATCTGAGCGATCTCACCATTCTCGATTCGAATATGCTTCTGTTCCAGCTTGCCCGAGGCTTCGTTCCATATGCTTCCGCCTAATATCCACAATGACATGATTCGTTCAACCTCCGGTCTCTATCGTTGATGTATATTCTTCTTCTCACTTAGAATCTAGCTCAATGCTCGCTCGATAACCGCCATACGTACCGGAACCCCATTCGCCATCTGTGGGAAAATCCTCGACTGAGGATGCTCCACCACCTCGTCATCAATCTCAACATTGCGATTAATAGGCGCAGGGTGCATCACGATTGCATGGGAGGCCATCCTCTTCAGACGCTCCAGCGTCATGCCGTAGTGCTCCCGGTACTCTTCCGCCGAGCTAAGCATTCCGCTCTCGTGCCGCTCCAGCTGAACCCGAAGCATCATGACGACATCAGATTGTATCGCTTCCTCCATCGAGACATACTTCACATCGAGGTCTGGAGCCTGCATATTCGAAGGGGCACAGAATCTGACATTTACACCGAACTTACGCAGCGCGTATAGGTTCGAGCGGGCTACACGGCTGTGCAGGACGTCGCCGACAATCGTGACCGTCAGCCCTTCCAAGCTTCCGAAGTGCCCTCTCATCGTGTAGAGGTCAAGAAGAGCTTGCGTTGGGTGCTCGTTGTTGCCATCGCCAGCGTTAATGAGCGGCACCTTGATCTTCGTTGCCAGGTCTGCCAGCACGCCAATCGGCTTCAGCCTTATAATGCCAACATCGATTCCCATAGATTCCAGTGTGCGTACAGTGTCGTAGATTGACTCGCCCTTCTGCACGCTGGATACGGCAGCTGAGAAGTTCAGCACTTCCGCGCCGAGCCTCTTCTCCGCTACTTCGAACGAGAATCTCGTTCTCGTGGAATTCTCGAAGAACATGTTCGCTGCGAACTTGCCCTGCAGCACCCCATGCACCTTGGAGGGGTGATTCTCCCAATAAGCAGCTCGGTCTAGAATCGAGGTAATCTCCTCACGGCCAAGCTCCCGGAGTCCGAGTAAGCTTCGTTGTCTAAGTGCCAGTTGTGTGATCGTCATTCGGATTGCCTCCTTATGTTGAATGGTTACATTAACGAATTAATAAGACTTGATCCAGCTCATCCACCTCAGTGAAGGAGACGTCGATCTGCTCTTGCTTCGAGGTAGGCACGTTCTTCCCTACATAATCAGGGCGAATCGGCAGCTCCCGATGACCTCGATCGACGAGGACGGCCAGTTGAATACTCTGCGGTCTCCCGCAATCCATCAAGGCATCCATGGCAGCGCGAATCGTTCGGCCTGTGTAGAGGACATCATCGAACAGGATGACACGCTTGTCTTGCACAGAGAACGCTGAGCCGCTGTCGCTAGCCGCTGTCGATGCAGCCGTTATCGTAGCTGCTCCTGATCCTGGCTGACGGTCATCGCGGTAAGGCGTAATATCTACCTCGGCCACTGGAACAGGCTTGCCCTCAATCTCTGCAATCCGCTCGGCGATTCTTCTGGCCAAGTAGATCCCTCTGGTGCGGATGCCGACGAGCATACAATGATCGATGCCCTTGTTCTTCTCGACAATCTCATGCGCAATTCGGGTAAGCGCCCGCCTAATTCCGGTCTCATCCATAATGACCAGATGTTCTTGCTCTGTCATGCCGCGGTCCTCCTGTTCGTTCGTCTATCTCGTTATGTTCCCTAACTTATCGGCGCGCAAGCCAAAAGGGCTCCCTGCGTCTGTTCGCAAGGAGCCCTTGATCCACTCACAGAGAGGGGCAGCACTCTAATGTTCCCGCAGGAAAACAGAGTTAGCCCTTCAGCTGTGTAGATAGAAGATCATATTCACGCTACCTTGCCAGCCTCTCTGGACTGGATTTAAAGGTTCTGCTTTTGTTACTGAGAATTATCCCACGTCCCGCGAAAGATGTCAACACTTGGCCCCATAATTGCTTATGGCACATGCTGCACAGCATAGAAAAGCGCAGGATGAGCGGAAAGCTCATCCTGCGCCTTATCCTATCCTTATAGAGACAGCTTGCGAATACGCTCTACAGCCTTCTCCGTATTCTCCCGGCTGCCGAACGCCGTTAGACGGAAGTAGCCTTGTCCACTCTGACCGAAGCCGACGCCTGGTGTGCCTACGATGTGCGCTTCGGAGAGAAGCTTGTCGAAGAATGTCCATGAATCCATGCCGCTTGGTGTCTTCAGCCAGATATAAGGAGCATTCACGCCCCCGAATACTTCAAGACCGAGTGAAGCAAGACCGTCACGGATAATGCCTGCATTCGTCATGTAGTAGTCAACAAGCGAGGCAATCTGCGCCTTGCCTTCTTCAGAGTAGATCGCTGCTGCGCCGCGCTGCGTCACATAGGATACGCCGTTGAACTTCGTCGTGTGACGGCGGTTCCACAGGTCATTCACGATCACTTCGTTACCAGCCGTGTCGAAGCCCTTAATCTCACGCGGAACGACCGTGTACGCACAGCGTACGCCTGTGAAGCCGGCAGTCTTGGAGAAGCTGCGGAACTCAATAGCTACTTCCTTCGCCCCTTCAATCTCGTAGATGCTGTGAGGAACATCCTCCTCTTGGATGAACGCCTCGTAAGCCGAATCGTACAGGATGATGCACTTGTTATCACGTGCATAGTCAACCCACTTCTTCAGCTCTTCCTTCGTGAGTGTCATACCAGTCGGGTTGTTCGGATAGCACAGATAGATGACATCTACCTTGCGGTCTGGAAGGCTGGGCTTGAAGTTGTTCTCCGCTGTGCACTCCAGGTAAGCAATATTGTCATAACGGTTCGTCTCACGGTTGAACTTGCCGGAGCGACCTGCCATTACATTCGTATCGACATAGACCGGATAGACGGGATCTTGAACGGCTACAACGCTGTTCTGTGAGAAGATCTCTTGAATGTTGCCTACGTCGCACTTGGAGCCGTCGCTGACGAACACTTCATTCGTCTGAATATCGATGCCGCGAGCCTTGTAGTCATTCTCAATAATCGCCTTAATCAGGAAGTCATAGCCCTGCTCCGGGCCGTAGCCGCGGAAGGAGCCAGGCTGCGCCAGCTCATCTACTGCGCTGTGCATAGCATTCAGGACTGCTTCAGGAAGTCCGCGTGTGACATCGCCGATTCCAAGAGAGATAATCTCGGCTTGAGGGTTCTCTTGAATGAACTTGTTACGACGCTTCGCGATCTCGGAGAACAGGTAGCTGCCTTGAAGCTCTAGGTAATTCTGATTAATCTCAGTCATAAGTGTGAATTCACCTTTCCTTATTCGAATAGTACTAGTGCACGATATACTGTCAGCATATCGTATAACCACCGGCTGCATAATGCAGGAATTGGTGAAAAGTTTGCATTAATTGCACAGCCACCAAGCTGCCAAGCTAACCACACAAGGCTTGACTACCTGGATCGCAGAGAGCTTAGCACATGCTCCAGGTCTGCAGGAATCGGCGCTTCGAAGGTCAGCCGCTCACCGCTTCTTGGATGGTCGAAGCCGATGACAGCGGCATGAAGCGCTTGTCCCTTCAATGGGATGGACTTGCTTCTGCCGTAGGTGGGGTCTCCGGCAAGCGGATACCCGATGTACTTCATATGCACGCGAATCTGATGCGTGCGTCCCGTCTCCAGCTGAAGCTCCACCAGTGTGAAGTCTGTACCAATGCGCTCCAATACCGAGAAGTGTGTCACCGCATGCTTGCTGTTGCGCTCGGTTACCGTGAACATCTTGCGATCGTTCAGGTCACGACCAATCGGCGCATCGATTGTTCCGCTGTCATGCGGCAGATTGCCATGGACGAGCGCGATATACTTGCGTGTCACCGTGTGATCCTTCAACTGCGCCGCAAGCGACAGATGGGCAAGATCGTTCTTGGCGGCCATGAGCAGTCCGGACGTATCCTTGTCAATCCGATGGACAATGCCTGGACGAAGCATCCCGTTAATGCCAGATAGATCCTTGCAGTGATGCATCAGTGCATTCACTACGGTACCTGATGAATGACCGGGTGCCGGATGAACGACTAGTCCGCGAGGCTTATTAATGACAATCATATCAGAATCTTCATAGACGACATCAAGCGGAATCGCTTCCGGCAGAATAGCCGCGTCTTCGGGCTCTGGAATCGTAATGACGACTTCATCTCCATGCGACAGCTTAAGGTTCGCCTTAGCTGGACGGCCATTCACCACGGCTGCTCCCTGCTTGATCCAATCTTGTACTTGTGTCCGCGAGATGGCAGGATCATCCACCGCATCGGTCACATACTTGTCCAATCGCTCCCCTGCGTGCTCCGCCGGCACGGTGAATGACATGGAATCTTCGATATGTGATTCTTCGCTTGATTCTTCGCTTAATTCTTCATTTACTTCATAGTCATTCATGCTTGTTCGCTTCCTTGTCCTTCATGATGGGTTGAATTGCCGCTTGCTTGCTTCCTCTGCTCAGCCTGCTCAGCCCTCGCTGACAGCAAGGTGTCCAGCAGGATGAGGATTACCCCGCATACGATGCCGGAATCCGCTACATTGAAGATCGGGAAGGTATAGCTTCCGAAGTTGAACTGCAGGAAGTCTACCACTTCCCCGTGCTGTGCACGATCGAGGAAGTTGCCTAGAGCACCGCCTAAGACGAGACCGAGACCAACGAGCAGCGTCCGATTGCCGGAGCGTCGGTTCGTATGTATGTACCATATAATCCCTGCAACAACGACGATTGTGATGAGAATGAAGAACAGCCTCTGATTTTGCAGAATGCCGAAGGCAGCTCCGCGATTCCGATGAGAGGTAATGAGGAAGAAGTCGCCGATGACACTGATTTGCTCACCCAGCTCTAAGTTTTTGACGATCATTTTTTTGGTTACATAATCAACAATGAATACCAGTACTGCGATCACATAGTAGTAATAACGCATGATCCTCTAGATCCCCCTAATAAGTTTGCTCCAGCTGGTGCTGCCCCATGATTGTAGCACATCGGCAGGAGCAGATACCAGCATGCGGGTTCGAGCGTTTTTTCCAACAGAGTCCATGATACAAATTCCTCTCCTTAGCAGAAGCTATGTGCTAGGTGAACGAATCCCAAGATTGAGCATGTACAGAAGGATGGTGCGAACCATGACGATACCGACAGCAGCAGAGCTTGCAAGACTGCGCAATCAATTAGAAGCAGACAAGAAGGATATTGAGCATACGCTCTACGAGAATGAACATTATGGACTTCAGCAATCTCTTCGCGATTCTACCGGAGAGCTCTCGCCCATCGACAACCATCCCGGCGATCTGGCTACTGAGGTGTATGACCGGGCCAAGGATATGGCTCTCCTCGACCAGGAGGAGTTCCATCTTAGCCGGATTACGGCCGCCTTGCAAGCGATGGACGAAGGAACTTACGGCACCTGTCTTGCTTGCGGAGACCCTATCCCGCTGGAGCGGTTAGAGGCTGTCCCGGATACGCTGTACTGCATTGATCATTCCCCTCGTCAGCAGGTATCGGATGATCGCCCGGTGGAGGAGGCATATCTGACACCGCCGTTCGGTCGCAGCAGCCTGGATGAACGGGAAGACTACAACGGGTTCGACGGCGAGGACACCTGGCAGATCGTTGAAGCTTGGGGCAATGCCGATTCACCGGCGATGTCCGAGAACCGAGAGGTGGAGGGCTATGACCATCTCATGATTGAGGCTGATGAGAATGACGGCTATGTAGAGCCGATTGAGAGCTTCCTTGCAACCGATATTACCGGCCGCCATGTGTCCGTTGTCCGCAATCGGGAGTACCAGGCATACATGGAGAACGGTGAAGGCGATCACGAGCTTGAGGAGCAGTAGCCAGCTATTAGTGTGAGGGGGAGCAAGGCTAGTGCTGCGGCTCAGTAGCTCTTGCCCTCCAGCTGAATCTGGACGATCCTGACGATGTCGGCAATATAATCGCCCACGATTGGCAGGTTAAGTGCACCAAGCAGTTGAAGCACATACAGGATCGTTGCGGCAAAAAAAGTAAATCCAATCGCAATTCCGACACCTCGGGCTGTACCTCCAAGCAGGTTGCGCCAGATCAGCGAGATTGGACGGTTCAGCAGGTCCACGTATCCGGCCATCTGAGAACGTTCCATATGCTCAGCAATCTGCTGCAGCCGCTTGTCGAGCGCAGACAGAGAGGATTCCAGACCTTCCCTGTCGTGGTTGTGACCTTCATGCTCCTTGTTCTGCTGATGCTTGTTCTTCTGCTTGTACTTCTGCTTCTGGATGTTCATGGCAAGCGATACTCCCTTCCTTGCAAGCAGCCTATATAACGTGCAAAAAAAAACGAGTGCCGCAAGCGGCACTCGTTCTCAAGACATCCTAGTGTGGGGCGCTTATTCCTATACTATTGGACAGAGAGGCACAGCTTATCCACGAATAAGAATTCCGATCTCCTTCTCCCCTAGCGATACTCGTTCCATGCCGTCTGCTGCCCCATAGGTAACGGTGTTCAGCAGGACGTTGTCCATGAGCACCTCTTGGAAGGCTTGGAGAGCGGCTTGCAGAGTCTGATCCGTATCAAGCACAAGATCTACACGCTTCTCGATCGGCAGATCGAGCTTCTTGCGCGTATCCTGAATCGCACGAATGACTTCGCGCACCCAGCCCTCTTGCTCCAGCTCTGGCGTAATATCGGTGTTGAGCGCCACTGTAACTCCGCCGCTCGACGCTGAAGCGTAGCCTGACTTCGCCTGCTTCTCTACAAGAAGCTCCTCAATCGGCAGCTGAAGCTCATCACCCTCTGGAGTCGTGACGGAGAGAGCCCCCGTTGCTACCGCTTCGCGAGTCTGCTCTGCTGTCAGCCCCTTCAGATGGGCTTGAATCGGACCAACATTCTTGCCGTACTTCTTGCCTGCCACCTTCAGGTTCAGCTTGAAGGAGAAGTCAACGAAGCCGCTGTCGCTGTTCTCTACCACAATCGACTTCACGTTAATCTCATCCTTGATGATATCCTCATAGGCTGTGACCTCGAACTCTCCGTCGAGCGAGACGATGAGTGCCGATAGCGGCTGGCGGGTCTTAATGCCCGTCTCGTTGCGCACATTACGGGCAAGCTCTACGACCTGCTTCGCTGTCTCCATATCCTTCTCCAGCTTCAGATCAATCAGTGACTCGTTCCCTGCTGGATAATCCGTCAGATGAACGCTTCCGCTTCCGCCCAGATTGCCATACACATCCTCTGCAAGAAGCGGTGCATATGGAGCAATGAGACGAGACAGCGTGAGGAGCACCTCGCGAAGAGTCTGGTAGGCAGCTACCTTATCCTCGGACAGCCCGCTTCCCCAGAAGCGATCGCGTGAACGGCGAATATACCAGTTGCTCAGCTCGTCTACGAACGTCTCGATCGCCTTCGCCGGATTCAGGAAGTCATTCACCTCGAGTCCTCTAGCAACGGTCTGGATAAGGCTGTTGAGGCGCGATACAATCCAGCGGTCCAGCTTGCTGGCCGACTGACCAAGCGCCGGATGATTATCCGGATTGTACCCATCAATTGTCGCATAGAGCGCGTAGAAGGCATGCGTGTTCACAATCGTATCGATAACCTTGGACTTCGCTTCACCCACGATGCCGCGTGAGAATCGTTTGCTGTTCCACGGCGCGCTGTCTGCGAGCAGCGCCCAGCGGAACGCGTCCGTGCCGTATTCATTGATGATCTCCCAAGGATCGATGACATTGCCCTTCGACTTGGACATCTTCTGCCCATTCTCATCCAGGATATGACCTGTAGAGATAACAGCCTTGTATGGCGCCTTGCCATTGTAGAGCGTTGATACAGCCAGTAGGCTGAAGAACCAGCCCCGCGTCTGGTCGATGCCTTCACAGATAATATCAGCTGGGTACTGCTCCGCGAACTTCTGCTCATTCTCGAATGGATAATGCTGCTGGGCGAACGGCATCGAGCCGCTGTCGAACCAGACGTCAATCACTTCAGACGTCCGTGTCATCGTACCGCCTTCACAATGCGGGCAGTTCAGATGGACGTCATCTACATAAGGCTTGTGAAGCTCTAGCTCCGGAGACACTTCGCTCGTTGCGCGAGCACGAAGGTCCGCATGGCTGTGCGGAGCGTATTCGCCCTTACAGCTGTCGCATACCCATACGTTAAGCGGTGTGCCCCAATACCGGTTCCGGGAGATGTTCCAATCCACGAGATCCTCCAGGAACTTGCCGAAGCGGCCATCCCGAATGTGGCCAGGATACCAGTCCACCTCATTGTTATTGGCAATGAGTTGATCCTTGACTGCCGTCGTCTCAATGAACCAGCTCTCTGTAGCATAGTAGAGCAGCGGCGACTTGCAGCGCCAGCAGAACGGATAGCTGTGCTCGTAGCGCTCCTTGGAGAAGAGTAGTCCGCGTTCGCTGAGCATTTTCACAATATCTACATCACAGTCCTTGACGAACTTGCCTGCCAGATCAGTCACTTCATCCACATACCGACCTGCACCGTTCACGACACTCAGCATGGAGATGCCGTTCGCACGAGCCACCTTATAGTCATCTTCCCCGTGCGCTGGAGCGATATGAACGATACCCGTTCCGCTCGTATCCATGACGAATTCACCAGCAATGACTACATGTCCCTTGGCAATCGGCACATAGGAGAATGGCGGCTCATACGACAGGCCTACAAGCTCTGCCCCCTTCAGGGTAGACAGCACCTCGTAGTCCTCCTTCATCACGTCAGCCACGAGATTGCTTGCTACAACATATGTCTCTCCATTCTTGCTCACACGGGAATATTCGAGCTCCGGATTAACCGCAAGCGCAGCATTAGCCGGCAACGTCCATGGAGTAGTCGTCCAAGCCAGCGCATATTCCCCTGTATCGGTCAGCTTGAACTTCACCGTAGCGCTAAGATCCTTCACATCTTCATAGCCTTGGGCTACTTCATGCGAGCTGAGCGTCGTCTGGCAGCACGGGCAGTATGGACTGACGCGATGTCCGCGGTACAGCAAGCCCTTGCCGTGAATCGTGGACAGGATGTGCCATACACTCTCGATATATTCATTCCTAAGCGTAATATAAGGGTTATCCATGTCCGTCCAATAGGCGATCGCTTCAGTCAGCTCGCGCCATTGACGCTCATACTCGAATACGCTGTCCTTACACTTGTTGACGAATGCCTCAATGCCGTACTTCTCGATCTCTTGCTTGCCGGAGATGCCCAGCTGCTTCTCTACACCGAGTTCAACAGGCAGACCGTGTGTGTCCCAGCCTGCTTGACGAACGACGCGGTACCCTGCCATCGTCTTGTAGCGGCAGATGAAGTCCTTAATGACACGTCCGAGGACGTGTCCGATATGCGGAGCTCCGTTCGCCGTCGGCGGCCCCTCGTAGAAGACGAAGTTCGGCTTGCCCGCCCGATTCTCAATCGATTGCTTGAACGTATCCTCCGCTTGCCACTTGTTCAGTACTCTCAGTTCCCTTGCTCTGGCCTTCTCCTTCACATCCACACGCTGCATGGATACCCCTCCTTGTAATTGCTTCACTGTTCCTTAGAAAAAAAATAAAGCCCCGCCCCTAAAAAGGGACGAGGCTTGCTCGCGATACCACCCTAATTCCGCTCCATGTTCCTCCGTCATCCATGTCGGCCTCAAGGGATCGACTGGATGCTGCGACGGCATAGCGCGGCACCTTGTTCACGAACGAGAATTCCGCTCGAGGTCCTGTTAACGGTGGACTTCCGTCAATGCTTACTTGCGGTGTAGACCGCCCTGTTCAGCACTGCTTCTCGGAGAGGATATTCGGCTTGAGCTTGACCGCCGGCTTGCAGCAACACACCGGCTCTCTGAGGATCTCTGCTCTTAGCTTACTCGTTCTCGTCATTGAAGTTCATAACAATCGTTCAATTACTAATAGTTATAGCGTATTGGACAAGGGATTGTCAAATGGCTCAGCGTCGTTCAGGCTAACCGCGGTTAAGCTGCTCGAGCTGCGACTGATCCGATGAACTGTTCAGCGAGTCCCAGCCTTCTTGTCCGAGTAGCTCCAGCTGGGCTTCAACCAGCGTACGGAAGCGGGCACGGTAGATGGAGGCTTGCTTCTTCAGCTCTTCCACCTCTAGAGCGACCCTGCGTGACTTCGATAGAGATTCGTTAATAATGCGGTCTGCATTCTTCTCCGCTTCCTTCACGATGAGCTGTGCTTCCTTCTTCGAGTTGCTGCGCACTTCATCTGCCGCTTCTTGGGCAACGATAATCGTCTTGGAGAGTGTCTCCTCGATATTGGTGAAGTGATTCAACTTCTCTTGCAGGCTCAGCACCTGATTCTGCAGTTCCTTGTTCTCACGGATAAGCAGCTCGTAGTCCTTAATGACCTGATCGAGGAATTCATTCACCTCGTCTTCATCATAGCCGCGAAGTCTGCGTCCGAATTCCTTGTTATGTATGTCCAATGGCGTCAGGGGCATTGGCGCACCTCCTTCATTGTTGCTGATAGTGGAAAGATTCGACAATCACATACAAATTCCTGCAAACTCAGCTTCATGCCTCAAATAAATTTCCCGGCCCGAATACGTATACGGCCCTTCTTCGTAAGTCCGTCAGCCTCGAGCACCTTGAATCGGCCCAGCCCCTTCATCGAGACAACATCCCCTGCCTTCAGCGGCTTGGAAGGATCCTCGACTGTCTTCCAATTCACTCTGCAGCGGCCCGCTCGAATAGGGTCCACGATCTTCGTCCTTGAGATGCGGTACACGTCGCTGGCAATACCGTCAAGTCTCATCGAAGCGGCGGTGAAGCTGATCTCCTCCAGCTTAGGAATAACGGGATTCAGCTGGTCAACAGTTACTATATCGGTCAACACATTCACTCTGTGAACCTGTCTCAGGTGAATATTCAAGTAATCGGAGATTTCTTCGGCAACGAGGATATGACAGAAGCCCTCATGCACATGAATATCGCCTACCCGATCTCGCTTAATGCCAAGACCGAGCAGAGCTCCTAGATAATCACCATGGTCAAGCTCCAGATGAGAGTGACCCGGCGCGTTAACCGCTAACACCGCAATGCCAATCGGCTCGTCATCCAATACGCGGTAATCAGGTGCGAGGATCGCCCGCTTGCGTTCCGCAGCGGGATGCCCGCCGTCCAGACGAAGCTGCACATCTCCGTTCCGGTTACTTAACGCTTCAATAATCTCAATCTGACGTGGATCCAAAAAATCGGTCCGCTTCAGCTCATGCTGCTGGGCGGACCGCTCTATCCATTCCGAGGCCCGGTCTACGAAGGCTCGTTCCTCGAGATGGAAATGCTCGTATATGGTTGGTTTCATGAGTGGTACCCCTAACCGCCGAAGAAGCCGATAACGGCTATGACACCGTAAGCAATAAACTGAAGAGCGAATACGGCTACAATTGGTGAGATATCGATCATACCGCCAATAGGCGGAATAAATCTCTTGAAGATGCCTAAGTAAGGCTCGACGAGTCGTCCCAGAGCCTTGCCAATGAAGCTCTCCCGGGCATTCGGCAGCCATGACAGCAAGACATAGCCGATAATCATAAAGGTGTAAATACGTTCAATGTTCCATACTAATTGTTCAATAGAAGTTAACAACCCAAGGTCACCTCATCTTCGTGTAATCAATCTCCTCAGCCAGCATTTCCGTAATGGCACCTTGAATCTCTACCGAATCCGGTGTGCATAGAAAAATGTTGGGTCCGAGCTTGGAAATGCTGCCGTTTAAAGCGTACACTGTCCCGCTCAGAAAATCAACGATCCGCACAGCCAGGTCATTCCGAACACGCTGCAGGTTAACGATAACGGCTCTGCGTGAACGAAGGTGATCGGCAATCTCTTGCGCCTCGTCATACGACCTAGGCTCGCTAAGAACAACCCGTACATTCTTCTGCGAATGAATGCTTACGATATTGTTGGCACTGGCAGCCGCAGCGGCTGTCTTTGTAGTTCTACGTTGCTCGAAGGGAGAGGTTTCAACCTCTTGTTCCTCCTGCTGGGCCACTCTCTCACGCTCGATAATCTCTTCTTCCTCTTGCAAGCCTAGGAAATTCATGAATTTATTCATCACGCTCATCTTCTTCACCCTCCTATTTGCCTACTAATGCGGTGCCTAGCCGAAGCCATGTCGCCCCTTCTTCAACGGCAACCACGTAGTCGCCTGACATTCCCATAGATAGTTCAGTGAGCCTATGTTCCACGATGCGACGTTCATTCAGCTCATCCCTCAGCTGCCTCAGACGGCGGAACACAGGTCTTGCTTGCTCCGGCTCCGAATCCAGCGGAGCCATCGTCATGAGTCCAATCGGCCTCACACCCTTGTATGGAGCGAGCTCCTGCAGGAAGGCAGGCAGCTCCTCGGGGGATAGACCGTGCTTGGAATCCTCTCCAGATACATTAACCTGAATGAAGCAAGGTACAATCAGGTTCAGCTGTTCTGCACGCTTGTGAATAGCCTGAGCTAGAGAGATTCGATCCAAGGAATGGATATATGTAAACTTACCTATGACTTCCTTCACTTTGTTCGTCTGCAGCGATCCGATGAAGTGCCATACTGGCGTATTAGAGGAGGGCTGTGCATGGAAGTCAGCTTGTCCATCCGGCTGCGATGAGGAATGCCCGCTGATGGCTTCCCACTTCTCCTCTGCCACCTGCCAGCGGTTCTCGCCTAAGTGGATAAAACCATGCTGGATCACTTCAGCAGCAGCTTCTGCAGACACATACTTCGTCACAGCAACGATCTGTATCTCTTCGCGAGTTCGCCCGCTACGCTCGCAAGCTCCTTGAATGGCCGCTTCGATCTGTCCAATTCTGTCTGATAATGTCATTGTATCTGTTCTCCTCTGCTTAAGGTGCCAGCCCGATCCAGGAGGCCATTCGGCCTGTCGGTCCGCCTTCCATGCGATGGGAGAAGAACAGATCCCGTCTGCATCCTGTGCACCACTGTGTACATTCGATATGAATCGGCATAATTCCTGCTTTTATCATAATCTGACGATTAATTTCTCGCAAGTCGACCATCGCCTTCCCGGATTCGACGGGTAACAGCAAGAGAGCTTGCTCTTCATCTGATAGCCCGAACGATGGAAGCAGCGCCTTCACTCGGTCGATGACGACTGCGTCGACCTCATAACAGCAGCCGCCGATCGATGGTCCGATTGCAGCTCTGACGGCTTCAGGTCTGGTGCCATATCGCGCGGCCATCGCCTCGAGCGTGCGTGCAGCAATCTCCAGCACCGTTCCCTTCCAGCCAGCATGCGCCAGTGCCATCGCTTGATGCTCTGGGTCGTAGAAGTAGAGAGGCACACAATCCGCGTACAGAGAGGCAAGGAGCACTCCTCGCACATTGGTCATTAAGGCGTCTGTATCCTGTATGGCATCTGCTCTGGACGCTCTTCCCTTCCCTCTGTCAGCTGGCAGCACTTCATACACTCGGCTTCCATGCACCTGCTCCGCGCAGGTCCAGGCTTCGTGAGGCCAGCCAATAGCAGCGGTTACCCGCTTCCGGTTCTGCACCACATCCTCGTCCAAGTCACCCACATGCAGGCCGGTATTCAGGGAAGACCATCGTCCCTTGCTAACCCCGCCGCTTCGACCAGTGAAGCCAGCAGTCAGCCCTTCGTGCTCGGACATCCATGAAGACAACAAAAAAAGCGAAGGATCCTTCGCTGATTGAGACCATACAAACGGTTCCATCCTATACATTCACCTCTAACCAAGAGTGTACCTTAGTTAAGACCGGGCGTGCAAATCCTCATCGTCGGATTTATTAGCCTTAGGTTCATCTAGTCGAACAAGCACAACATCCGAGCCGATCTTCACAATATTCCTCCAAGGAATAACGATGTCAGCACCGCCGCCGAACATGCCGAAGAACTTCGTATAATGCGGTACTACAATGGATTCGATACGTCCCTGACGCAGGTCCAGATCCAAGTCGCTGATCTGACCTAACCTCCGTCCGTCCACAATATTAATAACATCCTTCGTCTGAAAATCGGAGATTTTCATGCTTTTCACCGTCTCCCCTATAAGGCTAGCCTTGCGCTGACTGGACACACCTCTACTTTATCTATATGTTGCTCCTCGTCAAAATGTCCACCTTCGCCTATTTAAATTGAGGGTTGTGAACATCATAAAAACCCCGAGAGGCTCTCGGGGCTTGGATTAGCTTCCTTTTAGGACTTTACATGCTTCTGCATCTGTCCAATCGCAGACTTCTCTAGACGGGACACTTGGGCTTGCGAGATGCCGATCTCATCAGCCACTTCCATTTGCGTCTTGCCGTCGAAGAAGCGCATCGACAGAATCATTTTCTCACGGTCGTTCAGCTTCTGCATCGCTTCCCGAAGAGCAATCTCCTCGATCCAGGATACATCCTTGTTGCGGTCATCGCTGATCTGGTCCATCACATAGATGGGATCTCCGCCGTCGTGGTAGATCGGCTCGAACAAGGAGACCGGATCTTGAATGGCGTCTAGGGCGAACACGACGTCTTCCTTCGGGACGCCGAGCGCTTCCGATATCTCGAAGATCGTAGGCTCTCTTGAATTCTTGTTCGTCAAGCTGTCTCTGACCTGCAGTGCCTTATAAGCGATATCCCGCAGGCTCCGTGAGACGCGAATCGGGTTGTTGTCACGCAAGTAACGGCGAATCTCACCGATAATCATCGGGACGGCATAGGTGCTGAACTTCACATTCTGACTAAGGTCGAAATTATCGATCGCCTTCATAAGTCCAATGCATCCGACTTGGAATAAGTCATCTACAAATTCTCCCCTATTGTTGAAGCGCTGAATGACGCTAAGCACCAGCCTGAGGTTGCCATTCACTAATTTCTCCCTTGCTGCCCATTCGTTCTTCGTCTGAAGCGCTGTGAACAATTCCCTCATCTCGGCGTTCGTCAGAACAGGCAGCTTAGCGGTATCCACTCCACAGATCTCAACTTTATTTCGGGTCAACGTGATTACCTCCCAAGGAGAAACATTACTGTACATTATCTCCTCGGACCCCAACTTTATTCCTTCTATTCGACATAATAAGACAAGCCCTCAGAGAGCTCTGAAGGCTTGACATTAGTAATCTATTGGGTTATTCGAGCGGTGTGGAAGTCGACTTTACGAGACCATTCGAGCTGCTCCTTGGGAGTTCCTTCTACTTCAACAGAACCTTTGAATTTAAGCTTGCCTGAGGCCATGTCAATGATTTCTACTTGCGTTTTGTCGTCGACCTTGCCTAGAAGTATAATTCCTTCTGCACTTATCTTTTTGATTGAAAGATTCGAGTTTCCTTCTAAATCATATTGTTGCTCGAGTTGATTAGTTATGAGATTGTACTTGGATAACCGATACGTTCCATTCTCCTTAGTCACTACGACAAAGTAATCTCCAAGCAGTTGATTCGTAAGAAGTTTATAATTCTTTGGTATAGGTAACTCCTCTTGTTGTTCGGAGGCAGGATCATAGCTAATCCACTTAATCGGTACATTTTCAGTTCTTTCTTGAATATTCCCATTAGAGTCCATACTTACTTCAATCTGTGAGAACAAGAGCTTAGTGACCTTCCTGCCCTTAATCCTATCTCCAATGAAGTACTGCGATTGCCACTTAATATTCTTAGCCGATGGATCTGGCTCTAATAGTTGAATCTTAGTATCATCTGCTATCTCTTGCTTGGCTATATCAATCGTGTACAAGTGATACTCCGTCTTGCGGTTAACATGAGGGCCTGAAAGGAGTTCTGCAACGATCTCAAGATTACCCTCTTTGAGATAGAAGTCATACACAAACACCCAGTTCAATCCCTCTTGCTTAATCTCAATCTCGAAGGAGCTGCTCTTCTTCGTTTTCTTGTCCAATTTATCTACAAGCAGATTAAACTGGTGGTTGTCCCCATTAGGATCCAAAGTAAACTTATCCTCAACTGAGACAACAGACTCCGAATTTTCATATAAGTAACTTGAGTTCTTCCCCCGCATAAACCCTGGATACTTCTTGACTAGCTCTCCTCTTCGCTCTAACTCTCTGGAGAGCAGCTTCTCTGGCAAGGACTGCTCTGATGAGTAGGTGCTTCCCTTAGAGGTCAGTTCAACCGTGTTGCCAGTCCCATCAAAGTAACCCCCTTCCAAGACCAGCTTGTCAGCTATCTTCTCATCCCCATCTATAGTAACCAACGTAAGCTCCGGCAAGGTATGAATGGCTGCTTGTACGTAATAGGTGCTTATTATAATAACGATTAGTAGACAGAGTGCAATTGATAGTCCATAACGTTTCAACTTAGACATAGACATCCTCCTATACCGTCACTTTGTAACGGATTAAACGGAAGCTAATCGCTAGAGAGATTAAGGTAACGATTATGATGACCCCAATCTCCAGCCAGACAACCTCCCAAATATAAAACTCAAACCATCTCATAAAAGCAATAACCATTGGCGATAGGATGAGGGCAGCAGCAATAGCAACAAAAATTAGTCCTCCTATCAAGCCCTTCAGCCTGTAACTTCGTTCAATAACAATCCCTGTAAAAATAAGTATGACTACCGTTAAGCCGGCCCCGTAGTATATTAGGAAATCAAGAGCCTGTAAAGGTAGAATATAATTGAACAAATAAACTCCACGAATAACCTCAAAAATTGAAGTAGAGATACGCAACTCTTCTGGAATGAGCATTTCAAAGACAAGCTTTTCCAAAGGCAATAATAGAAGCTGTAATGCCAAGAAGGCTAATACCAGCAGCACTATCGTTGTCAGCTTAGCTAGATAAACATGGACTCGGTCAGTTGGTAGCATTAACATGCGGTAGATAAAAGTATTCTTCCCCAGCCAATCCCGGTACCAGATGAAAAAGATATATAGGAATAAAAACCCAGCGACTAACAGTATCGATCCGTTGAATAGCACTCCAGCAGTCATCATATCTTGGAGGGAGGCTGGCCAAAAGCCTTCACGATTAAGAAACTCTTGTTGAGAAAGACCCATTGTCTCACGTTGCAGCTCTTGAGAATTCTTGTAGCTAATACTGCTATAAACAACACTCCCGAACTGCAGCAGAACGACCAGCACCAGCAACCCGGCCAGGAACTTCCCGAAGCGGCTCAGCTCCATATGAACAAGCTTCAAGTAACGAATCATCCGTTATACACCTCTCTTAACACATCCATCACTGACTTGCCCTCTTCCTCCCGAACTTCCTCGCAGTAGAATTCCTTCACAACGGTTCCTTGCTCGAGAATCACGACCTTGTCGATCAAGTGCTCGATATCGCCGATCTCATGGGTCGTAATGAGGACGCCTCTATCCTCAATGAGATGGGAGGTGAATACCTTAGCAATCTGCTCGCGGCTGAATACGTCAATGCCGGAGAACGGCTCGTCCATGAGCACGTAGTCTGCATCAAGCGACAGCCCCAGCAGCAGATGGAGCTTCGCCGCCGTTCCCTTCGACAGCTCTGACACCTTGCTCGCTGCATCCAGCTTGAAGAAGCATAGCATCTCATCTGCCCGGCTCTGATTCCAGCTGTCGTAGAAGTCGCTCATGAACACCATACAGTCCTTAATCGTCATATTCGGCGGCATCGTTATCGTATCGGGAATGAAGCTTACCTTCTCATACAGCTTAGGCCCCATCTTCTGTCCATCTATCCAGATATGACCGCGATCCACCGGCGTAAGCCCCATAATGGCCTTCATCACGGTTGACTTCCCCACTCCATTAATACCGATAAGACAAGTAACCTGACCCTTCTCCGCGGTAAAAGAAACGCCGTTCAGCACCGTCTTGCGCCGGTACCGCTTGTTCACATCCTTAAGCTCAATCATTGCTCACCCTCCTGATTCCCTGCTCGCTCTGTCTCATAGGTACGCTTCACGATGTCAAGCAGCTCATCGACAGGCAGATCGATCTTGCGAATTGAAGCAACGAACGTGCCGACCGCCTCTACAATTAGCTCATCTCGAATCGCATGGAGCACACGCTTATCCGTTGTTATTCTGCTCGGCGAGTTCCCCTCCGTCATAATCAATCGTTGTTCCTCCATTTCCTTGTAAGCCTTCTGCGCCGTGTTCGGATTAATCTGCAGCTGAGCCGCCAGCTCTCTGCGAGACGGTATGACATCTCCCCCGGCCAGCTTGCCGGTTGCAATCTCTTCCTTGAAGTGCCGAACAACCTGGAGGTAGACGGGATCTCGGTTGTTGAATACGATAGGCAGTGCTGCTTCGCCGTCCTTCATGACTGTCACCTTGCTTCCATTATCAGGTGTGTGTACTAAGTAGTTCATACACTATAAGTGTACTATACGAATAATACACCAACATGTCAACATATTATCAATATATTCCCTATCGCTGCTCAACAAAAAAAATCGGCTCCCACGAGGAACCGATCTGCACCCAGCTTACACCATCTTGTTAAATTCCTTGCGAAGCCGCTTAATAATTCGCTTCTCCAAGCGGGAAATATAGGACTGAGAGATACCCAGCAGGTCTGCTACATCCTTCTGCGTCTTCTCCTCTCCATCAGCCAGGCCGAATCGTAGCTCCATAATAATACGCTCTCGCTCCGACAGCTTGTCGAGTGCCTTGTGCAGCAGCTTGCGGTCGACCTGCTCCTCAATATTCCGATAGATGGTATCATTCTCTGTCCCAAGCACATCCGACAAGAGCAGCTCATTGCCGTCCCAATCAATGTTCAGCGGTTCGTCGAACGATACCTCGGTCCGAGTCTTGCTGTTACGCCGCAAGTACATGAGAATCTCGTTCTCGATACAGCGGGAGGCGTAGGTCGCGAGCTTGATTTTTTTCTCAGGATCGAAGGTGTTGACGGCCTTGATCAGTCCAATCGTACCGATGGAGATCAGATCCTCGATATGTATGCCTGTATTCTCGAACTTGCGAGCGATATAGACGACGAGCCGCAGGTTGCGTTCGATGAGCATCGCCCGGATGGCGGTGTCGCCCGAAGGGAGCTTGCCGAGCAGATATTCCTCTTCCTCCCTGGTGAGCGGCGGGGGCAGCGCTTCGCTTCCGCCAATATAATAGATCTCTTCGCTCTTAAGCCCGAATAAAAATAAAATGCGATAATAATATAACTGAAGGACCAATCTCCACTTCACAACCATATCCATCTTCCTCCCCGAAATGTGTGTGCTTGGGCTTCCAATCCCGTTAGTCTGCTCGAGCAGCAACTAGCGACGGGTGAATAATTGCTTGATAGCTCCCATCTGTCGACAGCCTGCCTCCATCGAGTCCAATCAACACCTTCCGGGTCTCGTAAGGCTTCCCCTCCCGTTCAATGAGGACGGAGTCCGGCTTCAGGGCAAGCATGAATTGCGAGCCCCTGTTCACACCTCGGTATGGCACCAGTCGGAGCCGGTCCTGCCAGATGAAGTCATCCTCGTCCATTCCAGCTACGAGACGATCCACCTGTGAGTCGCGAATGAGTTGAAGCCATGCAGGAGGCAGCTGCTCACTCCAGATTGACGCCTCCATGACCATGACCGGAGTGCGTGTCAAGGGATCGTAGAGCTGATTGCCTGTATCAACGAGACCCACACAGTGGAACCGGGTCTCATGAATGATGACGTTCACTTCAGCTAGATGGGACTGGATGAGATCGCGCTCACGCCGCCCCGAGGCGACTGACCGATATAGATACAATCCGATACACATAGCGGCGAATACGACGAAGATGCCCAGCTTCAAGTTCGTCTGAACGCCATCCTCGGTGAACACCATCGTTCGCCACAAGTTAGACGAACCCTGGATTAATAAATAATGGACGCCAAGGATGGCCCCGGCGGCCACGAAATTAACAGCATAGAACGCTCCTAAGTTGCGTAAATAATGCTGCAAGGAATGATAGCCGAAGGCTGCCCATAACATGACTAATGAGATGAGCACCTTCACGCCGATGGTGAACAAGAAGGACAATGGAGGAAAAAAAAGCAAAACGACATAACAAGCTCCGATGGCCGCCGCGCCTACAATCCTCCAAGGATTAGCTCTCGTATGACGAACCCAAGCTGTAGTGAGCAGGACGCCTCCGTCGACTAACATTTCCTTAAGGAAGACTATATCTATATACACTGATGCAATGGCGGTCACCTTCCTGCACCCTATGTCCGCTGACTGCTGTCGCTGAACCGGGGGTAACGATTGAATTTCAGTATATAGAAATCCTATTTCAAAGTCTGTCTAATCATGACGCCGGGGCTCATCTTTTTTTGTCGAGCATAAGCAGGAAGAAGGGCGTATAGACGGGCTGGAACATAGCCCTATCGAGGGATAGAAGCAAAAAAATCCGCCCTGCCGATTGCTCGGTCAGAACGGATATCGCTTGCTTAGAACTATCTATCGTTGCGCGGACGATTGCGAAGGAAGGCTGGAATATCAAGCTGATCGCTTGATACGGTCGAGCCGAACGGCTTCAGGTTAGAAGTAGAAGCCGCTGGGCGGGATTCTACGGTCTCCTGCTGCTGCGTCGGCGCTGTCGTGCGCCTAACAGAGGCTGCGGGCTTGTGCTCGAAGCCTGTCGCAATGACGGTCACCTTGATCTCTTCCTTCAGATCCTCGTTGATGATTGCACCGAAGATCATGTTCACTTCAGGATCGGATGCGGAGATGACAATCTCAGCCGCTTCGTTCACTTCATAGAGGGACAGGTTGCTTCCACCTGTAATGTTCATAATAACGCCGCGTGCTCCGTCAATTGAAGTCTCTAGCAGCGGGCTCATAATCGCCTTCTTGGCCGCTTCAGCCGCACGATTCTCACCGGTCGCGATGCCGATTCCCATCAGAGCTGAACCGCGCTCGGTCATAATCGTCTTCACATCCGCGAAGTCAAGGTTGATTAGACCTGGAACCGCGATGAGATCCGAGATGCCTTGAACCGCTTGACGAAGCACGTTGTCTGCCTCGAAGAAGGCTTCGAGCATCGGTGTCTTTTTGTCTACAATCTCAAGCAGTCTGTCATTCGGGATGACGATAAGGGTATCTACCTTCTCCTTCAGAGCCTCGATGCCGAGCTCCGCTTGTCCTGAACGCTTGCGTCCTTCGAAGGTGAACGGGCGTGTTACGACACCGACTGTCAGAGCTCCGCATTCACGGGCAATCTCAGCGATGACTGGTGCAGCACCTGTTCCTGTTCCGCCTCCCATACCTGCTGTAACGAAGACCATGTCTGCGCCCTTCAGCGTTGCGGCAATGAGATCACGGGATTCCTCTGCTGCTTTTTTGCCAACCTCAGGGTTCGCTCCCGCACCTAGACCGCGCGTTAGCTTGTCCCCAATCTGCAGCTTGTGTTCTGACTTAGCTAGATGGAGCGCTTGAGCGTCCGTGTTCACGGTAATGAATTCTACGCCCTTTACTCCGCTGTCGATCATTCGGTTGACGGCATTGCTGCCGCCGCCGCCGACGCCGATTACTTTTATCTGTGCAAGCTGCTCAACATCCATGTCGAATTCCAACATCTCACATTCTCCCCCGATCAAATGAATTCGCTAAACATATTTTTTAACCGTTCGAACATACCGGGTTTAGGCGTAGCTGTGGATGCCGACTTGCGGGCCGGAGCCTTCTTAACAGCGCTTGGCGTCCCGCGTAATCCCATAATCTTCGACACATATCCTATCATCCCAACTCCACTGCTGTAAGCTGGATCACGCACGCCAATATAATCTGGCAGCGCAATACGAACCGATGATTCCAGCTCACTCTGTGCTAGTCCTAACGTCCCGGGCAAGGATACCGCTCCGCCGGTCAGCACATATGCATTAATCTTATCTCCGTAGCCTAGACGGCGTACTTCCTGACGGATAAGATGGAAGATCTCTTGCATCCGAGGCTCAATAATATTCGCTAAGTCTACCTGTGAGAATTCCTTCTCTACATTGCTGCCCATGCGCGTAACCTTGAACTTCTGGTCCTCCGCTGCGTCGGCAATAACCGCACAACCATACTTCAGCTTAATCTTCTCCGCTTGGTCACTATGGGTACGCAGACCATAAGCAATGTCTGCAGTCACATATTCTCCGCCGATTGGCAGCGTCGAAGTGGCGACCATACCACCTTGCTCGAAGATCGTGATCGTCGTCGAACCGGCGCCAATATCAGTCAGCACGGTGCCAATCGACTTCTCATCCTTCGTTAGCGACATGACGCCGGAAGCAAGTGACATCATGACCACGCCTGAGATGCGAAGACCGGCCTTCTCTACGCAGCGAAGCAAGTTATGTACCGCCGTCTTCACGCCCGTCACGATCGTTGCTTCCACTTCCAAGCGGACTCCGATCATCCCGCGAGGGTCAGATATGCCTTCCAGCCCGTCAACCAGATACTGCTTAGGAACGAGTTCAATAATCTCTCGCTCTGGTGGCAGTGCTACTACCTTAGCTGCTTGCAGTACTCTCTCAATATCCTCTTCGCCAATCTCACGATCTTCATTAGATACAGCTACAACGCCGTGATTCGTCTGCAGCCCGATATGATTGCCCTGAATTCCTACATAGACATCCGCTATTTGTATGCCAACCATGCGTTCAGCATGTTCAATCGCGTTGCGTATGGATTGCACGGTTTGGTCGATATCGACAATTGCACCTTTGCGAATACCTTCCGAGTCGGCAGATCCAACTCCAATAATATTAATGGCTCCGTTATTCACTTCGCCAATAATAGCACGAACTTTGGATGTACCGATGTCCAAACTGACGATGATGTCGTTGCTGCTCAACTCGCGGCACCTCCGTTTCAACAGAAAATAAATTTAGATGGTTCCTATTAAATGTCTTCCTACATATTCAACGCACTTAATATTTTCCCTCTTTTTTCTACAAATTTTTCATTTTGCTCATAGTTCCTGCAAGTGGAGAGCGGTCATGATTAAATATTGCAGAGACGATAGCTCGTCGTTATTCTCTTGAATGCTGCCCGAAAGCTGATGCCTTAGAATGAGGTATTACAACCTAGTTCCATCGATTCTATCCTATAAGTCATAAATAAAATTTTACCACTCTTTAAAGCTATTGAGTAGTCTCTTTTTCAAGAGATTGGAGATTTTCTGCGGGATCTGGTTGAAATGGAACGTAGGTGTCGGCCAGCAGCATCGTAATTCTCCCGGGCTCCTGCGTCTCAATGACGGCATTCAGAGCATGAATCTTCTCCGCGATAACCGATACGGCAGTTACAACCTCGAAGCCTGTCCTTGTATACAGCTTAATCCGGTCAGGATATGCCTTCGACGGATAGGGATGAATCTCGGATAGATCAGACAGGTCCTTCGCTGACAGTCTACCAAGCTGCTTGCTTAGCTCCGACTTAATCGGGTCATCCGGCTTCCAGCCAGATAGAATAGGCTTGTCGATGAGCGTATTGGTCCCGGTAGCGGGTATGCTGCTGCCGCTAGCAAGCATCGCGCTCAGCTTGCTGTCCTTAGCAATCTCGAAGGCTACTACTGAATACTCCTTCACTACAATTCTCACAACTCCAGGGAACGTCTTGTGCACCGTCACTTGCTCAACCGGCTTCAGCTTCCCCACTCGCGAAGCGATTGTTCCTCTGCTAGTTCCGAAGAATGCATCGCCAAGCGTAATGCCAGAAGCCTGCTTCACTTCCTCGGTCTCCGCATAGTTGTTGCCCTCTACCGTGATGGAAGTGATCTTGCTAATAGAAGAATTGAAGAACAGCACGGACAGAATCACGATGAACAGCAGGAATAGAACGTACAGCAGCTTCCTGCTGCTTCTCCGTCTTCGCTCGGGCTCCTTCAGAACAGGTATCGACTCACTCATAGCTTGTCCCTTCTCTCTTACAAAACAGCCGGTCCCCCATGGCTTGGCGGGAGCCGGATATTTCGTGTACGCACCTATAAATTATATCAATTGCTTCGGCACAGGCGAATAGCGGGATATCCGTGCGCCAAGCCGGCTGAGCATCGTCTCAATCTGATCGTAGCCGCGGTCGATATGATGAATCTGCTCGACGACCGTCTTGCCTTGAGCCGCAAGCCCAGCGATGACTAGAGCAGCTCCTGCGCGCAGATCAGTCGCCTCGACAGTGGCGCCGTAGAGCCGCGGCACGCCGCGGATGAAGGCTGCGTTCAGGTCGACGCGAATATCAGCACCCATTCGGGATAATTCATCCACATGCTTAAGCCGGCCTTCGAATACCGTCTCCTTCAGGACGCTGACTCCGTCAGATAGAGCGAGCAGGACCATAATCTGCGACTGCAGATCTGTCGGGAAGGCAGGGTAAGGAGAGGTTACGATTCGTTCCACAGCCTTGGGGCGAGTGGAACTGCCAACTTTCATTATATCACCGTCTACCGTAATTTGAACACCTGCACGGCGCATCACATGAATGAGCGAGGATAGATGAGCGGCATTCGTATTCTGCAGTGTTACTTGTCCTCGAGTGGCTGCGGCAGCAACCATCAGTGTCCCTGTCACGATACGGTCAGGAATGACTTGGTACTGGCAAGGGGACAGCGACTCTACTCCGTCAATCGTAATAGTATCGGTTCCGGCGCCCATAATCTTCGCACCCATCGTATTAAGGAACTTCTGCAGATCGGCAATCTCCGGCTCGCGTGCGGCGTTCGTAAGCGTCGTACGTCCTTCTGCAAGGACCGCTGCCATCATAATATTCTCCGTCGCTCCTACACTTGGGAACGAGAGGTGGATGTCAGCACCATACAGCTTCTCCGCTCGGCAGGTAATACGATTACCTGACTCTTCAATCTCTGCTCCCAGCGCTTGCAGCCCTTGCAGATGAAGATCAATCTTGCGTTCCCCAATGGCGCAGCCACCAGGCTGATAGACTTGAACCTCGCCGAATCTAGCAAGCAGGGGCCCCATTAGGAAAATAGAAGAGCGCATCTGCCGCATTAATGCTTCCGGCACATGGGACGTATGCGCCGATTCTGTCTCCAGGATGACTCTGCCATCCGTATGCTCTGCGCGGCAGCCAAGCTCGCGCAGGATGTTAAGCATAACATCGATATCCAGCAGCTTAGGCACATGATCGATTGTAATCGTACCATAAGCCAGCATGCTGGCAGCCAATATAGGCAGAGCGGCGTTTTTCGCTCCTTGGATAACAATGGTTCCTGAGAGTGGTCTCCCGCCTTCGATCACCAATTTGTCCAATGTATCACCTCCGAATTACCGCTCACCCACCACCAATACCTCAGGTACGAGATCAATTCCGAATCGGTCTCTAACTGTACCTTGAATACGTGCTATGAGGGTGAGAACGTCTTCAGCTGTGGCTTGCCCGGTGTTGACAATGAAATTGGCATGCTGTTCGGATACTTCGGCTCCACCAGCGCGAACACCCTTCAGGCCCGCCTCTTGAATGAGCCTTGCCGCATGATCGCCGGGCGGGTTGCGGAATACACTTCCGGCACATGGCAGCTGCAACGGCTGCGTCCGCAGACGCCGCTCCTTGTAGGAAGCCATGGACGCCGCGATCTCCTTCCGCTCCCCTTCCTCCAGTCGGAAGGTCGCCTCCAGGACTATCCCACGGCGCTGATGAAGAACAGAATGCCTATACGAGAATTCCATATCCTCTGCTCCGTATCGAACCAATTCCCCTGTGTCCAGTACAATCTCAGCTGAGCTGAATATGCGTGAGACATCCGACCCGTGTGCGCCGGCATTCATATATACGGCACCGCCTACCGTTCCTGGAATTCCCCCCGCGAACTCCAGTCCCGTCAGCCCTTCCTTGCCTGCCATCACCGATAACTTGATGAAGGAATACGAGGCTCCCGCATGTACGAGCGTCCCATCGAATCGCACATAGTCGAGTCCTTCCCCGGGCTTGATAACTACGCCCCGAATTCCCCGGTCGCTAACCAGCATGTTCGAGCCACGGCCGAGATTCGTCCATGGAATTCCATGCTTGTGAAGCAGTCTTACAGCCGACGTTATCTCATCTCTGCTGCTTGGTATAATAAGGACATCGGCAGGACCGCCGATCTTCCACGTTGTATAGTCTGCAAGCGGTTCATTAATTAGGATCCGGCCGACGCCGGCTTCTCTAAGCTCCGCTATCCATTGCTCCATCTGTCGTACCTCCTTCTGCTCCTTAAGGTTAAGCGGCTGAAGAATGAATTCCAACCCTCACGGCTCATGTAAGATCCGGCATAGAATCAGGGTTCAGATGCTTATTCAACCGGCCCGCCGCTGTTGGCGGTCACGATTATAGAGTATCTTATGCCCTGCCTATGGGTAGTGTGACAGCCGCCTATCCCTTCCTATCTGCTGCTGCTAAGCTGCTTCAGCCTGGCTGTAATCCGCGATGCGGAATCGGGCACACCCAGCTTCGCTGCTGCTTCGCTCATCGCCTTCAGCCTCTTCGCATCACCGATAATGGCTGTCATTCGATCCAGCAGCGCCTGTCCGCTCAGCTCCCTCTCGAGCAGCATCTCCGAAGCGCCGGCCTCCACGAGGCTCCGGGCATTCGCTTCCTGATGGTTATTCGTTACGTTAGGAGACGGGATCAACAACGAAGGCAGGCCTAGAGCCGTCATCTCGGCAAGAGACGATGCGCCCGAGCGGCTGATAACCAGCTGGGAGGCAGCCAGCACCTCCGGCATGTTGTTCAAGTAAGGCAATATGTGGATATGATTAGATAACGCCGGCTGCACACTTCTCAGCCGGTCCATTGTCGACTCATAATAGTGTTCACCCGTAACAAAGACAAAGTGGACCCCGGCAAGCCGCTGAAGATGCGGTGCCATGTCCACCAGTACATCATTGAATGCCTTAGCTCCCCGGCTGCCGCCGACCATGAGCACCATTCGGCTGTCTCTCGGCAGCCCAAGGGATGCAAGCCCTCTGCTAGCCTCTGCTCTAAGCACATGAGTAGCACAAGGATTGCCGGCATAGAACGTATGCTTCGCCTTCGCGAAGTAAGGCTCCGATTCCTTGAAGCTTACCGCTACACTGTCGACATAACGAGCGAGGAACTTGTTCGTGAGGCCTGGAATGGCATTCTGTTCATGAATGAGGGTTGGAATGCCAAGCTTCGCTGCCGCATACACAACAGGTCCGCATACATACCCGCCAGTGCCGACGACGGCATCCGGCTTGAACTTCCGCAGCAGTTCCTTCGAACGGGCCACTCCGCGGATGAACCTTGCGACCGTCTTCACATTGTCGAAGCTCAGCTTCCTGCGGAAGCCGGTAATCTCGATCGCTTCGAACGGGATGCCAAGCGCAGGTACGATCCGACTCTCCAGTCCCTTGCTTGTTCCTATATACAGAAGCTCCGTCTCTGGATTCTCCTCTTGAAGCTGCTTGCCCACCGCGGCTGCGGGATAGATATGTCCGCCTGTTCCCCCGCCGGTTAATACAATACGCATACACTCACCTCGAATAACGGGATATATTAAGCAAGATGCCAAGCGCTGTCAAGAGCAGCGTCAGCGACGATCCGCCGTAGCTTACGAGCGGAAGGGTGATGCCGGTAACGGGCATAGCGCCGATAACGACACCAATATTAATTAACACTTGTACACCGATAATGCCAATGATTCCGATCGCCAGCAGACTTCCGAAGGTATCGGGCGCCGAGATCGCTGCTCTCATTCCCCGCCAGACCAAGATCAGGAAGAGCAGGATGATAGCCGCACCGCCTATGAAGCCAAGCTCCTCCGAGAGGATGGCGAAGATGAAGTCGGTCTGCGGCTCCGGCAGATAGCTGAACTTCTGTCGGCTCATCCCGAGTCCCAGGCCGACTAGCCCTCCGGGGCCGATCGCATATAACGATTGAATAATCTGATATCCCGTGCCGAGCGGATCAGACCACGGGTCGAGGAAGCCCGTTATTCGATTGAGTCGATACGGAGCAGCTAGTACTAGGCCGACTAAGCCGGCTGCTCCGACTAGTGCTAGAGACGCTAGATGAGTAATTCGTGCACCTGCTATGTAGATGAGCAGCAGCGATGCCCCTACCATGACGGCACCCGACCCCAGATCCGGCTGCAGCATGATGAGGCCGAACGCAAGTCCGACCAGCGTGAGCGAAGGCAGCAAGCCTCTGCGGAACTGAGTAATCATCTGCTGCTTCTCGGAGAGCAGCTTAGCGAGGAACAAGATCATCGCCAGCTTCATGAATTCCGATGGCTGAATACCGAAGGAGGATATGCCCAGCCAGCTCCTGGCTCCTCCGCGTACAACACCTACTCCGGGTATTAACACCATTACGAGCAGGGCGAAACAGGCAATTAATCCCACCTTCGCCCACTTCCGCCATACATGATAATCCGTGTTCATCGTGAACAGCAGTGCGCCTATGCCGAGTGTGGCGAACAACACCTGTCTCTTCACATAATAGAAGCGGTCGCCGAACTCGTGGAAGGCAAGTACAGCGCTGGCGCTGTACACCATAATTAATCCAATTGCCAGTATAAGAGCAATCGATACGAGCATCCATACGTCCGGGGTGGACTTGGCTCTGGCCATTAGCAACACACCTCATCACATGCGCAAGTAGGGACAAGCCCCCTACTTACAAGGTATGCACCGAATTCTTAAACATGCTCCCGCGCTGCTCATAGGACTTGAACATATCCCAGCTGGCACAAGCAGGCGACAGCAAGACGATGTCGCCCGGCTCCCCCATCGCTGCGGCTTGCCGCACGGCTTCCCTCAAGGTGGACTCGGCGTCCTCCTCAGGTTCGACTAATCGGACCCGGGTTAAACCTGCCAGCTCAGCAACACGGCCAAGCTTCTGCCTCGTCTCGCCGAGAGCAACGAGCCCGATGAGGCGCTCCTTGAACAGCGGCAGCAGCTCCATATAGTCTGAGCCGCGGTCCAGTCCGCCGGCAAGAAGAATGACTCTGCCGGGGAAGGAGCGAATGGCAATGGAGGTCGCTGTGCCGTTCGTCGCCTTCGAATCGTTGTAATACTTCACCCCGTGAGCCTCTCTGACGAATTCCAGTCGATGCTCTACTCCCTGGAAGCTGCGAAGAGAGTCCGTTAACAGCTCCGGCGCAGCTCCGGCTGCAAGACAAGCAGCAAGCGCGGCCATCGCATTAGCGGTATTATGCCGACCAGGCAGTCCAAGCTCGGCCACCGTCATGAGAGCGACAGGCTCCTCAGATGGAGCTCTCCACACTATGTGCCTTACAGCCTCATCCGCTTCTTCGCTATCCGTTCCCTCTGGCTGAACGGATGTATAAGGAGGATCAACGTACACCCCTTGCTGCAGCTGCTCCGTCAAGGAGAAGGGGATCACCTTCGCCTGCAGGCCGCCATGCTCAGCAAGCTGGCGGCAAGCCGAATCATCCCAGTTCAGGATAGCAATATCCTCTTCCGTCTGATTCGCGAACAGCTTCGCCTTGGAAGCGACGTAATCATCCATATCTCCATGATAATCAAGATGTGTCTCTGCTAGATTGAGCAGCAAGGCAATGCGCGGCCGGAAGGCCGTCGTCCCCTTCAGCTGGAAGGAGCTCAGCTCGGCGACAATCCAGTTGTCTGCCGAAGCCTCTGCAGCTGCTTCGCATAGTGGACGGCCGATGTTGCCTGCCACTATAGGGTTCATCCCTGCAGCCTCCAGCATCTCCCCGATCCAGGTCGTCGTCGTCGTCTTGCCGTTGGAACCGGTAATGCCAATCATCGGAGCAGGAGACAGCCAATAAGCGACTTCAACCTCCGTAATCACTTCAACGCTGAGCTCCAAGGCGCGCTGAATCGGGTCTATGGAATAAGGAATCCCGGGATTCTTCACCAGCAAGGCAGTATCCGATGTGATGAGGTCCTCCGGATGATACCCGCATATCACAGAAATGCCCAAAGCGGTCAATTCGTCCGCTTCGGGGCAGGATTCACGTTCTTTGCGATCATTAACGACGACGTCAGCGCCTAGCCCGTGGAACACACGGGCGACGCTGACTCCGCTCTTGGCAAGTCCTAGTACAACAACTCGGCGATCCTTGTAAGAGGCCGGATGATTCATAGCTGACAACTCCTTAGTGTAATTAGAACACGTCTCGACTTCCCTACATTCCAAGTAAGAGGCCGAGCGCGGCCAGCACAAGGCCCACCGACCAGAATACGGTGACGACCTTCCATTCCGACCAGCCGGACAATTCGAAGTGATGATGGATGGGACTCATCTTGAATATGCGCTTCCCGCGCAGCTTGAAGGAACCGACTTGGAGGATGACCGACAGCATCTCTAGGACGAATACGCCACCAATGACAACGAGCAGCAGCTCGGTCTTCGTCAAAATCGCAACCGCCGCCAGCCCCCCGCCGATTCCAAGCGAGCCGGTGTCTCCCATGAATACCTTGGCAGGATGCGCATTGAAGATCAGGAATCCGAGAACCGCACCAATCATCGCTGCGGAGAAGATCGCAGACTCATATTCCATCGCTTGCATCGCTAGAATCGTGAACGCTCCGAAGGCAATCGCGCTAGTGCCGGACAGCAATCCATCTAGTCCATCCGTGAAGTTCACCGAGTTGGAAGTACCGAATAGAATGATAACGACTAACGGGTAGTAGAACCAGCCCAGCTCGAAGCCCCATCCTGTTCCAGGAATGGTGAGCTCCGTACTATGGTTCATCTGATAGAGCAGCGCGCACACGATAACGGAGAACAGCAGCTGACCGAACAGCTTCTGCCTGGCGGTTAGACCGAGTGAGCGCTTGAATACAATCTTGATATAATCATCCAGGAAGCCCACGAGCCCGAAGCCAACTGAAGCCGTCAGCAGCACCCAGAATTCCGGCGTCTTGTCAGAGAACTTGAGGAAGGCTACGAGCAGGGCGAGCATAATAATAATGCCGCCCATCGTAGGTGTTCCCTGCTTCTTCAGATGGCTCTGCGGTCCCTCTTCCCGAATCTGCTGTCCGAACTTCATACGTCTGAGCAGCGGAATGAGGAGCGGCCCGAGTATAACCGAGAGCAGGAACGAAGCGCCTAGTGTAATGAAGATAACGATCATGTCCATATCCTATACCCCCTGCCCCTGCTCCATAGCTTGGACAACCTGTTCCATCCGCATCCCTCTGGAGCCCTTCACCAGGACGAGATCCTCTGGCGCAACCTCTGCGAGCAGCGCTTCTATTAGCTTGCTCTTATCCGTGAAGTACCGGACCCCTAGCGCGGATTCCGATACAACGCCGTCCCCCGAGTAATTCGCCTTCGCCCCTGCTGCGGTATGCTCGGAGAGCTGGCCATACAGCAATAGCGCATCCGCCTTCGACGGATCTACATATGCCCCAATCTCCCGGTGAAGCTCCGCTTCCTCCGGACCAAGCTCCAGCATATCAGCGAGTACAAGCCACTTGCGGCGGAAGCCGGACAGCTGCTCAAGCAGATCAATGGCAGCTCTGACTGCCGTCGGATTCGCATTATAGGCATCATTCAAGAGCATCGCACCGTTATAGGCGCGGCGCGGCTCAATACGCATACCTGTCAGCAGCAGCTCGGACAGACCTTGGCGAATGGCTGCATCCTCAACGCCGAATCGCCTGCCTATTGCAATGGCCGCTAAGGCATTGCTCACGTTATGGCGTCCTGGTACCGGCAGAGCGATTCCAGTAAGATTACCCTTCACTCCGTCCTCAGATACATCGAAGGAGGAGGAAGTGGCGTCAACCGCAATGCTCGAGGCCAGCCAGTAATTAGCGTCCTTCTCCTCTATTCCGAAGGACTGAAGCTGTGCTCCTGCCGGCAGCTGCAGCCCCTTCACTCCTTCAACAAGAAGCGGCTCATCTCCGTTGTATACGAACAGCCCGTCTTCTCTCAGTCCAGCTGCAATCTCCAGCTTCGCTCTGGCAATGCCGGCTCTGGAGCCAAGCTGCAGCAGATGGGCATCGCCTATATTCGTAATAATGGCTGCATCCGGCTGAGCGATTCGAGTGAGGAGCTCGATCTCGCCGAAGCCGCTCATCCCCATCTCCAGCACAGCGGCTTCCGTATCCTCAGCGAGCTGAAGTACGGTGAGCGGAAGGCCAATATGATTGTTCAAGTTGCCGAACGTCTTGTGAACCTTGAAGGTGGTACCCAGTATAGCAGCGACCATATCCTTCGTCGTCGTCTTGCCGTTGCTGCCGGTGATGCCGACAACGCGGACAGGAAGCTCCAGCCGATAGGCCGATGCAAGCTCCTGAAGGGCGGCCAGTGTATCCTCTACGAGCACGAGAGGCGCGTCCCTCAGTTCAGCTGGAACGGGATGGTCAGTCTGCCACATCGCTGCAGCTGCTCCACCCTCCAGCGCTCCCGCGACATAGTGATGTCCGTCGAAGTTATCGCCTTGCAGTGGAATGAACAGCTGTCCCCTCTCCACTTTTCTTGAATCCGTGCTTACCCCTGCAATAGTAACCGTTCCATTGCCGGAACCTTGAATGTGTCCGCCGCTCATCTTAGCGACCTGCTCTAGCTTGCGTATAATCAAGTCCGTAATCCCCTTATCGCTTCTTCGGCCACCAGCCGGTCATCGAAGTCATGTGTCACTTTACCGATGATTTGGTACGTCTCGTGACCTTTCCCCGCAATCAATACTACATCGCCGGAGCTTGCCATTTCAACCGCTTTTTGAATCGCTTGACGGCGATCCACTAGACATTCATAGGAAGAGGAAGGAATGCCGAGCTCGATCAGTCCCGCCTCCACATCCTTCAGGATGAGAGCAGGATCCTCCGTCCGCGGATTATCCGAAGTTACGAAGATATAGTCCGAGTACTTCGCAGCAATCTGCGCCATGATAGGACGCTTCGTCCGGTCACGGTCGCCGCCGCACCCGAAGACGCACAAGATTCGCTCAGGTGCGAATTCGGATACCGCAGCAAGCACGTTCTCGAGTCCATCGGGCGTATGCGCATAGTCAACGATGACGGCGAAGTCCTGCCCCGCATTGACCGACTCTACCCGGCCGGGAACTCCAGCGATGGCCTCCAAGGAAGCCTTCACCTGCTCGAGCGTCAATCCTTCAATGAGTGCCGCCGCCATCGCGCCGAGCGCATTATACACATTGAACTTGCCGACCATCTGCAGCGTAATATCTATATCCCCTAAGTACGTATGAACGTGAAAAGAAGTGCCCTTCGCGGTTATCCGGATATCCGATGCCCGGAGGTCCGCTTCATGATCAATGCCGTATGTGATCACTTCTGCAGCTGTCAGCTTCGCGAAGAGCGCCGAAGCCTCATCATCCGCATTCAGCACCGCATAGGAGCGTTCCTGCTCACTTGCCGCATAGCTGTTGCCGAGGCGGGAGAACAGCAGCCCCTTGGCAGCAGCATAGCTCTCCATCGTCTTATGGTAGTCGAGGTGGTCCTGCGTCAGGTTCGTGAACACCGCGGTCCGGAACCGGGTACCCTTCACCCTGCCTTGCTCCAGCGCATGCGAGGACACTTCCATGGCGCAGTAGGATACACCCGCTTCCTTCATATCGGCCAAGCTGCGCTGAAGCTCCAACGCTTCAGGCGTCGTTCCCGACATAGGGAAGGTTCTGCCTGCATAACGCATCTCGATCGTGCCGATGACCCCGGTGCTATGGCCGTGGTCGGATAACATCCGCTCAATAAGATAGGTCGTCGTCGTCTTCCCGTTCGTTCCCGTCACGCCAATCGTCTTCACGGATTGGCTCGGATGCCTGAAGAAGGCGTCCGCAAGGACAGCCATGGCATGACGGCTGTCCTTCACAATGATCTGAGGAGCATCACCCAAGCCCTCCAGCTCACGCTCCACGACAAAAGCAGCCGCTCCGCGAGAGGCTGCAGCTGCTGCATAGTCATGTCCGTCCACCGTATGGCCGGGCAGACAGATGAACAGATCGCCAGGCTTCACCTTGCGCGAATCGGTCTGTACATCTGTAATCTCCGTCTCGCCGTCGCCTATGAGGCGCGCGGTCCGCAGCAGCTCGGTTAGATTTATTATTTTCATCATTAATCGTCTCCCTTCACATCACGTCATACTGTTCTATCAACCATTATAGTCAATGGTTATGAGAACTATCATCCAGGTCGCTCTCGTCTCCCAAATATATTCGGATCGTAGAGCCCTTGTCTACACGGGTTCCCGCCGCAGGCGCCTGCTTGATAACAGTCTTGCCTGAGCCGGCCGAGCTGAGATTGAAGTTCTGATTCATATCCTCATAGATATCGGACACCGTCTTGCCTATGAGGTTAGGCACGGTCACGAGCGGAATCTCTCCGTACAGGTACTTGCGAGGAATCTGCTTGTCACGCGGGGGAACCCCGAGATATTGCAGCGTATCCTCCATAATGCGGCCGACGATCGGCGCTGCAACGACTCCTCCGAACTGAATGCCCTGCGGATTATCCACGGCTACATAGATGACCACCTTAGGATCATCAGCCGGTGCGAAGCCTACGAAGGAGACGATATGCTCATTCGGCGAATACCTTCCATTAATGACCTTCTGCGCCGTTCCTGTCTTCCCGCCTACGCGATACCCGTCAATGAACGCATTCTTCCCTGTCCCTTGGGCAACAACACTCTCCAGCGCTTCCCGCACCTGCCTGGAAGTATCTTCGGAGATGACCCTGCGAACCGCCTCCGGCTCCACAGACTCGACGGTATCGCCTGTCTCCGGATTCACCCAAGCCTTCACCACATGAGGCTTGTAGAGCGTTCCGCCGTTAATGGCTGCGGCAACCGCTGTAATCTGCTGTATCGGCGTGACGGACACGCCTTGGCCGAAGGCTGTCGTCGCCAGCTCTACAGGACCAACCTGGCTCATCTTGAACAGAATGCCGTTCTCTTCGCCTGCCAGATCGATGCCGGTCTTCGTACCGAACCCGAAGTTCTTAATATAACTGAACAGCTTCTCCTTGCCAAGTCTCTGGCCTAGCGTAACGAAGCCGGGGTTGCAGGAATTCTGCACCACTTCAAGGAAGGATTGGCTGCCATGGCCGCCCTTCTTCCAGCAGCGCAGCCTCGCACCGCCGACTTCAATAGCGCCAGGATCGAAGAATCGCTCGTTCTTCAGGTCAACCTTCTTCTCCTCCAGAGCAGCCGCCATGGTAATAATCTTGAAGGTAGAGCCTGGCTCATAGGTCATCCAGATCGGAAGATTGCGATTATATACTTCCGTAGCCACCTCCCGGTACTTATCCGGCTCATAGGTCGGCCTGCTGGACATGCCAAGAATCTCCCCATTATTCGGATCCATCGCGATTGCAATGATGTTGTCGGCCTTGTAGGCCGTCATTGCCTGGTCCAGCTCACGCTCGATGGAGGTCTGAATCCGCTTGTCGATGGTCAGCTTCATGTTGAGGCCATCCTTAGGATCCTTATAGGCATCCGATGACCCGGGAATCGTCCTGCCGCCAGCGTCCGCGAGGAAGGACACATTGCCCTCGAAGCCAGTCAGCAGCTCATCATACTTCGCTTCAACTCCGGTCAGCCCTTGGTTGTCGATTCCCGTGAAGCCTAGCACATGCGCAGCGAAGCTGCCGTAAGGATAATACCGCTTATTATCTTCCGCAATAACTATACCCGGAAGATTGAGGTCTCGAATCTCCTGCGCCCTCTCGAGCGTAATCTTCCTGCCGCCAGGCTGCAGCTTCACGATTAATGCCCGCTTCTTCACGAGCTGAAGCAGCTTCTCCTCGGTCATGCCGAGGATGGGAGCGAGGGCCGATGCGGTCCTCTGCTTATCCTTAACCTGCGCGGGAATCGCCATTACAGTAGGCGAAGAGACGTTATAGGCAATTCGCTCGCCGTTGCGGTCCCAGATCTCTCCGCGCTTAGCCGTATAAGGGATCTCGCGCCTCCAGGAATTCTCCGCGCGGGCGGCGAGCTCCTCCCCCTTCATGAGCTGGACATAGCCTAGCCGCAGGACGAGCGCAGAGAAGGCCACAATAGCTAGCACTAGGACGCCGAACAAGCGGCGCCGAACGGTTACATTGGATACTTGCATACACTTAATCCCCCCAAGCCGTATCATTCGGCAGAGCCTCATTGTCAGCCTATTCGGGACAAGGGGGGGATAGAACAAGCTATAGCGGCCGCGACTGGCAGGCGCGGCCGCTCATGACATTCGATCTGCAGCTAAGGCAGCTTGGCTTGCTGAGCAGGGGCTGCACCCGTCGGAGGCTGCAGCTTCACCTTCAAGATGCGCTCCTCGCTTGTCTTCTCTTCCTTCTGCGAGACGACATAGCCTTCGCCTTCCGAGACGAGGCGAATGCCTAGCAGGGAAGATACCTCCATAGCGTCTCTAAGGGATAGTCCCTTCATATTCGGCACAGTCAGCTTCTCCCGCTTCTCCGTGATGAGATAGATCTTCTGCGTCGGATGGACCGAAGTGCCAGCGGACGGAATCTGCTGCAGCACCTTGCTCCCCTTGCCGACAAGCTCGTAAGGTAAGGCTCTGGCCTTCATCTCCGACTTCGCTTGCGCTACGTCCCTCCCCGTCAGCTCAGGCACATTGATCGCAACTTCCTTCTGAGCTGCTTCGGCCTCTGTCCCCTTCCAGTTCGGAGCGACGCCCATATGGCGCAGGCTCTTGAGCACGATCTCCTTGAATACCGGGGCGGCAACAGCTCCGCCGCCGGCAGTTGGATCGTTAGGTTCGTCAACGACGATATAGACGACAATCTTCGGATTGTCTACCGGGGCGAAGCCAATAAAGGAAACAACATATTTTTCTTTAGAATAATCTTTGTTGCCGCTAACAACCTTCTGTGCCGTACCCGTCTTCCCAGCTACCCGGTAGCCTTCAATGTATGCATTCCGTCCTGTTCCGATCTCTCGGTCGGACACGACATGCTCCAGATACTCTCCAACCTTCGTCGCCGTATCCTTAGAGATGACGTTCCGAACGACCTTAGGCTCTATCTTCTGCACCTTCTGAGCGACTGGATCCTCAATGGACTTAATAAGCTGAGGCTGCAGCAGCTTGCCGCCGTTCGCAACCGCGGCCACAGCCGCTACTTGCTGGATTGGAGATACAAGTACTGGCCCTTGACCGAACGAGGCAGTAGCTACCTCGATTGGCTTGTCGAAGTCAAAGTTTATGAGCCCAGCTGTCTCGCTTCCCAGAGCTATTCCTGTTTTCACACCGAATCCGAAGTTCTTAATATACTTGTCCAGCTTCTCCGCTCCAAGCCGTTCATAACCGAGCTTAACGAATTCCACGTTGCTGGACAGCTTAAGTCCATCCAGGAAGGAGATTGTCCCCCAGCCTTGAACCCGATGGTCCCGAATGGGCTTCCCTCGGCCAACCTGAATGCTGCCTGACTTGTACATCTCATTCGGATTGAACATATTCTCCTGAACCGCAGCTGCGAGAGTTACGATCTTGAACGTCGAGCCCGGCTCGTAGAGCGACTTGATGGCATGGTTGAAAAAATTCGCCTGCGGGTACTTCCAATACTCGTTCGGATTATATTCCGGCATATTCGCAATGGCGAGTATCTCCATCGTATTCGGATCAGCCGCGATTGCAGTGACGCTCTTAGGCTGGTATTCCTTGACGACTTCCCTAATGGCCTGCTCCACATAATGCTGAATCTCATTGTCGATCGTCAGCGTAATGTTGCTTCCGTCGCGGGCAGGCTTGTAATCCACGTCTCTTCCAGCCAGCTGTACCTTCTTGCCGTCCTTCTCATACTTCAGGTAGCCGGCTTCTCCCTTCAGCTGCTCGTTATAGAAGGCTTCTATGCCTGTCTTCGCTTCGCCTTCCTTCGTAATATAGCCGATGAGATGGGACGCGAGTGAGCTGCGCGGATAATACCTTCCCTGCTCCTCTAGCAGGTAGATGCCGACATCCTTCTCGTCAACCTTCTTCTTCAATTCGTCCCGGAAGGCAGCCACCTTGTCAGCTAGAGGCTTATCAATCTTCCAGCCTTCCTTGTGAATCTCGCGCTGCACATAATAATCACCGTTATCCTTCTTCGCCGTCAGAATCTGACGGAGATCGCTCTCAGACTTCCCTAGCAGGCTATGTAGCTTCTGAGCGGTCTCATCCACGAGTCCGAGAGAGTTAATGAGCTTAGGATTAACCGCTACCGTATACGCGGTAACGTCCATCGCCAGCACATTGCCGTCCCGATCAGTTATCGTACCCCGCGTCGGAGGGAGCTTCTCCTGTGTCGCCCACTTCGACTTGGCCCGATCATACCACTCGTCACCCTTCACGACCTGTACCCAATAGACTCGGCTCATCAGAACGACAAAAAGGAGGGTCATAATCCCTCCAAATAATAGCGTACGCCATTTAATTCTCTTGCTCATCTCGATCACCTACTCGCTCATTGCAGACTGTGTCGATTGATCTCCAGTCCTCACGGTTATTCCCCGGCTGTCCGTGCTAGCCATTCCCTGCTTCTCAGCAAGCTTACGGATTCGCTCAGGATCGCTTAGCGCTTCAACCTGCTTCTTCATTTCCTTCATCTCTACGGCCATTGCCCGCTGCTCCGTCGTCATCTGCTTAATCTGCCAATCCATCTGATAGATCTGCGCATATCGGAATATGATAACCCCGGCCACAATGACACACAGCAGCACGGTGAAAATATAAAGCAGCTTCTCTTGAACCGGTATAGACTTCCGCTTCACGACGACTCTCTTCGTCTCGCGAATGACCGTCCGCTGCTCGGGACGGCGCTTCGGTTGAAGCGCCAGATTCCCGTTGGAATACGCCATCGACTTCCCCTCCATTGCTCTCTAATTAGACGCTCTGTTGACTAGAGCTTCTCAGCTACTCGAAGCTTAGCGGATCTCGACCGCTTATTGTTCTCGAGCTCCTCTTCACTTGGAACGATCGGCTTACGATTAATGAGCTTAATCGTTCCCTTGCCTCCGCACACACACATTGGAAAGTCCGTCGGACACGTACACTTCTCCAAGTAACTCGCGAAGATCTGCTTGCATATACGATCCTCGAGCGAGTGGAAGGTAATGACCGCTGCACGACCTCCTGGAGCCAAGCAGCGAATCGTCTGCTCGAGTGCTTCCTCTTCGGCGCCAAGCTCATCATTAACCGCAATACGCAGCGCTTGAAACGTCCTCTTCGCCGGATGCGGTCCGGTACGTCTAGCCGCAGCCGGAATACCTGCCTTAATTAGCTCCACGAGCTCTCCTGTCGTCTCAATCGGCCCCTTGCCTCTTGCTTCCACAATCTTGCGTGCGATGCTCCGTGCGAACTTCTCTTCGGCATAGTTATGAAGAATACGAGAGATGTCTCGCTCTTCCCACTCGTTCACAATCTCCTGAGCGGTCAATCCAGTATCACGATCCATACGCATATCAAGCGGCGCATCATGATTGTAGCTGAAGCCTCGGTCAGCTTCGTCGAGCTGCGGGCTCGATACGCCAAGGTCGAACAGAATGCCGTCAACCTGAGGCACGCCATCCTTCATAGGCACATCGCATTCACGCAGCCTGCTCTCTAGATATCGGAAGTTGCTCTTCACAAGTGTAACCTTATCCATATAAGGAGCGAGGCGTATACGAGCATTGTCCAGGGCCAGGTCATCTTGGTCGAAGGCGATCAAGCGGCCTCCCTCGCCTAAGCGGGAAGCGATGCGCTCGCTATGGCCGGCTCCTCCAAGCGTACAATCGACGTAGATTCCGTTAGGCTTAATGGCAAGCCCGTCGACTGCTTCCTCCATTAGCACTGTAATATGCTGGAACACGTAATATCCTCCCATTCTTGTTGTGTGCTCTTAGAAGTTAATATCGAAGTCTACAAGCTTCTCTGCGATCTCGTTGAAGGTCTGCTCGGATTGCTCATAGTAGCCTTCCCATGTCTGCTTGCTCCAGATCTCTACCCGGCTGGACACGCCAAGCACCATGCAGTCCTTGTCCAGCTTCGCGTATTCCCGAAGATGAGACGGTAAGTTTACCCTTCCCTGTTTGTCCAGCTCACATTCGGTGGCGCCGGAGAAGAAGAAGCGGGTGAACGCGCGGGCATCCGACTTCATGAGGGGCAATGACTTGAGCTTCTGCTCCAGCACGCTCCATTCACTCATCGGGTAGACGAACAGACAGTTATCTAATCCGCGTGTAGCGACGAAGGAGGAGCCTAAGGAATCACGGAACTTGGATGGAATAATAATTCGGCCTTTCTCATCGATGCTGTGTTGATATTCACCCATAAACATCCGGCCGCTCCACCCCTTCCCCCGTATCCCCCACTTTACTCCACTTTTCCCCACTAAGGTAGACTAATTCGCCACCTAAAATAAAAATCCTGCTCCATGAGCAGGATTTTATATTTTTAATTTATGGGATTAATGATTAAGCATCTGGAGGACTTGGCGTTGAGGGCGGAGTAGGTGACGGCGTTGAAGGCGGTGTAGACCGCTTGCTCCGCTCCGCTTGCCATCTTCGGTAGAGCCATATCGCTGGAAGGCCCAGGATGGCTAGGAAGATCAGCACCGGGAGGGCTCCAGAGACGAACACCAGCAGCGCCTGCAGCACTTGAAGCAGCACATGCGTACTGTCCTTCAGCGCTTCGCCCATCCGAGCCAGCATGCCTTGCTCACTCTTGCTTGATGACAGGAAGGCATCGGACGGCTGATAGAGCCTCAGCTCAATGGTGGAGAACGCCACATTCTGATCCAGATAGCGAATCCTTCCCTTAAGCTGCTCAATCTCCTCTTGAATCGTGCCCAGCTGATTGGAGAACTTCAGCAGATCATCAGCCTTCTGAGCCTTGTCCATGAACGCCAGCAGCCTTCCTTCCACCACCTGCTTAGCCTTCAGCCTGGACTCCAGATCGACGTACTCCTCTGATACATCCGTTCCCTGCAGGCTCTGCTCGAACCTCGTGTGCTTAATCTTGGCTAACCGGTCCAGGAATGGCATGAAGCCATCCGCCGGCACCTTGATCGTATAGGTAGAGCCTCTCTCTTCCCCGCTGCGGCTGTCTTGGAACTGGAGAATATAGCCGCCCCCCTGATGAATGGCATTGCGAAGCTCCGTTGAAGCGGTATCGAAGCTCTCAACCTCCATGGTCAGATTCGCCTTGTAGATAAGCTTCCGATCGAATGCACCGACATCTTGGGCCATTCCCGCTCCATTACCCGCAGGAGTTGAGCCGCCTTCGGCCCCTTCCACACTGGGCATGGTCTTCATTGCATCTGCTTGGGTGTCCAGTGACTCAAGGGATTCACCCTTCTGATTGGACATCTCAGCCATCTCGCCGCCGGCCGCTCCAGCGGACTCATTGCTGCTTGCCATGCTGCTTGACCGATTCGAGTCCGCGCTAGAGCAAGCCGCCAGCAGACTGAATACAAGCACGAGCATCGCAGCCGCCGCAAGCCACCTCACCTTGCTGCTCTTGTTCATTGCCACCACAATTCCCCCTATATAATCATGTCTTAACCTAATAACGTCGCATCTCTGCAAAAGGTTACCAACTCTACCCACATTCCTTAAGCTGCGGCTGGAGAACAAAAAAGAGGGCTGCCCCTCAGGTCTGAGCGACCCGTGGAACAACCCCCTATATCCGCATTCTCTTATGGTTAATGCTCCGTCCAGCTGTCCAGATAAGCCTTCTGCTCTTCGGTCAACGAATCGATGCCGATGCCGAGCGACTCCAGCTTCGTCCTGGCGACGAGCTCATCAAGCTCGTAAGGGACGTTAACGACCTTGCTGCCGATGGACTTGTATTCATCATTGACGTACTTCAGCGCAATTGCCTGCAGCGCGAACGTCATGTCCATAATCTCAGCTGGATGCCCGTCGCCTGCTGCCAGGTTAACGAGGCGGCCTTCGGCCAGCACGTAGATGCTGCGTCCGTCCTTCAGCTTGTACTCCTCGATATTGCGGCGAACCGTGCGGATGCCGCTTGACAACGCAGCAAGCTCAGGCTTGTTGAACTCGACATCGAAGTGGCCGGCATTGGACAGGATAGCACCATTCTTCATCACTTCATAATGCTCGCCGCGAATAACGTCCTTGTTCCCCGTCACAGTGATGAACAGCTCGCCCAGCTTCGCTGCTTCACTCATCGGCATGACCGTGAACCCGTCCATGTAGGCTTCAACTGCCTTGATCGCGTCGATCTCGGTCACGATTACGTTCGCCCCGAGCCCCTTGGCCCGCATCGCCACACCCTTGCCGCACCAGCCGTAGCCGACGACGACAACAGTCTTGCCCGCCACGACTAGATTCGTCGTACGATTAATGCCGTCGAATACCGATTGCCCTGTTCCATAACGATTGTCGAACAGATACTTACAGTATGCATCATTCACCGCAACCATCGGGAACTTCAGTGAACCGTCCTTCTCCATAGCCTTGAGGCGAAGGATACCGGTCGTCGTCTCTTCCGCACCGCCGCGAATGCCTTCCTGCAAGTCAGGCCGCTCAGCATGAAGAATGCTGACCAAGTCTCCTCCATCATCAATGATGAGATCCGGCTTCGTCTCCAGCGCCTTCACCAGCAGAGCCTTGTACTCAGCTGGCTCTGGATTGTACTTCGCGAATACGGTAATGCCGTCTTCCACGAGCGCTGCGCAGACATCATCCTGTGTGGATAGAGGGTTGGATCCCGTAATCGTCACGTCTGCTCCGCCGGCCTGGACGACCTTCGCCAGATAAGCCGTCTTCGCCTCCAAGTGAAGGGAGATGGTTACCTTCAGCCCCTTGAACGGCTGCTCCTGCTCGAACTGGGCACGAATCTGATTCAGTACCGGCATATGGGCGCTTGCCCAATCAATCTTCAGATGGCCTTCGGGTGCTAATGCGATATCGGTAATGATACTGTTATTCACTGAGCTTGTTGTCATGTTGGTGTTGCCTCCTAATTATAGATAGATTAGTCGATGTCCCCCGGCTGGATCATACGGCGCTTCCAGCAGCCGGTCTAACCAGCCGTATGGACCATAACGGTTCCAGTAAGCCGTCATGTTGGCCACCCTCTCCTGCGGCTTCCCTAGCGGCCGCAGGGACGAACCGATCCGGTCCAGCTGCCGAATGGACGCGTCGAACTGCTTCGTATAGGCATCCTTCGTCCTTGCTTCCAGGAATTCAATCTGCTCCACGATCTTCTGCCTGTTCGTCTCTCCCAGCTTGACGAGCCCGGCCTGAACCTTCCCTGCCAGCTCTACTATTGGCGTATACAGCTGCAGGAAGCTGCTCTTCACCTCGGAGAATCTAGCATCCAGTGACAGCTGATCCTGCTCCTCCAGCCAGGCGCGCTTCCGGTCCTCGAACCGCTCCGCAACGTCCTCGAAGGAGAGCTCATACTTCGTCATATGCTTGGCTACGGTACCTTCAATTAGCGTGAATGACATCCGCGGGATGACGATTGGCATCTGCATGCCAAGTGTCCGGAACGCCTCCCCAGTAATGGACCAATAGGCAATCTCTCCGGGGCCAAGCACCGTGCCCAGCACTGGCAGCAGGTAATCCTGCATGAGCGGTCTGGTTAATACATTGTTGCTTAGCTGCTCCGGAGCCTCTGCAGCAATGTGGAGCAGCTGCTCTTGGGTTAGAGAGAGAGTGCCTCGGCGGTCAACATAGTGCCCCTCCCGCTTGTGAAGCAGCGTACGCTCATCCCCCTGCTCCGAGTTGAAGTAGAACAGATTAGAGCTGCCCTCCGTGACGTCAGCCTGCAGCTGGTAGCCGTAGCTCGTCACTGTACGCGCACGATTCGTATAAGCCTGCTCCAGCTCGTCGTTCTGCTCGATCAGCCGATTGAACATCGGCGACTCGAGCTTGCGCAGCCTCGTATCATCCGCATCCAGCAGGATAAGCCCTGACCGGCCGAACAGCTCCATCATGACACCTGCGAACAGATCAGATAGAGATACCGAACGCCTCACCGCCATGCCGAGCCTCTCCAGCAAGTCCGCCTTGAACTCGGAATGAGGCAGGGTCTGCTCCAGCTCAGACAGCAGTTCGTCCCATTGCTCTTGTGACAGCGAAGTCCGGCTCACAGACGTTCGCGGCCCCTCTGGCCTGGCAGCGGACAGCTTGCGCTGCTCCTGCTCTGCTGACATTACGTACGTGTGATTCGCTTCCTCCCAGTCATGATCCTCGCCAGCAATCCAGAATACAGGAACGACAGGAGCGCCTAATGCAGCACTCGCATGCTTAGCAGCTCCGATAATGGTAACAGCCTTATGTATAACTAAGAGCGGTCCTGTCCACAGACCGGCTTGCTGCCCTCCGACAACAACCGGGGCTCCGCCGGCTAGAGCCTCAATCGAAGCCAGCACCTCGCTGCTCGCGCCGAACCGCTCATTGTAGCTCTTCAGCACACTGGCTACTTGGCGTGCATCCGCTCTTAGGTGCCCGTTCTCCTTCAACACCTTCAGCCGCTTCCCCCAAGCCGAAGCATCGGTCGGATGATAGCCGAACAGCTCGTCCATACGCTGATCTGTGCGGTGAATATAGGCTTCCGCCAGTGGACTTGCGCTGCGCAATTCATAAGATTCTATCGTCATGGCTAAGCCTATTGCCTCCTGTCCAACTTACCTGTCCAACTTATCCTCCTGATTGTACACAATGGACAAGCGGCTAGCAAGGTGAAGAGGCTCTCCCCGACTATGCATCCTATGAACTCTGATTAGTAACCTGTCTGCCGTGTCCCTATCATGCAGATGGCCCCCCATCGCGGGAGGCCACAGCGTCTTATTAAGCTACGTCATGAATAAGGATTGTCCAATGCCGATGCACATCAGGAGCAGGTACAGCACACTCATGGCAAAAAAACCAAGCCGCCACACCGCCCGTAATATCCGCTTCACATCGACGCTGCCCTTCCTCCGAAACTGTGCGTTACCGAGCAATCCTCCGCCAATCAGCATGACTAGCAGAATGCCGTACAGGCCGAAGCCGCTGCCCGACATCTTGTCGAACAACACCGCCACGCAGCCAATCAGCAGCGCTGTCGTCACATCCATCGCCATGCGGAAGGCTCTCTTGCGATCCTTCACATAGGCACCGTAACCGAAGTAGATGAGTGCGAACGGAATGAGCGGCACTACAGCAAGGTATGCATACAGATGCTTCACACTCTCCAATAGATAATTCACGAAGGCTGTTCCCCCTCTTCCGCAGGTAGCAAGGACTTAATCATATATATAGCCGCTTCATTCAGGGGTGTCTCTTGGCCAACTTCGGCTCCAAGCGCAGCCACTCCCCCATTAATCCAATCAATCTCGGTGAGACGGCCGGCGCGCACATCGCCCAGCATGGAGGACGTGTTGGCTGACGTATTCTCACAGACTTGCAGAATTCGGCTCCAGCTCTCTCCAGAGTCCTTCCAGCCGGCAGCGGCCAGCACTCCAGCAGACTCCAGGTATAACGCATGCATGAGTCTGAGCCGAGTGCTGCTCTTAGGCAGCTCCCCGTTCGTTACATCGAACAAGGCGGTTAATGGATTAATGACAGCGTTGATCAACAACTTCTGATACAGCTTGTCCTTGATTTCTTTCGACAGATTGCTGGTAATTCCTGCTTGATTCAGCAGCTCAGCCAATCGAATGGGATGAGCATCGCGTCCGCCGCCCGGTACCTGAGGATAGTAAGAGCCATACGTCAGCTCCCCACTCCCCGTATAGGCAACAGTGCAGGAGTCGATGCGCCGGGCCCCTTCCGTCGTCACCGAAGCATAGAGCTGTTCCGAGGGCACATATGCACTCAGCTTCTCCATATGGCCGATCCCATTCTGCAGACAGAGAACTCCGTTCGTTCCGATAGACAGCTGCCCGACTTGCTCTAGCAGACTGCCGTCAATCTGCGGCTGCTTGACCGTCAGCCAGATCCAGCTCTCTTCCTCAGCACGGCCGAGCTCCTGCTCATGAATAGAGCAAGTCCCCACCTGCAGCCATCGGGCCGTCACGGCCGCTTGCCGTCTGCGGCCATCCAGATCAATTAAGGTTATACCATGCCTAGCCAGCTCCTCTGCCTGCTCCTCTGTGCGAGTCCATACCGTAACCGGATAGCCTGCTAATGCTAATCTTGAGGCATAGAGAAGCCCGATGGATCCTCCTCCGATGAATTCGAACCTCATACTTGCTGCCGCACCGCCTGTTAGTTGGAATTTTTTGCAACCGAATACTATAACCATATAGCATCCTTAGGCAAAAGAAAAGAAGCTTCTGCACGGTAACCGTACGAAGCTTCTCACTTGACTATCTTATTCAATTCTCTCCAGGTTGCCGTTCGCATCCATCTTGAACCGCGGCTTCGCTTCCTCTTCGCTCGTAAGCACAGTCAGTCGGCGGGCCCGATCCATAATCTGGATCAATGTCTTGTAATCATCGTTCACCGTGCGGTAATCCGTCTGTACATTGTTCACTTCCTTGGACAATCTCTCATTGTCCCCGCGAAGAGAGTACAGCTCCTCTTCCTTCTCCTTCAGGTCCTTCTCCAGCACCTTGATCTGTCTGGTCAAGTCCTGATAGGTTGACTTCCAGCCTCGCAAAAATCGAATAACTGCATCGATCGACATGCCTTCTTCGGTTACGGAGTCGTTCTTGTAAGCTCTCTCTTCCGTGTCATATACGGATAAGGATGAGACATGCGGAGCAGCAACGAGCGTCTGCTTCTTCAAGTAATTACGCTTCTGGCGTTGTTGCTTGGCAATTCCAATTGCATCTTCGTACCTCTTGCGAACGCAGCTGTTCCAGCGGAATCCGCATGCTGCGGAAGTCCGGCCGATTCTCTCTCCTACTTCCTCGAACGCCGCAAGCTGTGTGCTGCCGTCTCTAATGTGTCGCAGCGTGACTTCGGCCAATATGAGATCATCATCTGGACTCCACGCATCTTGTCTAACTGCTGTCATGCAACGAAAACCTCCTAACGTAAAGGCGCTTACTTTATCTCTATGCCCTTGGTAGAGTTCATAGAATCTATCGGATACTAAATTGTATATCCAATTTTCATCACACTCATACATGAACTTGTTCAGCCCGGTGCAAACTAATGTCAGAGGGTTATCGAATAGGCTTACAAAAGTTTGCGATTTCGTCACGACTTCAGGTTTACTCTTTTTTGCCAAAACGTTATAATGGTCAGTAGAAATTGGGTCGAAACGAAGGGGGGCTGGCTTCATGGCACGTATGTATCGGGTACTTGGATTATGGGCTCTTGTCATCGGATTGATGGCATTCGCAGGTGATATGACTGAGTTTGCACTATTGTTCTTCGCTCAAACCGTGGCCTTCGTCCTGTTGGGATATCTGAAATTCTCCGAGAGAACTTACATAATTATGTTCTGGGGATATATGATCCTGTCGTTCGTAGGATTCACGTATTGGACCGTCTTCGAGATGGGCAATCCATTCTAACGATTGGGACGAGCGTAGCAGATCGCGCAACACGAAGAGACCGGAGGCAGATGCCTCCGGTTTTTTTTGCTCATCTATAATCTAGAACCATCACCTTGAACGCTTCACTCATTCCGTCGCTGAGGAGCACCTGTCGAATCGCTCGATTCCGTCTGGCTGACGGACTGAAGGGATCAACACCATCGGTAGGCTGAAGCAGCTCCAGCAAGCCGTGCTGCGTCAGGAACTGCTGCTGAGTGCCATAGTAGGCAGTTGTCCACCCCATCGCCTCGGCCTCTCTACGCAGTGCTGTATAGGGAACGTGAGCCGTCAGATCCTGCTCGCCAAGGCGGACATAAGGATTCGTATGCGCCGTATGCTTGCTGTAGCACATGAGAGTACCCAGCATCCGGTGCTCCGCTGTATATTCCTCCGCTTCATGCCCATAATCCAGTATAATTAGCCTTGCGGGGCCGTGCAGCTTCCGTGTAATCTGCTGCAGCCAGCGGCCGGCTTCAAGGTTCACTTCCGTCTGCTGGCCTTCTCGCAGCCGAATGTAATCAGCGCTTAGTGAGCTCGCAATCGCGGGTGAGGATAGCGGCATACAGACTTCATGAAGCTGGCCATTCGTACATGCTACACCCAGCTCCCATAGCTGGCCATTGTCCATGACGACCCGATGAACCGGCATGGCGTCAAGCAGCTCATTCGCCAAGATTAGAACTGGAGAGGGGGACCACTCTTCCGTCAGCGCCTCCTCGGCAGACATCACCTGCATCTTGACTCTACCCGGCTTGTTCAGAGGCGCTTCCTCAGCTGCCAGACGATGGGCAGGATGAACGTCAACGATACGGAGGCTCGAGATCACGCCGCCTCCCTCCGCATCCTTGCTCCAAGCGTCCATGAGCTGCAAGGACAGTCTGCCCGTCCCTCCTCCCCATTCCATGACGTTCATCTCACCGCCGAGCTCAGAGGAATGATGTGTCATGTAACGTGCCAGAACATCCGCTACTACATGGCCGACATATGGACTCGTATAGAAGTCTCCTTCACGTCCCACTCGAACGTCCCCTGAACGATAGTAGCCTTCCTGCTCATCGTAGAGGCATAGTCTCATATAGTCATGGAAGGTGAGGCAGCGAATATTCGATAGGGTTGCCCCCTTATGGCGAAGCCAGCCTAGCGGCTCTTGCTCCTGAATCATTCGTACGACACGTTCGGTCAGCGTTCGCTTCAACATAGCTCGTTCTTCCTTCACTCCATTCAGATATAATAGACTCCATCAGCGCATACAATGAATGCAATGACGACTGTCCGGACAACCTTCCAGCCTGGCTGGACCAGAGAAGGGGTGCATATCACCATGATTCCGATTGTACTTGTACGGCATAGCAGAGTATGGGCCTCGCGAGTGTGGGCGGCGGCGATCGTCCTTATGCTCCTGATGATACAGCCAGCAGTCCTCGCTGAGTCGTCTGAACCAGGGTCCACCGCCGATACGAGCGAGATACAGTCTCTGCTGGAGCAGAGCTTGTCCATCGTGGAGCTGGATAAGGAGATTGCACGGACACAGGCTCGCCAGACCGAGGTCCAGGCAGAGATGACGCAATCTGAAGCGAAGCTGGCACAGCAGCAGGTTCAGATCAAGGATAAGAAGAGGAAGGCCGGAAGCGTACTCCGCGCTTACTATATGGGCGAGCGAGATGTCATTCTCTATGCCCTGCTGTCGATGCGCTCCATCTCCGATGTCATGACATCGCTAGATTATCTCGACCTCATCATGGAGCAGGATCGCCAGACATTGGACGCCTATACGAACGAATATGCGCATATCCGCCGAGGGCTGCAGAAGCTCACCGATGAACAGAAGGAGCTGAGCCGATTGGAGGTGCGTCTGCAGACTGCGCGCACTCGTGTGACCTCGCTTGAGGAGCAGCTGGAGGGCAAGCTTAACGGACGATCCGACGAAGAGCGGATTCGACTCCTCATCCAAGAGCTGCAAGCCTCCTGGGAGACGGATGGCATAGCCGAGGTGAAGCAGTACTTCCGAGCGATGTCACGAGCGATGCAGAAGCTGCCTGGCTGGGTGCAGGAGAACAAGGAATACATGGAGATTAACGGTCTAAGATATACCCTTCATGTTCCCGAGGAGGAATTGAACCAGTTCCTGCGAGACCAAGACCCTCTCTTCGATAACTTCGCCTTCGTATTCGGCGATGGAATCATTACGGCTGAAGGCGAGCGTGACGGCATGGCTGTATCCGTGTCCGGCCGTTATACGGTGGAGGATAAGCCGAAGAATGGCATCTACTTCCACATCGACAAGCTTCTATTCAACGGCTTCGCCCTGCCAGATACGACAAGACTGGCTCTGCAAGAGGAATTCGACCTAGGCTTCTATCCGAGCAAGATTCTCTCATTCGTGAAGGCTGAGAAGGTGACGATTGCAGACGGTGAATTGATTGTCGAGCTCAGCTTGAAGCTCTAGTCCGCGTCTTCCGCCTTCTCATCTAGCAAGGCATTCGTGAATGCTGTGAAGTCCCAGCTCTCCACGCTGTAGGCTCTATACTGTACTTCTCGCTTCATCCAAGCATCCGCCCAGCCGGGACCAGGAACTTCCGGCTTCGCAGCTCTCCCCTTAAGCACATTGACCCACCAGGTCGGCGGCAGCTGTGCCTCTTCAATGCCCGAGCCAGCTACGGGCTGATAGGCTGACAGTCGGGCGGGCAACATGCGGTTCACTTGATAAGCTTGCTGCTGCTTCAGCGTATCTGTCATCTCCTGAACCCAGAGCAGAGCCTCCTCCACCGCAACGGACCGGCTAGATATGGCATAGCTTCTTCCACTGTGCCGATAGGGCTCGATTCGGCTCAGGTCGAGCTGCACAAGTTCATCGAGCTGGGTTGTCCAACTACTGTAATTCGACCACGGAACGAAGGCCGAGAGCAGCTCCCCCTCCTGCAGTGCACTAAGCAGCTGCATAGGTGCATCTAATCGGCTAATTCGCTGACTAATGCTTGCGAGGTATAGAAGCTTGTCCTGCGTCTCTGAGTGCAGCAAGCCGAGGCCATCAGCTGGCCCATACGAACGTGTGGTCTTCGTCTCCGCCTCGTATTGTCTCAGCCACAGCATAAGCTCCTCTAATCGCCCAGGAGTCAGTTGTAGCAGGTTAATCGTCTTGTGGCGCGCAGCCGTCTCCTCTAGAAGCTGGGTATATTGCTCCCAGCTACCAGGCAATTGCCCTCCGGACTCTAGCGCTAGCAGCTTCTTGTTCCATATCGGAACATAGGGATCAAGGTCCATCGGCATCGCCCACAAGTATCCGTTCCAGCGCAGTACATCCAAGAGCGATTCAGATAGGTCTCCTGGCACATCGCCAGTCGTCAAGCTGTCAACAGGAGATAGATACCCCAGAGCAGCGAACTCCCTCACCCAGCTGTTGTCCATTAGCATAATATCCTGGCTTATCCCGAGCTCTGCTTCCCGCTTCCATAGGGAATAGACTTCTGGACTATTCGACTGTTCGGCCTCATTCGATAGATGTACCTGTACAGCCGGATACTTCATCATGAACAGCCGGTTCGCTTCTTCCAGCGAACGGTATTCCGCTTCCTTCATGTGAACGGTTACACGAAGCTGCTTCGATTCGGAGGAAGACCGCTGACCATCTGCCGGATATACGGTTGCTCTGCCATCTGGCTCGCCAGGAGCAGGCATTCTCGGCATGCGGACCAGCTCTGCAAGCAAGAGAGCCGACATGACAAGGATACCGAGCACAAGCATCATATAAGCTCTGCGAGTCAAGCTGCACCTCCTCTCCCCGAAGCATCCAGCCTCTACCAGTCATTACGTTCATCATAGCAAGGAACCTGAAGCTTGTCCAAGCATACTCCTGCTCTTAACCTAACATACGGCCAATGCACAATGCATTGGCCGTATACTCTCCCTTGCCTGCTACAGTAAGTCCGCCGCGAGCTGGGCAAGCTTGGAGCGCTCACCCTTCTCCAGCGTCATATGTCCGCTCAGCCCTTCCTCCTTGAATCGCTCCACGATGTGGGTGAGCCCGTTGCTGATTGAATCCAGATAAGGATGATCAATCTGCTCGGGATCGCCCATGAGGACGATCTTACTGCCTTCGCCAACCCGCGACACGATCGTCTTCACTTCATGCTTCGTCAAGTTCTGGGCCTCATCAATAATGATGAACTGTCCGGGTATAGAGCGGCCCCTTATATACGTTAAGGCCTCGACCTGGATGCTTCCCAGACCCATTAGAATCTTGTCGATGTCCCCTGACTTCTTCGTATCGAACAAGTACTCCAGATTATCATAGATGGGCTGCATCCACGGTCGGAGCTTCTCTTCCTTCTCCCCCGGCAGATAGCCGATATCCTTGCCCATCGGAACGACAGGCCTTGCGATCAGCAGCTTCTTATACTTATGCTCATCTTCGACCTTCAGCAGCCCAGCGGCTAACGCGAGCAAGGTTTTTCCCGTACCTGCCTTGCCTGTCAGAGTGACCAGGGGAACCTCGTCATTAAGCAGCAGCTCCAGCGCCATTCTCTGCTGAGCGTTGCGCGCCGTAATGCCCCATACCGGGTCATTGCTGAGGAACAGCGGCTCCAGCTTCGCACCGTCCTGGCTTACCTTAAGCAGAGCTGACTTGGAGGTGCCCATCTCATCGCGGAGGATGACGAATTCGTTCGGATGAAGCCTTGCGCCAAGCTGCAAGTTCTTAAGCGTCAAAAACCGGTACGTGTAGAATTCATCAATGACAGCGGGATGGACATAGAGCGTCACATAGCCTGCATAGAAGTCCGAAGGGGCTTCAATGTTCCGGTCTGACAAGTAATCCTGCGCCATTAACCCGAGCACATCGGCCTTGATACGGACTAGCACATCCTTACTGACGAGCACCACGCTGCTCTGCTGCATATTTTCCAGCTGCTCCAGATGATAATTCAAGGCAACAGCAAGTATTCGATTGTCATTCGACATATCTCCGAACATCTCTTGAACTCGCACGAAGCTGCGATGATTAAGCTCTACCTTAAGCAGCCCGCCGCTTCTAAGCGGAATACCTTCATGGAGATGTCCTGTCGCTCTCATATTGTCGAGGAGGCGGGATACTTGACGAGCGTTCCTGCCCAGCTCATCCGCTAGTCTCTTCTTGGAATCAATCTCTTCAAGCACCACCGCTGGTATGATGACCTCATTGTCATCGAAGGCGAATATCGCTTGCGGATCATGCAGCAACACATTCGTATCCAATACGAAGATCTTCTTCATCTTATGAGCCCTCCTGCCGTCTTGAATATCAGTTCGATCAAGGGATACATAGCCATAGTCCGTTAAGGGTAAGCTAGTCGGGGTAGACCCACGTCAGTTAAGTCCAAGATAAGATAAGGTTAGGTGATCGCGTGAAAAAGTGGCTCGCATTGGCTATGATTATGGTCACTATGACGACAGGCTGCAGCACCGTCGCAAGGAATGAAACATCACCCTCTCCTCAGAATAATAACGGGGTTCGAGCTCAGCAATCTGCCCCACAGCCGATGGAGATTAGCTCCTCTAGAGATGTGGAGGTTCATCTAGAAAAGCTGGCAACGGGAATTGCAGGTGTAAAAAGCGCACATTGTGTTCTCATCGGCAATACTGCGGTAGTCGGTATTAATGTGGATAGCAAGCTGGACCGGTCCCGAGTGGGAACCATCAAATATTCAGTAGCAGAAGCCTTCCGCAAGGACCCGTATGGTGTCGATGCGCTTGTGACCGCAGACATGGACCTTAATCAGCGAGTGAATGAGATCGGCGAAGACATTCGTGCCGGCCGGCCAATAAGAGGCATTGCGGAAGAGCTGTCCGATCTCATTGGCCGGATTGTACCTCAGCTGCCGCGGGACATTACGCCTGCTGATCCAGAGGAACAAGAGGCGCCACAGACGGATAAGAATCTGTAGACGGCCGCTCAGAGAACACAAAAAGCCTAGTGGCGTTCCACTAGGCTTCTTGTATGTTCTCTATAGTCACGACTTCCATGGACAAGCTTGCCCCGCAAGACACATGAACGCGCTCCGACAACAGCACCTTGACAGCTATCCCGGCTGGAACGTATTCCAGCTCATGGACAAGCCTCTGAGCTGTTGCTTCAGTGGCATCAGCCGCTATCAGATTCACTGCATATCCAGCTGGAGAGAGTGCTGTGACGGGTTCGGTCATCTGCATGAGCTCCTTCTTGACTCTTGGAATCATATTCAGGTGCAGGTCCCATAGTTTCATTATATCGGCTAATCTAAGAAGCGTCTATGGTTATTGAGCCATTTGTGCTTGCAGTGAAGCTCTCGCTTCCTCCAGCTTGCCGGTGTCCAGGTAGACGTAGGGACTGTTCCATTCCCCAGCAAGCGGGATGAACGTAATGTTCGCCCGATCGATGCCGAAGTACTTCGTTATCATATGCTGAATCTCGGATGAAGGCATGTTAATCTTCATATTGTCCCCTACAGCTCCGATAACGGCCCCTGCCTTAGCCACACCGGACAAGGACTTCATCTTGTCAGTAATAGCTCCAAGAACTTCGCTCTGCCTCTGGTTGCGTTCGAAGTCGTTCGACATGTTGGATCCGTCATTCGACTTCCGGTAACGGACGAAGTCCAGCGCCTGGTCGCCATCCAGCACCTGTTCACCCTTCTCTAAGTCTATGACGGTATCGTCCGCACTATCCTCATAATGCATATCCATGTCAACATTAACTTTCACTCCGCCAAGCGCATTCACCACTGCTGAGAATCCAGTGAAGTCGATAATGCCCGTGTAGGACACGGGAATGCCGAAGTACTTCGTCATCATCCGCTGCATCGCTTCCTTCGCTTCAGCCTCGGCCGCAGCTTGCTCCATATCCTGACGAGCCTGTCTGTAGAACGCGCTGTAATAGCTGTTGGCCTTCCGCTGCTTGTACCCGTCCAACATCATTAGGGAGTCTCTCGGGATAGTAACGACGGTAGCCGTCTGGCGGTCTGGGTTGAACGCAGCGACCATCATCACATCCGTATTCATCGTGCCGCCCTTCACCGGACGTGTATCCATTCCCATCATGAGCATGGCCACCGGCTTATTCTTGACGGAATCCTCTGCCGGTACGACCTCATCCGTGCCTATCTGCTTCAGAGCATCATTACCCTGCTTCACGAGGTATCCAAGGTATACAGCTGCGAGCAGCAACAGTCCAAGGGTGAGAAATAAAAAAACCCTCAGCGCCGAGCGTGTCCGCTTCGGAGGCTTGGGTTGCCCAGCCTGTCTTGGCTGTTGCTGCTTCGCAGCTCTTGCTCTTGGAGGTTGAGATGTATAGTCATCACGCATCATTATCACCTTCAAGTCAATTGTATTTGGGATTGGCCTTAATATCAGAGAGCAGCTGCTCCCCGGCTTCCCGGGGAACGAGCTGCAGCCTGGTACGTCCTTCATGTTCGTATCGAATATGAATCATCGTGTCGTCCAGCTTCTCAATGGAGATGCTGGTAACCCCGTGATCCTCCGTTAAGATCTCCAGGAAGAAGTCCCGCGTCTCCGACGCTGCCCCATCATCGGGACGAGCGTCGGCTACAATCTGAATCTGAAGCCAATTGAACAGCGCATCTTCGAATCGCATTGTCGGCACTTCCTCCCAGCATTGAATGAATCTTAAGGATTGCCTGCATCGGCTCCTGTACGAGTATCCCCTGCAGCTCTTCCAGCCTTCCACTTATCGTAGAGCTGCCGTCCTCTAAGCATCATCATCATCCCTACCGCAATGGCCATACATTGGATGATTGGAAGCTTATCAATCTGCAGAATCATGAGTACGAAGGCGCCGACTACCATGACGACATGTACCATAATATTCTTCAGTAGAGGCAGCTTCTGCTGGACGCGGAATACCTTGTTGAAGATATACAACGTGAAGCCAAGAATCAGGAGATAGGATACAAGCGGATGTTCACTTAGCCATTGCTGCATGGTGACAGCCTCCTATATGACGTGACTATACTTGTTGAGCGGACTTGCGCTGCTTCTCTGCGCGCTCACGTTCGCTCTTCACAAGAATCTTCTTCCGGAGACGAATCGTCTTCGGTGTGATCTCACAATATTCATCATCATTCAAGTATTCCAGAGCTTGCTCCAAGGAATAGAGACGAGGAGTCTTCAGCTTCACCGTATCGTCCTTACCAGCGGAACGAACGTTGGACAGCTGCTTCTCCTTACAGATGTTCACGATGATGTCATTGTCACGAGTATGCTCGCCGACGATCATTCCTTCATAAACTTCGATACCCGGCTCCAAGAACATAATGCCGCGGTCCTCAACACCCAGCATGCCGTAGAACGTTGATGTGCCGTTCTCACTTGCCACGAGGACGCCTTGATGACGGCCGCCAACATTGGAAGCCACATACGGGCCGTAGCTGTCGAACGCATGGTTCATGACACCATATCCGCGTGTAAGGGTAAGGAATTGTGTACGGTAACCAATCAATCCACGTGCAGGGATAATGAATTCCAGACGCACTTGGCCGTTGCCGTTGTTAATCATATTAACCATCTCGGCCTTACGAGTTCCGAGACTCTCCATGACAGCTCCTGTGCTCTCTTCAGGAACATCGATAATTAGGCGCTCATACGGCTCAGAACGAACACCGTCAATATCCTTGACGATAACTTCCGGCTTGGATACTTGCAGCTCGAAGCCTTCACGACGCATATTCTCAATCAGGATGCCCAAGTGAAGCTCGCCGCGTCCAGATACGATGAAGGCATCCGGGCTGTCGGTCTCTTCCACGCGAAGGGCTACGTCCGTCTCCAACTCCTTGAATAGACGATCGCGAAGCTTACGGGATGTGACCCACTTGCCTTCACGGCCTGCGAATGGCGAGTTGTTCACGAGGAACGTCATCTGCAGCGTAGGCTCGTCAATCTTAAGAACGGGAAGAGCTTCAGGACGAGCAGGATCAGCAATCGTCTCGCCAATGTTGATCTCACGAATACCAGCAATCGCTACGATATCGCCGGCAGCCGCTTCTTCAATCTCGATACGCTTGAGCCCTTGGAAGCCGAATAGCTTCTCAATACGTGCTTGCTTCGTTGCGCCTTCACGAGTCATGACCGCTACCGCTTGACCTTGACGAATCACTCCGCGGTTAACGCGGCCGATTGCGATACGTCCAAGATACTCATTGTAATCCAGCAGGGTAACGAGGAATTGAAGCGGATCCTCTACATTCTCAGTTGGAGATGGAATATGCTCAACGATGGTCTCATATAGAGCTTGCATGTTCTCATCCTGCTTCTCTACGTTCATGCTTGATGTTCCCATTAGTGCGGAAGCATAGACGACAGGGAAGTCCAGCTGCTCATCGTTCGCACCCAGCTCGATGAACAGATCAAGCACTTCGTCGACGACTTCTTGAGGGCTTGCATTAGGACGGTCAATCTTATTCAATACGACAATCGGTGTCAGCTGGCTCTCAAGCGCCTTGCGCAGTACGAACTTCGTCTGCGGCATGCAGCCTTCGAAGGCATCAACGACAAGCAGAACGCCGTCTACCATCTTCATAATACGTTCAACCTCGCCGCCGAAGTCCGCATGGCCCGGTGTGTCGACGATGTTGATCAAGTAATCCTTGTACGTAATTGCAGTGTTCTTAGCGAGGATTGTAATCCCGCGCTCGCGTTCCAGATCATTCGAATCCATCGCGCGTTCCTGAACTGCTTCATGGTCTCTGTACGTTCCGGATTGTTGAAGAAGCTTGTCAACCAGTGTAGTCTTGCCATGGTCAACGTGGGCAATAATCGCAATATTGCGAAGGTTCTCTCTTGCTTGCATAACGAATAATCCACTCCAATTTCTCTAATATAATTCTTCTTACCAACGTGCCCGTCTTCCGAACGTCATCAGCGTGCCGGCTGCAATGAGCAGAACCGCAATAAGGTAGATTCCCCAGCTCCACAAGAGGCTGAGGAGCAATAGTACCGCGGACGAAGCAGCAAGCGCGATGGACACCGTTAACAGCATACGGGTTCGGGAGGAACCGAACACATAATATTCGTACAAGCCGGTTGCGATCCCGAATAGGAACAACGGCCACAAATACTTGATCGTATCCCAGCCCAGAATGTTGCAAAACACGAACAGCAGTGCATAAACAATAAGCATACCGCCGGGTACGAGGACGACAGCCGGCAGCAATCTGCCAAAATACAGCACATGCAGCAGAATGCCGGGAATGAGGACCAGCAGCGGCCAGAACAGCGCGCCGAGAATACCGAACACTCCTAGCTTACCCAGTAAAATTACGACCCCAGCCAGCAGCATAATGATTCCAGCGGAATATTTATTATTAGGCATTGGCGTTCCGCTCCTTACAAAGACAACAGTTTTTATCTTTACTAGTTTATAGGAATCCCGTACAAAAAACCAGTGGAAACCGTTGAACACGACAAAAAAACCGATCATCTGCGAAGAATGAGCGGTTTTTGACGCATTTTTTGCTACAATACACCTATCAGTTCCTTCGCTTCAGCAATCCGGCAATGATGACAAAAGGAATGCCCAGCAGAGGAATGGCATCGAACCAAGGCTCCCAGCCGTGAAGAATGAGTCTGTGAAGACCTGGGTCGCTGACCAGCATCTCTCCAGCCGCATAGCCGAGCAATCCAGCTCCTATATAGATGAAGAAAGGAAATCGGCCAAGCAATACCCCAAGCATCTGGCTCCCCCAAATAATCATCGGTATGCTGAGTCCGATTCCGAGCAGAATAAGAACGGGTTCCCCCTCCGCAACCGCCGCAATAGCCAAAACATTGTCAAGGCTCATAATAAAATCAGCAGCAATAATCGTGCGTACAGCATGCGACAGCGATCTTGGCTTCCCCACAATATGACTGCTGTCCCCCACTCCCGCATCAGCCAGCAGCTTGACGGCAATGTAGAGCAGCAAGACCGCACCTACTGCCTGCAGGTAGGGGACCTGGAGCAACGAGATGGCAGCGAGTGTAAGCAGACACCGAAGTCCGACAGCTGCTGCTGCCCCCCACCATACTGCACGCTTGCGCTGCTCTGGCGGAAGCTGCTGACTGGCCATTGCGATGACGATGGCATTATCACCGCTTAGCAGTACGTTGATTAGAAGGATCTGAAGAAACAATAATAAGTTGTCCAATAGGTTATCCCCCTCCCTCTTAACAGCTGTATGCTTGTACGGCCAGCAATATGTCCAGAGGTTGTCCAGAGCAGACAAGTTTACAAAGTAATTGAATCCTTCTATAATGGCAAACGTAAGCAAAGGACGATAGGGTTCTCACGAGCCCTTGAATGGGGAGGACACACAACATCATGGAATTATTCTCAATGGACTGGCTAATTGCCCTCTCAACGATCGTATTCATAGACTTAATCCTTGCTGGTGACAACGCCATCGTCATTGGTCTAGCCGCACGCCGGCTGCCTGCTGACCAGCAGAAGAAAGCCATACTATACGGATCAATGGGTGCAGTCGGTATCCGAATCATCGCAACCTTAGGTGTAGTCTACCTGCTTAATCTTCCTGGTCTTCAGCTGATTGGAGGAGTATTGCTGCTATGGATTGCGTACAAGCTGCTCGTTCAGGAGAATGAGCATGACAACATAACCGCCGGCAACACACTAGGACAATCCGTGCGCACCATCATTATTGCGGATGCAGCAATGGGTATCGATAATGTCATTGCAGTTGCAGGGGCAGCGAATCATAACCTGCTGCTCGTTGTATTAGGACTTCTTATCTCCGTACCTATCATCGTGTGGGGCAGTACGCTATTCATCAAGCTGATCAACCGGTTCCCATGGATCGTATATGTTGGGTCTGCCGTACTTGCTTATACCGCAGCGAAGATGATCACTCATGATCATTGGTTGGAGCCATTATTCAAGGAGAGCTCGCTATTCTCTTGGTCCTTCATGATCTTAATGATTATCGTCATTATCTCGGCAGGTCTGCTCACGAACAAGAAGAAGCAAGCGAACGTAACAAGAAGAAGCAGCGAATCCCACTAAGGGGATTCCTGCTTCTTCTTGTTATGCAACGATATGTGGTCTCATTAGTATGTCTTACTCAGAACCAGCTGTCCTCTTGTTCAGTGGCCCGCTTCCCTTCACCTGGGTCTGGAGAGAGAACTAGCTGCTCTGTACCTGCTATCGCCTCTGCGATCATCCGATCATATTCAGGAATGAACTCCTCAACCTTCTGGACGACCCTCAGATTAGGATTCGTGCTCGGCGACTTAGGCAGGAACAAGGAACAACAGTCTTCATAGGGAAGAATAGAAGTCGTGTAGGTACCAATATCCTTAGCAAGCTGTATAATCTGTTCCTTGTCCATGGTAATGAGTGGTCGCAAGAGCGGCAAGTCCGTTGCCCTGCCGATTACGTTCATGGAAGACAAGGTCTGACTGGCTACCTGCCCCAAGCTGTCTCCGGTTACGATGCCAAGCGCTCCCTGCGCTTCGGCTAGACTCTCCGTAATACGCAGCATCGATCTGCGCATTAGCGTAATAATAAGCGGATCCTGCTTCATCTGAGTGAGAGCAGTCTGAATGTCCGTGAAGGGCACCAGATGCAGCTTCAGAGGAACCCCGCTATAATAGGCCAGCTTCTTCGCCAGCTCAATGACCTTGTCCTTCGCCTTGTCACTCGTGAACGGATAACTGTGGAAGTGCACAGCCTCAAGCTCCAGACCACGACGCAATGCCATCCAGCCCGCTGCCGGGCTGTCAATCCCTCCAGACAAGAGCAGCATCGCCTTGCCGTTGGATCCATAGGGGTATCCTCCTGCGCCTTGGACGACCTCACAGTATATATAGGTTCCCTCTGCCTGGATGTCTACCCTCAGCTCCAATTCCGGCTGACGAACGTCTACCTTAAGCTCTGGCGTAGCCCGAAGAATATGTGAGCCAACCAAGTGATTCATCTCTTGAGAAGGATAAGGGAATTCCTTCCACCCCCGCTTCACTGACACCTTGAAGGTACTGGCACTATCCCTGCGAGCGTGTACTAGCTCCAAGGCAGCCTTGCGGATGACCTCAAGCTCAGAATCAACCCTCATGACCGGACTGAAGCTTACAATGCCGAACACTTGGCTGAGACGTTCCGCAACGGGCTGGTAAGCTTCGCCATTCAGCTTCACGAATATCCGACCGAACGTACGGAGATAAGTCAGTCGCTCATAGGGCTTCATAGCCCCCTTCACTTGAGCCATCATCGACTTCTCGAACTTGCTTCTGTTCCTGCCCTTCACATAGATCTCTCCGAATCTGAGCAGTATCATATCGTAATTCATTCGTACTTAACTTCTCCTCTCAAGCGGCCGCAGCTTCTCCACGACCAGCTGCAGCGCCTTGCTCAGCTTATCCATATCCACCGCATCATGCTCATCGCCCAAGCTTACACGAATTCCACCTGAAGCGCGAGCTCGATCTGCCCCCATCGCGAGCAGGACCCGGCTAGGCTTGTCCTCCTTGGAGGAGCAAGCCGACTTCGTAGAGGCAAGGATATCGTTCTCTTCCAACATATGAACCATAACCTCGGGCTTCATACCTGGGTAGGAGAAGTTGATAATATGAGGGGCCATGACCGGCCAGCCTGATCTAGATCCGTTCACTCGAAGTTCAGGTATCGCATCCAGCCCTGCAAGGAGCTGCTCGCGCAGCTCATACATCTTATTCCTGCGCTGATCTGCGGATTGAACAGCCAGCCGCACAGCCTTCGCCGCTGCAACGATGCCAGGAACATTAGCCGTGCCCGGCTTCGGACCGCTGCCTCCTCCTGACAATAGGGGATACAGCTGCACTCCTTCTCTGACGTACAGGAAGCCTACCCCCTTCGGTCCTCTCAGCTTGTGAGCGGAAGCCGTCAGAGCATCTACCCCCCACTTGTCGAGCTCAATCGGCAGCTTCCCGATACTCTGAACTGCATCAACATGCAGATAGGTTCTCTTCCTGAGTGCAAGCAGTCTGCCAATCTCTTCAAGAGGCTGAACAGCCCCCATCTCATTGTTCACATGCATAATGCTGACGAGAGTAGTCTCATCTGTGAGTGCTTGACGAAGGTCCTCCAGCCTGACTTGCCCATTGCCGTCCACCGGCAGATAGGTGACGTGGAAGCCTTCCCTCTCTAGCTGTCTGAAGGACTCGTATACGGAAGCATGCTCAATCTGTGTAGTAATGAGATGCTTGCCTCTCGTCTCATACTGCCTGGCAATTCCCTTAATGGCAAGATTATTGCTCTCGGTCCCTCCCGAGGTCATCGTCCATTCTTCTGTCCTTCCTCCTAGCATCGCAGCCAGCACCGACTTGGCACGCTGGATTAACTTCTCAGCATCTGCGCCTGCCTGGTGAATAGAAGCTGGATTGGCATAATGAGTCCGGGTCACTTCCAGCAGAGTCTGAATGACTTCCTCATGCGGCGGAGTAGATGCGCAATGGTCGAAGTACAACATGAACAACACCTCGCTCTCTTATAAAAAATAAAAGACCAACGACGGAAGCTGCCTCGCGGCCATTCTTCCATCGTGATCTGCATCGTAATTCTGCCTCGTTACTCTTACCCCTTAGCTTGCAGTACCTTGCTTACATAGTTCTGTGTCTCTTGTGGCAGAGAATCCAGCTTCGCTAACAAGTCTTCAGTGGTTGCAATGCCAAGTCGATCAACCCGTCCAGGCCCAGCATTGTAAGCAGCAAGCGCTACTCCTTCATGCCCGTTGTACTTCCTCAGGAGATAGCCTAGATACTTCGTGCCGCCTTCTACATTCTGACGAGGGTCGAATGAATCCTGCACGCCCAGTCCGCGAGCCGTTCCGTCCATTAGCTGCATGAGGCCCTTAGCTCCAGCCGAGGATACCGCATTCGGCTCGAAGCCTGATTCCGTATGTATAACCGCGCGGATTAGGGAAGGATCCACTCCGTACTTCGCAGCCGCTTCCTGTATGATCCCATCATAGCTGGAATCAGTATGGTCAGGTGATGAAGCAGGCGCACTTGCATCTATGAGAGACATAGGAATAATTCCATCAGATGTATATGGCTTATAGATCGGCTCTCCTGCTGATGTCGCGGAAGCTCCCATGACCTGCGATAGCAGCTCATCGAACAGCCGGCTGTCGCCATTATTGGCGTTCAGTGGTGAAGATTGGAATTGATTATTCAAGCTTGGCGTTAGTTGAAGCTGAAGAAGTGCCTTGATTGTGCGGGGATCTATGCTCATAAGTCCTCCTGTTGATGAGAATACCTTCAACTACACTATCGGTATCTATTGTACAGGTTATTAGAGGTTAGTTCCAGTACTCGATGATGCGGCACTTCATAATGCTGCCCCTAAAAAAAACCGAGAAAGCTGAATGGCTTCCTCGGCTCCAAATAAGTCAGGTGATTGCATAATAAAAGGGAAGCAGCACAAGGTAAACGGTCGCCGCGATAAGGCCGATCGTTATTGACCACACTCCCAGCCCCTTAGCCCCCTGCCGATAGGCAACGAAGCCTAATACAGCTGCTGCCAGCCCCATCAAGATCGGCCATATGAACCAGGAGGCTCCAGCGAACAAGAGCGCTACCCAGCCTAAGGCGAATCCGTCAGAGCGCTCCTCTGGCACCTCTGCTGGCTGAGCAGAAGTGGTGCGAGCTCGGGCGGGATGGACGGTGAAGCGGTCAACCGCGTAATCGGTTCCCATCTCCTCATTCACATTGAGAAGATCCCATGGTCCAGTGAGCGGACCAGAATCCGTATGATTCTGATGCTTCAGCGGCTTGCGGTCATTAATCGGTTCTTCTTCGGACAAGTTCATTCTTTATCGCCCCTTAAGGTGAGAATGGTCGTCCATGAATTACTTTCCTATTGGCTTGAACGTGTGGCAGCAGGTAACGGAAGAGCTCTCCGCCGTATCCTGATGCTTCAGACCGAAGCCCTCATCTGCGAATTCTGTATCCAGATCCACTGCTGCATGCTTGTCAATATCGATCATAATCTCATCGGCATGACATTGATTGCCCTGCTTCCAGAAGCTGCAATTGGATACACTGCACATTACGCCGTTTGGCATAAGTAAAATCACCTCCGTTATCAAGTTTCCCTGAACGAAGGTGATGTATTCTGCCTTATTTTTGCCCTTGCATCCGGCGCTGAGTCATGTAATCTGTCTCATAATAAGACAGCTCATCACGAAGCTCTTCATAGATCTTAGATACGCTGAGGACGATATCTCTGGCTTCGCGAAGCGGCTTGAAGCGGAAGCGGATCGCATCTTGTCCCGTATAAGCATAACGGCCATCCTCGGAATAGCCTTCATTTTTCGGATAGAAGAAGGCGTTCACACTTTGATGATAGACGTCATACAGAGCGCGTTCAGCGTATTCAATATCGAAATTAGGCCTTCTTAGGAGAATTCCCAGCTTCTCAACGGACACTTCGGAGAATACCAGTAAGTGGCGCAAGTCGGACAGCAAGCCTTTATAGAACGTCCCAGCTTCGTCTCCGCTGTCGGACTCAGTCAATTGACTAAGCGTATAGTGGTTCAGGAATAATTCTAGCTGTTGTACTGCGTCTTTCAGTTTTGTGCGAGTCGTTTCGCTGAGTGATTTAACGTTAGTAGCCGGCATAGGTAGATCCCCTTTCATAATCCAGACAAAGCGTAAACGGCTGTCGCCGTTCTCTGGCGGCATAAGCTCGTCTCGCGATGAGATATCGAAAAAAAACTTAAGCATCAACATAGTACCACAAATTTCATAGAAGTGGTACTGGCGTTTCGCATCAGCCGCCGCATATTTTACCCTCGTACTCCTTAATCTAAGGTGAACTTAAGCACAAGCTACTGCGTGTCTGAAGCTAATGGAGGTCAAGGAACATGAGAACGAGATGGGTTGGACTACTGAGTGTGCTTGCTGCCGCGGTGCTGTTACTGCCGCAGACTAGACTGTTAGATACGAAGCCTGACGGCAATAGCCGCGAACAACAGGTGCGTTCCGAACAGCAGGAGCAATCTGCCAAGCTTGCTGCTGTCGACCAGGATAAGGAAGCAACGGCAATGCTCTGCATGACGGAATGCACGAAGGACTTCAGGCGAATGATGGCACAGACCACTAGCGGAAGCAGCCGAGCTAAGATGGTTGATCATATGATGAGCAGCCATCAGCATATGCACTATGTGTCATGGATTGCAGGCTCACGTTCGGTGCACAAGGGCAAGCTTCCTCCTACCAAGAGCGGTACAGCATCCAGCTATGTTACAGCAGCAGCTGCGCGGGTGAAGCAAGGGGGCAAGTATGAATCTCCTGTTTTCCAAGGCGATGACGGCAGTTCTTATATGGTGCTTGGTGTACCTGATCAGAGGAGCAAGGGCATGGGTATTGTCAGTGTGGTCATGCAGGACATTGTCAAGCAGGTGGAAGCCCATCAGAGACGTAATCTCCGGCTTGTCCCCTATCCCCATGAGGGCAATTATCGGATTGAATCCGTTGACCCTAACACGAATCAGGATATTCATGTACAGAGCGGTGAAGACAACGGCAATGCCAGTCATTATCATGTGAAGGATGTCGTGGTGAAGTTCACACAGCCTCTGTCCAAGCAGGATCTGAATAAGATTCAGTATGAGATTCGAGCGATATCGACGAGGCAGCTGCGTGATCACTATATCTTCCGGTCGCAAGATATGGATGCCCGGCAATTGGTTGATTACTTCAACGAGGTGTGGAAGCCGGCTTATGTGGAGCCTCATTATCTGTATATGACGAATGAGACTGCACAAGAACAACAAGCTATCGTCCCGAATGACCTGCTGTACTCGGAGTACCAATGGAACCTTCCTTCCATTGAGACTGAGAAGGGCTGGTCAAGATCCAAGGGCAATGAGCAAGTTATCGTCGCTGTGTTAGACACCGGTGTTCAGCAGAACCATCCGGACTTGCAAGGCAAGCTTGTCAAGGGCCTTAATATCGTAGACAGCAATGCTGAGCCTGAGGATGACGTCGGTCATGGTACACATGTTGCTGGCATTATAGGAGCAACTGTTAACAACGGAGAAGGCGTAGCTGGTGTGTCCTGGTATAACAAGATTATGCCTATCAAGGTGCTGGACAGCAGCGGAGCAGGCTCTACTTATTCGGTAGCCCAAGGTATTATATGGGCTGTAGATAATGGGGCGAAGGTCATTAATATGAGCTTAGGCAATTATGCCCAAGCTGAATTCCTTCATGATGCCATTAAGTATGCATACGAGAGAGATGTCGTCCTCATCGCAGCTTCTGGCAATGACAATACGGAGCGGCCAGGTTACCCGGCGGCTTATCCAGAAGTGTTCGCTGTAGGGGCTACAGACGCCAAGTCCAAGCGTGCCTCCTTCTCCAATTACGGAGATTATATCGACGTTGCAGCACCTGGTGCAAGCATCGCTAGCACTTACCCAGGGGGGCAATATGCAGCGCTGTCTGGCACATCAATGGCTAGTCCGCACGTCGCTGCGCTGGCGGCATTAATTCGATCCGCCAATCCTAAGCTTACGAATGCAGAGGTTATGGATATTATGCGGAATTCGGCTGTAGATCTCGGCACACCTGGCAAGGATAATGACTTCGGTTACGGACTGATTGATGTTGACCGTGCCTTGTCAGCCGCTACACAGAGCAGCACCTCACTTCAGAATTATCCGGAGCAGGTGAAGGCTAGACTGAATGAGATCTCACGACGTTACATGAATTGATTCCTTAAGGAACAGCTTGTATTCATCATCTGAGCCATAGGCAACAGCAAATAAGCCCACCCTATCCATTGAAGGATCGGGTGGGCTTGCTTGTTCATTCAGAATACATACGTTGCGGAAAGTTTGCCTTAAGCCGGGTTCTGTACTTCTGGTGGTCATAACGGGAACGACCCTCCCACTAGTGAAGCGACAATCATCTATCTAGGCCGCTCATTGCTAAGCGGCTCAAGCGACCAACCCGGACGCGCTTCAGGCAAAAGCTGCAGCGCGAAGCTGCTGCGTCCTCTTCGGTCTTGCTCCAGATGGGGTTTACCAGGAGCATTGTCACCAATGCTCCTCGTGGTCTCTTACACCACGGTTCCACCCTTACCTGTGCCGGCACAAGGCCGGCCATCGGCGGTCCATTTCTGTGGCACTATCCTTCAGCTCGCGCTGACTGGACGTTATCCAGCATCCTGCCTTACGGAGCCCGGACTTTCCTCTCGCAGCTGTTAGCTGCCAGCGATTGTCTGTCAAACTTTCCGGTGCACGAATAAGTATACAAGTTATTGCGGCAAAGCTCAACCCAATACGTATTCCAATTGTGGAAATAGGTCTATACGAACTGGAATGGCTCTGTCGAGAGAGCTGAAGCAGTGACAACCGTGTTCACCTTGCGGCTCGCAAGCTCTCTATTGAGATAATCGGTAACACCTTGCTTCATAATCTTCTCCACGTTATGCCCAGGGTCGATAATCGCTACTCCGGCAGCGAGTGCGTCATGGGCGGTATGATAATCGACGTCACCGGTGATGAGTACATCTGCGCCTGCATAGATGGCATGTCGAACATATCTGGAGCCTGAACCGCCGAGAACTGCAGCCTTGCGGATGATACGGTCAGGGTCGCCGACAAGTCGCAGCTGCGGGACATTGAAGGCGATTTTCACCCGATTCACGAGCTCCCTTAATGAGATTGGCTCTATCAGCTTGCCGACACGGCCGAGACCGAAGGATCTGCCCTTAAGGTCGTTCGGATATAGATCGTATGCGACTTCCTCGTAAGGGTGAGCCTTCAGCATCGCGCTGACCACCTTGCGGTGCGCGGAGTGCGGAACGACGACTTCAATGCGCATCTCTGCCGTACGCTCGAGGACGCCCGGCTTCCCTATGTAAGGAGCTGTATCCGCGCCTGGTAGGAAGGTGCCCGTCCCTTCTATGTTGAACGAACACTTGCTGTAGTTCCCGATCTCCCCGGCTCCCGCATGCCAGATGGCCTCCAGCACCTGCTCATGATGGCTCTTCGGTACGAATACGACCAGCTTCAGCAGCTTGTCTGTATGCACCTCTTCCAGACTGGACCTTCCTCCTGCCGCTATTCCGACGAGATCCGCCATCCAGTCGTTGATTCCCCCGTCTGCGACATCCAGATTCGTATGAGAGATATAGACAGCGATATCATGCTTGATTAACTTCTCATACAGCCTCCCTGCCGGTGTTGCCGTATCGATCTTCGCAAGAGGACGGAAGATAATGGCATGATGAGCGATAATCAAGTCTGCGCCGCACGCAATGGCCTCATCAACGACTTCATCCGTTACATCCAGAGCAACCAGCACTCTTCTCACTTCTTTGTGAAGCGTACCGAGCTGCAGACCAATCTTGTCGCCTTCGACTGCATAATGCTTGGGAGCTAACTGCTCCATGATCTGAATTAGTGCCTGTCCGTGGATATACATTGCAGCACCTCCTCCAACTGTTCCAGCTCGCTGCGGAATTGCTCAGCCCGCTGCCGCGCTTCCTCCAGCTCCGACTCGCCCAGCTGTCTAACTACCCGTTCAAGCTTGCTTCGCTCTGAGGCCCACTTGCGAATGAGCACGGGATCTGGCTGCTGCAGCAGATATGGCCCCATCTTCAGATACAGCTGCTTCCTTGACTCTTCATCCAGCTCTAGAGGCAGAATACTCTGCGAATAGAGAGCTTCATTGTGCTCTGCAGCCTCCGGATGTCTAACTGCATGAAGAACCTCATAGATCTTGCTGTCCTCTTCCAGAATGTACTCGGCTTGGAGCCACCAATGCTCCTTCAGCAGCCAGGCTCGCACTCTGTCTTCTCCTACATTAGGCTGCAGCACCAGCTCCTTGACACCATCCAGCTTGCCAGAGAGCAGGCCGCTCTCCAATATATCTGACATTAAGCTTCCGCCCATGCCGGCAATGGTTACCGTATCTGCTTCGCCTGGGAGGAGGACAGCAAGTCCGTCTCCTTGCCTGACCTGAAGCCGCTGCGTCAGCCCTGCATCAGCCGCCTGCTTCTTGGCTGCTTCATACGGACCACGATTAAGTTCACCCGCTATAGCTGTCGGACATTTCCCCGATTGCAGCAGGTACACAGGAAGCATGGCATGATCCGAGCCGATATCGGCTGCTCTTGAGCCTGTTGTTACACAGTCTGCAATCCGCTGCAGACGTTTTGATAATTTCATCATTAAGCTACCCACACCATCCATTGTTTTCGCATTGAGAATAATAACGTTCCGCCAACGATGAACTTAACCAGCAGTTGAACCTGAAGAGGCGCCGCAGCTGTGTCAAGATAGATCAGCGAATAGAGCTCCGGCATGAACCATAACAAGCCTGCAGCGCAGAACAGCACGGCAGATACAGGCTTCGAATAGCGGTGGACGAACCATGCGCTCCAGCCGAACAGGGCTGCAACCGGCAGCCAGTAGAGCTGCACCTCATACCACTTAGGTTGTGCCGTGTACGCAGACAACAGTCCGGCATACACAAGTGCAGCAGTCATCCAGCCGCACAGCTGGAGGGGATAGATTCGAGCAAGCAGGCCATATATGATCCACAAGAGAGCATTCAGAGACAATACGATTTCTCTTCCATACCATTCGTCCCAGCCGTGCAGGCTAACCACATATAACCCGCATGCGATGCAAGTCAACAATCCGATACCAATGATGACGAGTCCCGCCGCTTCATTACGCCTACGAACACGCTCGCCGTACCACAATAATGCTGCAGTAGAACCACTAACAACCGCTATTTGCAATAGAGGATGAAAAGCGTTAAAATAAAGCACAACAAAGGAAATTAAGGTAAAAAAAGCAAAAGTAAGGAGCCATTGCCTGCCGGTTGCTTGCTGCAAAACGGCAAATGCTTGGCTCATAGAACGTCCCTTGGGCGATGCATAATTCCTTTGATCCGGATCCTGATACAGATTCAACAAAAAATCGCAATATTGATCAGGCAGCAGCTTGCTGCGACGCCAATGCTCGATTTCCTTCACGATCACTTGTCGGCGTTCATCATTCATTCGAGCGAGTTCCTCTCCAGCCAATTTGGAAAAAAAGACCTTGCTGCACATGCAGTAAGGTCACTAATAGGCAATTCTAATACCGAGCTCTTATTCGAGGAAATCCTTCAGTCGCTTGCTGCGGCTCGGATGACGAAGCTTGCGCAGCGCCTTCGCTTCAATCTGACGAATACGCTCACGAGTTACACCGAATACCTTGCCAACTTCCTCAAGCGTTCTGGTTCTGCCGTCGTCCAGCCCGAAGCGCAAGCGAAGAACGTTCTCTTCACGTTCGGTCAGCGTATCGAGGACATCCTCCAACTGCTCCTTAAGCAGCTCGTAAGCTGCTGCATCTGCAGGGGCAAGTGCTTCCTGATCCTCAATGAAATCGCCAAGATGCGAGTCATCTTCTTCACCAATCGGTGTCTCCAAGGATACAGGCTCTTGCGCAATCTTCATAATCTCTCTGACCTTGTCTGTGCTCAGTTCCATCTCTGCGGCAATCTCTTCCGGTGTCGGTTCGCGCCCCAGCTCTTGAAGCAGCTGACGAGACACTCTGATGAGCTTGTTAATCGTCTCTACCATATGAACCGGAATACGTATCGTTCGTGCTTGGTCAGCAATCGCACGGGTAATCGCTTGACGAATCCACCAAGTGGCATACGTACTGAACTTGAAGCCCTTCGTGAAGTCGAACTTCTCGACAGCCTTAATCAGTCCCATATTGCCTTCTTGAATAAGATCGAGGAACAGCATGCCGCGGCCTACATAACGCTTCGCAATACTAACGACGAGTCTTAGGTTCGCTTCAGCCAGTCTTCTCTTCGCCTCTTCATCCCCATTCTCAATACGCTTAGCCAATTCCACCTCATCATCAGCGGATAGCAGCGGTACACGGCCAATTTCCTTCAAGTACATCCGAACAGGATCATTAATCTTAATCCCTGGGGGCAGAGCCAGATCATCGTCGAAGTTGAAGTCATCGCTCTCACGCTCGGCATCATCACCGCTGGCGCGTAGTGGATTTTCCTCTTCTCTCTCATTTAGCACTTCAATACCAAGGTCATCCAGCTGTTCGAAAAACTCATCAATCTGTTCCGGATCTTGATCAAATGGAGATAATTTTTCTATAATCTCTTTGTAAGTCAAGGAGGATTTCTTTTTACCTTGTTCAATTAATTGGTCTTTGACGTGGTCGAGCTTTTGTTCGCTCTCTAATTCAGTATGTTGATCATTCGCCATGTTCCGACTCCCTCCTCCCTAGAAAACCTATCATCAAGTTAACCTTTTAGCTGTCTCTCTAGGGCTATAATCTCACTTGCCATTTGCGCCGCCAGCATATAATCCTTTGCTCGTTCCGCGCGCATCATCTCTTCCTTCTTGCGGTCGATCTCGCGCTGCAGAGGCACCTTGGACATCTCCTTCAAGTAATCCTCTAACAGCCCATCATCGAATGGTACATCTCCGTCCATCATGAGAATGGAAGCTGCGGTCCGTTCCAGTCTGTCATCTTGCAGCGATGCCATAAACCGGCCAGCATCCGGATCGTAGCCCTGTGCATAGAATGCATATAAGTAAGCAGCTAGAGCTGCATGATCCTCTACGTTAAATGCTTCGCCAACTCGGTCCAATACCGCCTGTGCCGCTTCCCTGTCACGCATCATAACATGAAGCAAGCGCCTTTCCGCTTGAGCGTATGCTGGCAATAATGCAGGAGTTCCAGACGCACGGCGTTTTTCATTCCTACCATTATTCCACGAAATATCGTTATTATCCCCGTGCGGTTTCTTTTTTTGCAATTCCTGACGTTTCTCGTGACATTGCTGCTTAAGGGATTCCAGTGAGATTTCGAACTCTCGGGACAGCTCCTTCAAGTGAATCTCACGCTCGATTGCCGAATCAAGTTCAGCAACCATGCTTACCGCTTCAATTAAGTAGTCCTTTCGGCCTTCTTCCTTTAGCAGTATATGGTTTTTCCTTAAATATATAAGCTTAAATTTCGACGCGGACACAGGATCCTCAATGGTCTCTCGAACGAATTGTTCGGGTCCGTATTCGGATATGAACTCATCGGGGTCCTTGCCATTCGGAAGCATAGCAACGGAAACTCTGAGTCCAGCCTTCTCAAGAATCGGGATTGACTTAATCGCTGCAGCTTGTCCTGCGTTGTCCCCGTCATAGCAGAGTACGACCTCATCCACCTGCCTCTTCAGCAGAGCCCCATGCTCCTCGGTAAAAGCCGTCCCGAGCGTAGCAATTCCGTTCTTCACGCCAGCACTCCAAGCCCGGATTACATCCATATAGCCTTCGAACAATACGGCACGCTTCACCTTGCGGAAGAGAGGTCTTGCTTGATGAAGGTTATATAATGTTCTTCCTTTTGTGAAGAGCTGTGTCTCGGGTGAATTCAAGTATTTGGGCTGACCATCATCGATGACCCGTCCGCCGAATGCAATCGTCTTCCCGTCCCGGTCCCAGATTGGGAACATGATTCTGCCGCGGAATCGATCAACGAATCCGCTTCCGTCGTTTTTGGCTGACAACAGACCGCCCTTCTCCATGAGCGCTAGATCGAATCCACGTGCGGTGAGGAATCTAGCGAGCGTGTCCCATTGATCTGGAGCGAACCCGATAGAGAACTGATCAATCAGCTTGTCATTCATTCCTCGCGAACGCAGATATTCCTTGGCAGCTTGTCCATGCTTCGTATTGTTAAGCAAGTAGTGATACAGCTTAGCTGTCAGCTCATGTGCTTCGACGAGCTTAGCGCGTTCTAGTTCAGCAGGCGAGTTCTTGTCGCTGGACTGATTGTTCCAGGTGACAGGAATATTCGCTTCCTCAGCCAGTACACGGACAGCTTCAGGGAAGGAATAACCTTCGATCTCTTCTAAGAACCGAATAACATTGCCGCTCTTGCCGCAGCCGTAGCAATGGAAGATTTGAAGCTCTGGCGTGACGGTGAAGGAGGCGGACTTCTCAGAATGGAACGGGCACAGCCCCTTCATATACTTGCCTTGCTTCGTGAGATGAACATACTTGCCGACTGTCTCTACGATGTCATGATGTCGTCGGACCGCATCAATCACTTCGTCCGGTATTTTATTCCCGTATGTCACAGGTCCATCACCTTCATCCTGCCGATAGAGCTCATATACATTCTGATATTTAGAATAATATTCGCTACGTGCAATCTTTCTCCTGCTCGCTTTGTAAAACTTTTGTCAGCTTTTGTTGAAATCGCTCCCGATCCTCATTCGTCATCGGCTTAGGTCCGCGGGTACGACCGCCGCTCCTGCGCTTCTTGGCCGCTTCATGTCTTCGCTCCATCAGGAAATCAATGTTGCCCTCATCATACTGCTCTCCTCTGGGAGACAGGACAAGCGCTCCCTTGGCCATTGCAATACACGCTAGTCCGAAGTCTTGAGTAACGACGATATCACCCTTCGCAACATGATTGACGATATACAGGTCAACAGACTGGCTGCTCCGATCTACCTGTATAACCTTCACTCCATCGCTAGGCTGAAGCTTGTGATCATAGGATGAGACCATTAATACAGGAATGGAGAAGGCGCGGGCCGTCTCAGCAATCTCTGTCTTAACTGGGCAAGCATCCCCATCTACGACTATGGTTCTAGCGCTGCGCTGCATGTGGCGTATCACCGCTCATTTCTATACAATTACCGTACTATTATATACGGCAAATAATGAAAAAATCCTGCAAAAGAACTAGATCGTTCTAACATATTCCATAATTAAGCTTGCCGTCTCTTCTACCGCACGGTGGGAGACATCAATAATGACACAGCCTAAGCGCTTCGTAATGTCATCTGCATATTGAAGCTCTTGTTCAATACGATTGGTCGTGGCGTACGATGCGCTATTCGGCAGGCCGAGCGCCTTCAGCCTCTCCTTGCGAATAATATTCAAGTAAGGAACGCCTATCGTGAGTCCAATAATCTTCTCCTTCGGCAGCTTGAACAGCTCTTCCGGCGGCTTCAATTCAGGAACTAACGGGATATTAGCTACCTTGTAACCCTTGTGCGCCAGATACATAGACAGTGGTGTCTTGGACGTACGCGATACACCTACAAGCACGATATCCGCCTTCAATATTCCCATCGTGTCTCTGGCATCATCATACTTGACGGCGAATTCGACCGCATCCACCTTGCGGAAGTAATCCGCGTCCAGCACATGGTTCAGCCCCGGCTCCTGCCGAGACTTGCGACCGACCTTATCCTCCAGGCTGCTAATCAGCGGTCCGAGCAGATCAATCGCTACAATTCCCTCGCTCTGTGCAAGCTTGCCGATCACCTCTCTAAGATGAGGGAGCACAAGCGTATAGAGGACAATGGCATCATTCTGCTTCGCTAACGCAATTAAGCGCTGAACGGCAGCTTCATCGGTAATGAATGGCGCACGTCGTATATCGGCATGTGCCGGGTGGAACTGTGCGACTGCCGCCCGAACGACTAGCTCTCCCGTGTCTCCTGCGGCATCGGACACAACATAGATAATGACATCAGGCAATCCCTTGGTCACCATACGATTGCTCCCTTCTTCCTAGAGATGAATGGTCATTCCGGTTCGATTACCAGACCAGCTTAGAGAAGTCTGCTGCTGCAGCGACATCGTCAGCAATGGCTGCAAGCAATGCTAGCCTATTCGCTCGAATGTCTTCCTCCTGTGCCATGACCATTACCGCTTCGAAGTAGTCGGTAATCGGCTGCTGCAGGGAAGACAACTCTGCAATTGCTCTAGAGGCATCTCTGCGCTCCAACGCTTCGCAGTAAGCTTCGTGGACCTTCTTCCACTGCTCATACAGTGCAGTCTCTGCAGGTTCAGCGAACAATTCAGGCTGAATCATCTTGCTTGTAGACTTGGCTGCCAGGTTGCTTACACGATTGAAGGCATCCACCGTGAGCTTGAACTCATCACGATTATCCCCTGAAGTCAACGTGTAGATGACGGTTGCCCGTTCAATGGCGAAGCGCAGGTCATCGAAGCCTGCCGCCATGACGGCATCCACAACATCATATCGGCTGCCTTGTTCGGAGAGTACGTTCTTGACCCGAAGAGCGAAGAAGTCATACATGTCTCTACGCACTTCGGCTTCGCTTCGTTTCATCGTTCCCTTCGCATGAACCCCTAGTCCAATATCGAACAGATCAGCTAACGTCAGCTTCAAGCCATGGGCCATAATGATCTGCACGATACCAGCAGCTTGCCTCCGCAGTGCGTATGGATCTTGGGATCCGGTAGGAATAATACCGATTGAGAAGCAGCCAGCAATCGTATCCAGCTTGTCAGCCAGACTGACTATGGCCCCAATCAAGGACGCAGGTGCACGGTCACCCGCATAACGAGGCTGATAATGCTCATTAATTGCTGCCGCTACCGCTTCCTTCTCACCAGCCTTGCGGGCGTAATCTTCACCCATAATGCCCTGAAGCTCTGGGAATTCATAGACCATCTGAGTGACAAGGTCGAACTTGCAGATTGCAGCTGCACGATTCACATCCCCTGCTTCCTGAGCGCTAATCTGCAGCTTCGCTGCAAGCAGATCAGCTGCAGCTGTAATTCTGCGCACCTTGTCAGCAACAGTACCGAGCTCTTCGTGATACACAATATTCTCAAGCTTATGCAGAGCATTCGTAATACTAAGCTTATGATCCTCTTCGTAGAAGAACTTCGCATCGGACAGGCGTGCTCTTAACACCTTCTCATTCCCCTTAGCTACTTGCTCAATGGACGTGCGATCGCCATTGCGAACCGTAACGAAGTAAGGCTGCAGCTGTCCCGACTTGTTCAGCACCGGGAAGTAACGCTGATGCTCTCTCATGGAAGTGATCAGTACCTCTTGAGGAATGCTCAAGAAGGCAGGATCGAAGGTACCGTACAGTACGTTCGGGTATTCAACGAGGAACAGCACTTCTTCCAGAAGGTCCTGCTTGATCGTAATCTCCCAAGCTTGCTCATCGGCCAATCCCTTGATCTGCTTCGTAATGAGATGCTCGCGCTCGGTGATATCAACGATAACCTGCTGCTCACGCAGGCGGGTTACATAGGCTGAAGGCTCATGGATAACCGTATCCTCGCCGAGGAAGCGATGTCCCCTCGATACGTTCCCACTCTTCACACCTGCGAGCTCAAGTGGAATGATATCTTGCCCATATAGAGCAATCAGCCATCGAATGGGGCGGATGAACTTCAGTTCATAGCTTCCCCATCTCATGTTCTTAGGGAAGGACATGGACGTTATGAGGGCGGTTAGTCCTTCGGACAGGACCGAAGCCGTCTCTGCTCCAATGCTGTTCTTCTTCGCGTATACATACTCCACGCCAGCTAGCTCCTGGAAGAACAAGCCTTCCGGCTCCACTCCTTGACTGCGTGCGAAGCCTAGTGCAGCCTTGCTCCAATTGCCGGACTCATCAAGTGCGATCTTGCGAGACGGACCCTTCACTTCCTCATTCACATCGGACTGCTTGCCTTCAACCGCTTCAATAAGTACCGCAATCCTCCGAGGTGTAGCATATATATTCGTCTGGCCATGCGCGATCCTAGCCTCCGCCAGCCACTTGACCAGCTTGTCATGAAGCTGATTCACCGCTCCTCGAACGAATCTAGCCGGTACTTCCTCAAGTCCAATCTCTAGTAGAAAATCTCTAGCCAAGCTCCTCCACTCCTCTCTTCAGCAATGGGAATCCGAGTCGCTCGCGCTCTTCCAGATAGGTTGCTGCGCAAGCGCGCGCGAGATTGCGGACCCGCATAATATAGCCTGTTCTCTCTGTGACGCTGATAGCTCCCCGAGCATCAAGCAGGTTGAACGTGTGCGAGCACTTCAATACATAATCATAGGCCGGGAAGACAAGCTTATGCTCCATCGTCTTCTTCGCTTCCTCTTCATACATATTGAACAAGCTGAAGAGCATGGCTGTATCCGAAGTCTCGAATGTATACTTCGAATGCTCGTATTCCGGCTGCAAGAACACGTCACCATAGGTAACTCCGTTAACCCACTCGAGGTCGAAGACGTTCTCCTTCTGCTGAATGTAAGACGCAAGACGCTCCATCCCGTAAGTAATCTCGACGGCTACCGGACTTGCATCAATGCCGCCTACCTGCTGGAAGTAAGTGAACTGGGTAATCTCCATGCCATCAAGCCATACTTCCCAGCCTAAGCCCCATGCTCCGAGCGTCGGGGATTCCCAGTTATCTTCAACGAAGCGGATATCATGGTGAGCGGCATCAATGCCGAGGCGCTTCAAGCTCTCCAGGTACAGCTCTTGAATATTATCCGGAGAAGGCTTCAGGATGACTTGGAATTGATGATGCTGGTAGAGACGGTTAGGGTTCTCTCCGTATCGGCCGTCTGCCGGCCGTCTAGACGGCTCAACATAAGCCACATTCCAAGGCTCTGGACCTATGGAACGCAGGAATGTCATCGGGTTCATCGTACCCGCGCCCTTCTCCGTGTCATAAGGCTGAACAAGAATACAATTCTGTTCTGCCCAGAACTGCTGCAGCGTAAGGATCATACCTTGAAAATTCATATTCGCTCGCTCCTTTTCTACTCCAATCAAAGTTCTAACGATTCAACGCGCTTCAGGCAGACAAAAAACTCTCGTCTCTACGCCTGTTGCCAGACGTAGGGACGAGAGTATCATTCCCGCGGTTCCACCCTACTTGGTCAGCTGCCAGCCAACCCTCTTTTGCCGTTCGATGACTCCGGAGTGCCATTCATCGCAAGGTCTGGCCAGGCTCACACGATCCCCGGCTCGCTTAACAACAACCTGCAGCGACTACTATCTCCATCATTGCCCTATTCATATTTTTCTATATTAGACGCTTTTACCTCTGATGTCAAATAGGTTCGCTTGGCCTATAAGGTGTACTTGTCCAGCTGGTCAAGGAATTGCCGTGACTTGAGCTGCAGCCCCAGATGCATATCCATGAGCCTGCGAATGAGCAGCTTGAGCTCAGCCTTCGTCTCCGTCTTCACTTGAATGGACCCGAGCCTCCTGAGATCCATCCTGCTGAACAGTCTAAGCAGCTTGAAGGCCCCATCACTCATTGCAAGAGCGGCAGGATCCCTATGATAACAGCGCGTACACAATATTCCTCCGGCTGCAGGACTTAGCTTGAAGGGACCTTGTGCGCTGCCGCAGCTAACGCATTCATCTAACTGAACACCATATCCTGCTGTCTCAAGAATTCTCATCTCATAGACGTGAACGACAATCTGTGCATCCTTGCCCTCAGCTAATCCAGCGAGACAAGCCTTAAGCTGCTCGAAGACGAAGCTGCCAGCTTCATCCTCCTGAAGAGCCCGATCGGTCAGCTCTGCCGCATAGGAAGCATAAGCAGCGAGGTCCAGTCCCTCACGCAGCTTATGGTGAGATTCCAAGATCTCCCCATGATTAAGAGTGCCCAGGCCACTGTTGCGAAAAAAAACAAACTCACCGTATGTAAAGGGCTGAGCCAGCGAGGAATGCCGGCTCTTCAGCTTCTTGGCCCCGCGTATAAGTACACCGACCTTGCCGTTCCCCTTCGTAAGAAGGGTTACAATCTTGTTGCCTTCCCCATAGTCCATGCTGCGAATGACGATTCCTTCGACACGATACAGCATATTGCATTGTCTCCCCCATGATAAGAGAGAATCAGCCCCAGCAATCCTTGAAGGATTACGAATCAGGAGCCGGACGCCCCCTCATATTCCACTGCGGACTCTTCATCCAGCACAATGTCTGGATGTTCCTCCGCTCCAACCTGGTCCATTTCTTTGTAGAGCATATAGGATTCCACATCCCCGGTCATCGTAAAATACTTCCACGAAAAATTCCGCATTCGTATCATCCTTTCGCCCTCGGAAATGATGCTCGAGACGTTATTAGGATGCGATAATTCATGGATGCCTATCCTTAGTAAAAAACGTCAGTTACGAATTATTCGCTGCGGAAACCAAGATCCTTCAGGACACGGTCCTGGTTGCGCCAGTCCTTCTTCACCTTCACCCACAGCTCAAGGAACGTTCTGGAACCGAGCAGCATCTCGATATCTCGCCGAGCTTGCTTGCCAACTTCCTTCAGCACAGCGCCTTGCTTGCCGATGACAATACCCTTCTGAGAATCCCGTTCAACGAATATGACAGCGCCGATATAGACGACTCCATTCTCCTTCACCTTCATATCCTCAATCTGCACCGCAATGGAATGCGGAATCTCCTCACGAGTCATGTGGAGAATCTTCTCCCTTATCAGCTCTGCACAGACGAATTGCTCTGGATGGTCGGTAATCTGATCGGCTGGATAGTATTGCGGACCTTCAGGCAAGTACTTAATGATCTGATTCAGCAAGGTATCTACGTTATTGCCCTGAAGAGCAGAGATTGGAATAATCTCAGCGAAGTCGTACAGATCCTTGTACTGTGTAATAATGGGCAGCAGCGCCTCCGGGTGGACCTTGTCAATCTTGTTCATCACAAGGAAGACCGGTGTCTTGACCTTCTTGAGCTGCTCGATAATGAATCGGTCTCCGCCGCCAATTCCCTCGGATACGTCAACTAAGAATAGTGCAGCCTCGACTTCCTGCAGAGCGGAATTAGCCGTCTGCATCATATAATCACCGAGCTTCGATGAGGGCTTATGAATACCCGGTGTATCCAAGAATACGATCTGCGCATTATCCTTCGTGTAGACACCATGAATCTTGTTGCGTGTCGTCTGAGGCTTGTCTGACATGATCGCAATCTTCTGCCCGATGAGATGGTTCATTAAGGTAGACTTACCTACGTTCGGTCTGCCGACTATGGCAACGAATCCGGAACGGAACTTATTGGTTGGTTGATTCATTGGTGTGATCTTGTTCCCCTCTCAACTGTGCGGGTGTGAACGCGCCCGGCAGCAATGCAGCCGCTGTCGTAACCGTCCACTTCCCTGTTAGATTACCCATAATGACCGGCATATCCGGCCGGCATAGCTCAATTATAACTTGGCGGCATACGCCGCATGGGGTTATTGGACCATCTGTGTCTCCAATGACTGCTATCGCTTGGAATGCTCCTGGCTGAACGCCGTCAGCAATCGCTCGATGCAGCGCTGTACGCTCCGCACAATTCGTCGGACTGTATGCAGCGTTCTCTACATTACACCCTTGGTGTACATTCCCGTGCTCATCCAGCAGGGCGGCACCCACTTGGAACTGTGAATAAGGCACATAGGCCCGCTTCCTTGCCTCACCTGCCGCATGGAGTAATTCCGCATAAGCTGGTGACAAGCCTTCATATTCGAACATTACAAGCCTCCCGCTGCACTAAGCATATCATAGTCTAACTATATATAAGAACCGGTTAGGAAGGCAATCCGCATAACCGCCATAAGGGCGGCCCAAGAATGAGCAGCCCGATGATGACAGCGAATAGAGCGGCGATCAAGACCGCTCCAGCCGCCACATCCTTAGCCGCCTTGGCTAGAGGATGGTATTCAGACGTAACCAGGTCAACCGTCTTCTCTACTGCGGTATTCATCATCTCAGAGGCAATGACACCTGCCATTGTCAGCAGAAGTATTGCCCATTCCATTCGCTTAAGGTTAAGCAGCAGTCCGAGTATGATAACGATTAGTGAGGCAGCTAGATGAATACGCATGTGACGCTGGCTGCTAATTGCATAATAGACGCCGGAGGCAGCATAACGGAAGCTATTGGTGAAGCGCCTCATTACCTTGTCAATCCAACCTGCTCAAGCACAGCCTCCTGCTTCCGTGTCATGACGGCTTCGGATTCATCATCCCCATGGTCATATCCGATGAGATGCAGGAACCCGTGAACGAATAGGAAGGCAATCTCTCGCTCGAGTGAATGTCCATACTCCTCACTCTGTGCTGCGGCTCGCTCTACGGAGATAATAATATCACCCAGCACGCCTGAGAGAGGATCCTCTTCGTCTTCATTCTCTACTTCGAACACGATATCAAGCTCTTCGGTTCCATCCTCTTGCATCGCGAAGGACAGGACATCTGTCGGACGGTCGATTCCTCTGTAATCCAGATTAAGCTGATGAATCTCTTCGTCATCTGTGAAGGTAAGCGCCACTTCTCCGCTCTCGATTCCTTCGGCTTCTCCAGCCAGCTTAAGCAGCTGCTCAAGCTTATCCAGCCAAGCCTCCGGGATGTCGACTTTCTCTTGATCATTGTTCCATTCTAACCGTAAGCTCATGCCAGCCTCTCCTTTGACTTCACATCTTCCGGATATTCAATACGTGAGTGGAATATACCTAACACACTCTCCTTCAAGGAATGAGCGATCTTATCAAGCTCTCTTAGCGTAAGGTCGCATTCATTGAATTGATTGTCGTCAAGCCGGCTCTTAATAATCTTGTGAATCATCGCATCAATCTGCTCTACCGTCGGGCCCCGCAAGCTGCGGACAGCGGCTTCGACACAGTCGGCTATCCCGACAACGGCTGCTTCCTTAGACTGCGCCTTCGGCCCGGGATAACGGAAGTCATCTTCCGTGAAGTCAGGCTGAATGCCTTGCTCCTCCGCTTGCTTAATCGCCTTGTGATAGAAGTACTTAAGCGAAGTCGTGCCGTGATGCTGCTCAGCGATATCTCTAATCGGTCTAGGTATATTATACCCTCTTAACATGTCTACACCATCTCTGGCGTGAGCAACGATAATGGACTTGCTCAGCTTCGGTTCAATCGTATCATGAGGATTCTCAATATTCGTCTGATTCTCAATGAAGTAATTCGGCCGCTTCGTCTTCCCAATATCATGGTAGAAGGATCCAACCCGGCAGAGCAAGCCATCTGCGCCAATCGATTCTGCCGCCGCTTCGGACAGATTGCCTACCATTACGCTGTGATGATACGTTCCAGGCGTCTCCGTGAGCAGCTTGCGCAGCAGCGGATGATTCGGATTCGATAATTCCACCAGCTTAAGCGCCGACAGGATACCGAAGGTGACCTCGAAGAACGGCATCAGCCCAATGACCAGCACAGCGGTCAGTAGTCCGCTCGCGAAGGCGAAGGCAACGGAATAGATCATAACTCCTCGATCAAGCTGTTCATTGAGGAGCAGTATGGCGAGTACTGACAAGGATCCGAACAGCGAGACCATGATGCCAGCCTTGAGAATAGTAGATCGCTGGCTGGCGCGATGAATGGTGAAGATTGCGGTGAAGGATACGACTATAATGACGAATCCGAACTGGAAGTCGAATATCTGTCCCTGCTCCGTATTCAGTATGATGCTCCCTTGAATGGCGAATAGAAAGGCGCTCACAACGGCCAGATGCATATCAAGAAGCAGGGTGATAAGCATCGTTCCGAGTGCAGCCGGGACAAGATAACCAGCATAAGGCGCCGAGTCCGTCTGCGTCAAGGCAGCAATCTGCATAATCATCATGTTAATCAGGAAGATTAGCCAGAGCATGAACAGCTGGGAATTATTATAACTGAGCTTGGACCCGCTAACCCCGCCCGCTTGATGCAGGTAGCTGTAGATAACTAGTACGAACAGCAAGGAAAATAAGAGAAGGCCAACCTGAGGCCAGTAGTTCTTCTTATCCTGCAGCAGCGAGGATTCCTGCAGCAGCTCATACATCTCGGGGGTAATCGATTCCCCTCTCTTGACGATGACATCCCCTTCATTAATGACAACTGGAGGGGTATTCTTCTTCGCCTGCACCTTCGCTTCATCCGTCGCTTCCTTGTCTAGGAACTTATTCGGCATAATAGCGAACCGGGCAAGCTCCTGAACGATCTCTCTGGATGTACGATCGGACAAGGAGCTGGCATTCACGAGCTCAGCTACGCGAGTCCTCGCTGTCTCCGCTTCGCGAAGCTGTTCGACCATTAGCTTGCGCACCACTTCTATGCCAACCTGCCTCATCTCAACCAGCTGCTCGCTCGTCAGCTTGGGCAGCTTATAGAACGTCTCCTCAGGTATCGTATACTGCTGGTCCTTCACAATGCCCGCCATCTCTTCTAACAACGGATCATTATAGGTTCCGCTTCCCTTATTCACCTTAATGAAGTTGTCTGTGAACTCGGAATATTTGTTCGGAATCTCGTTCCGATAGATATCAATCTTATTCTGAACGGTAACCTCGTTGTCAGCATTGAGCTGCTCAATCCGAAGGAAGATCTGATCGATGAGATTCTCATTCCGCAGAGCCACTATGGAATAGATAGAATCTATCCGGTTAGCGGCTTCTTCCTGGGCCTTAAGAGTAGCCTTCTGGTCTTCCATCTGATGTGGAGCTATAATATCGCGGTCGCTGACCGCGCCCTTCTGAATATCATAAGTCTCAGGGACGAGATGGGGAGACAGGCTGAAGTAGAACAACAGCACAAAAAGAAACATGAGCCCCCATTGAACAGCAGAGCTCTGTTTCCATCCTGCCGTCCTCGACGGCTGAGTCGTTCCCCGCTTAACGGCCTGATTAGGATTCATGCAGCGTACATTCCCCTCTATGCTTTGTTTTCAGCGTCCTGGTTGTAAGCTACTATGATGCGTTGCACCAGAGAATGACGAACAACATCTTGTTCGGAGAAGAAGATCATGCCTATCTCATCAATATCACGCAGAATACGCTGCGCCTCTATAAGTCCGGAGTTCTTGCCTCTTGGAAGATCGATCTGCGTTACATCGCCCGTGATGACCATCTTGGAGCCGAAGCCAAGCCTCGTCAAGAACATCTTCATCTGCTCAGGAGTCGTATTCTGCGCCTCGTCTAGAATGATGAAGGCATCATCGAGCGTGCGGCCCCTCATATAAGCGAGCGGCGCTATCTCAATCATCCCCCGCTCCAACGCCTTAACCGTCTGATCAGGACCAAGCACATCATGGAGTGCATCATAGAGAGGCCGCAGATAGGGATCTACCTTCTCTTGCAGATCACCTGGCAGGAAGCCTAGATTCTCGCCAGCCTCTACAGCAGGACGGGTTAATATAATTCGCTTCACTGAGCCTTCCTTGAGGGCTGCCACTGCAAGCACGACAGCCAGGTAAGTCTTGCCTGTGCCCGCCGGACCGATACCGAATACGATGTCCCGCTTCTTAATCGACTTGACATAGTGACGCTGTCCGATCGTCTTCACTCGAATCGGCTTGCCTCTGAATGTGGTTGTAATCTCTGCCTTGAAGAGATCCAGCAATTCCTCAGCCTGCATCGTACGAGCCAGGTCGAGCGCATACCCTATATCACGCTCTGATGGGGTATAGCCTCCACGGAAGAGCTGCAGCAGTACCGTATACAATTGCTCTAATGATTCAACTTCGGAGGCTGAGCCTGTAATGACGATCTCTGCCTCACGCGAGGTGATGGATGCTTCTACTTGCCCCTGAACTAGACGCAAGTACTTGTCTTGCGGTCCGAATACAGCTAATCCCTCCGCTGCGCTGTCAAGCGGAATTTTTACTACCTTAGTCTCCGTTAGCGACAATATCTCATTCTCCCTGCATTTGGACTAGTGGCATTTCATGTACAATGGACTGCTCCACTTCGAATAGAACTTTCATATAAACTTTACCATTGTCCGACTTTTCATGCAAAATTTTTTCATCCCGGATGACAGCATCTTCTCCAGCCTTCACCATAATGTTCGCCTTCGCCTGCAGAATACCTGTCGACCTGGCCTCTTCCTTCGACAGCGTTCGAACATCGGTCCGCACTTCGAGAATTGTCTCCTTCATCTTGCCGAGCGGGAGCGTCCACGAGCGCCACTTCCCTTGCTTCAGCTCCTGAATCGTCTCTGCCTGAGCATACGGCTCCTTGCCATAACCGCTCACTTGAACGGCGCGGCTGCCGATAACCGCATACCACTTCGTTATTGATTCACCTGTGTACACCTTAACCTTCTGCGTCAGTGGAGACGCTATCTGATACTCATACCAGACAAGCCCCCTTACCGTGCCCTTGGCTACGACAGTTCGCGTATTCGCATCCGCACCAATCGTGCCGGATATAAGGATCTGTCCCCGCTTCACACGATGGTTCTTCTTCACGACCGGTCTGCCAGCCTCGGCAAGAATCTGAGTGACAACCGCATCCTCGGACGCAACGAGATGACGAGGACTGTAGAGGGTCTGGGGCTGCGGCAGCGTCGTCTCCACCACTTGAATGATGACACGGGTACCCTTCTTCTCAACTCCAATCCACGAAGCATCCGGGAGCCTCGATACGAGACGCTTCGACAGCACATCAGCATCTGTTAAGCGGAACGACCATTGGAACGGGTATAACCCCTCCTGCTTGGCCACTTGCAGAATGTGCTCCTCAGGAATTCGGGTATTCCCCTTCACTTCGACGTCCCACACCAGCGAGGAGAGCAGATAGATGCCTGTTAGGAAAATAACAAGACCCACAGCGAAAAACTTACGCTTCTCCGCCTTCGCAAGCCAAAAGGGCATTCCTTGCCGCCTTAACACATGCATGCGACAGCCTGTCTCTCTTAAATACGCACGAAGCTTGAAAAAGTCGCTAACCGAGACTTCGAATTGTAAGTGGTCCGGGCTTGTCCATCGTATCGACCACAGCTGCAGCCCTCCCTTAAGCGCACCATTGACAAGCGCCTCTGGGTGCTCTCCTCTTATTCGTACGGTCACAACACCCCTAAGCCACTGCATCCATGTCATCTTCTCCACAAGGGTAAGCCTCCTCTAATCCAGCATCTCAATATGCTTAATGAACCCTTCGATGAACACTTCCTCTGTCCAGATCGTGCGTATGACAAGCTCTCTGCCGGACACCTCCAGCTCGCCCTTGCTAAGAGCCAGCCTTAACCGGTCGCTTGAGAAGTGAATGACCCCTCGATGATTCTCTATATACAGCTGTCGATTGCCGATCAACGTAATTCGGGGGAGATCATAGACGACATCCTGCGGCAGATCGAGCACATCCGCAGTCAGCTTCCTTAGCTTGCGATTCAAGCGGCGCATATGGATTCAACGTCCCCCTTACATTCAGGTTAGCAAGCGCTTCATGAGAGATCAGTTAGTCTAATTAGCAAGGCGAACAGGCGAAGCCCGCACGAAGGAATGGCTACTGTAACAAACTATGCGGGAAGAGAACGGATTATGAGGAGATTCATGACGGAGGCTGCTAGAGCTAACTGGGTAACCAAAAAAAGAAAAGCTGTCCTTCATCGCATAAAGCGATTCAGAACAGCTGGATACTGCCATGTATTCACTTGCCATACGGTCGCTTCGCTCTAGGCTGGCTTAATACCTCGGCCCAGATGACCGCTCGACGCAGCTCGCTACCCTCCAGAGTGACGCGAGCCGATTCATCTTGATTATGGCCTTGTTCATCCTCCTCGCTGCTTCGCGCAGGGGCTGCGAACCCTGAGGGGGCTGCTGCAGCTGTGAAGCTGCGAGGTGTGGTAGTACCCTGAGGCGGCTGAGCCTTGACCTTGAACGATGTGGGGGCCGTCATCTCAGATGTGGAGGGACTAGGCCGACCTGGTTCATGATGAGAGGGCTCATCCAAGCGTCTCATCGGATTAGGCATCCCTCCGCCACCGAAGTCTGGCATCCGGGGATTACTCCCCTTACGCTTAGCTCCCGCCTTGCTGATGAGGGTAAGCAGGATGCCTCCCAGTACGAATACGAGATACAGATTGTTAACGATTAAGGCAATGAGATCCTCCATCGCTTAACGTCCATCTTTGTCAGTAGGAGATGTGCCGTCCTTGCCAATGGAATTGCGCATCTGCGTATCTGCTTCAATGTTCTTCAAGTTCATGTAATCCATGACACCGATCTTGCCGCTCTTCAGCGCTTCCGCCATCGCAAGCGGAACTTGAGATTCGGACTCTACGACCCGTGCTCTCATCTCGACTACCTTCGCCTTCATCTCTTGCTCTGTTGCGACGGCCATAGCTCGTCGTTCCTCAGCCTTCGCTTGGGCAATCTTCTTGTCTGCCTCCGCTTGCTCCGTCTGCAGATGAGCGCCAATGTTACGGCCAACATTCACGTCCGCGATATCAATGGACAGAATCTCGAAGGCCGTACCGGCGTCAAGCCCCTTGCCCAGCACCGTCTTGGAGATGACATCCGGGTTCTCCAGCACGTCCTTGTGAGAGTTAGCCGCACCGTTCGTACTGACAATCCCCTCGCCTACCCGTGCGAGAATCGTCTCTTCCCCAGCACCCCCGACTAATCGATCAATATTCGCTCTTACGGTCACTCTTGCGATAACCTTAACTTCAATGCCGTCCTTCGCAACGGCTGCCACAATAGGAGTCTCGATGACACGAGGATTAACGCTCATCTGTACCGCCTGAAGCACGTCACGGCCAGCAAGATCAATCGCTGCTGCACGCTCGAATGGCAGTGGAATATTCGCACGCTGTGCTGCAATGAGGGCATTGACGACTCGATCGACGTTACCACCCGCAAGGAAGTGACTCTCTAGCTGATTAATGTTAAGCCCTAGCCCCGCCTTGGTAGCCTTAATCATCGGATTCACGATTCGGCTCGGTACAACGCGGCGCAGCCGCATGGCTACCAGCGTAATGATACTAATGCGAACGCCTGAGGCGAGCGCGGAGATCCAGAGCATGATGGGGAAGAAGCTCAGGAACACAGACAGAGCAATGATGACAATGACAGCAATGATTAAGAATGTTACCGTAGAATCCAGTCCGAACATAATGAAGATGACCTCCTATAATTTGTGTTGGGGAATGATCCCAGATTATTATACCTTTAGTTGCACGACAACCCTAGTCCCTTCCACCTTAATGACAACAATCTCTTCGTTCGTGTCGATGAATACACCGTCGGTGACCACATCAATTCGGTGTCCATCAATGAGCGCTGTCCCTGCAGGGCGAAGAGGAGTAATCGATACACCATAGCTGCCCAGCAAGGCTTCCTTGGATTCTGCCGGAATGAACCCTTCTTCGGTCGTCAGACTCTCCTTCAGGATGAATCGATTCCATATGCCTCTTCCCTTGTACTTGCGACCCGCGAAGTAGATGATCACTACAGCGAGCACGAAGGCAACGCCCAAGGACAACAGAGCTGACTTCGGATCCGGAGCAGCGGTAATGACCCCGGCGATGAGCGCCAGACTTCCGAGAATGCCGAGAATGCCGAAGCTTGGCACGAACAGCTCAATGACGAGCAGCGCTAGCCCCAGGATGAACAAGACGAGCGATTCCATCCCCGCGAAGCCGGCAATATAATGCCCGAAGAAGTATAGGCCGAAGGATACAATCCCGACGAAGCCTGGGAAGCCAAGTCCTGGAACGAGCATCTCGATGGCCACCCCGGCAATGCCAAGTATAAGCAGCACGGTCATAACCGCAGGATTAACGAGCCATCTAGCCGCATTCTCGGCAAAAGAAGGATGGAATGCAATCTGGTCGCGCTGGTCTAGCTTCAGCCATGTCAATGTCTCCTCTACGGAACTAGCGGTATGCTCCGCATAGCCCAGCTTCGCAGCTTCATTGGCAGACAGCGTGAGAATGTCTCCCTTCGCCTTGGCTATCCCGTCCCGCTTCTCATCAAGCACGACTGACGGATTGACCATCGCTGCCGCTAAGTTAGGATTGCGGCCTTGCAGCTCAGCAGCTTCTGTCATCTGCTTCGTCCAGAAGGAGATAACCTTCGGACTAGTAATTAAGGTGCCTGAACCGTCGACGACGGCCGCCGCACCGATTGTGCTGCCTGGCTGCATAACAATATGCTCAGCGTTCAGCGCAATGTAAGTTCCAGCAGATACGGCCTTGCCTTCGACGAATGCGGTCGTCGGTATGGGGCTCGTGCGTATGAGATGACCAATCTCCTCTGCACTGTCCACTCGACCACCAAGCGTATTAATGACCAATATTATTCGCTCGGCTCTAGCCTCTTCCGCTTCCTTGTAGGCTCTCTCTAGGAAGGACTTAAGCCCCTGCTCGACCGTCTGCTTCACCGGTACGATGTAGACGGCTGGCCCAGCTTCCTGAGCAGCCGTCTCCGCTTGAGCGCTTGGCGCAAGGCCATGTCCGCCCCATATCCCAAGCATGACTAACAACAGGATGAGGGCAACATGAACCCTCCTTAGTCTCTGTAACAATCCGTCCCCTCCTCTAATCATGCCCATAGTATTCCCTAATACGGACTGTTATCTTGTCAGGTTTCGTACCTATACAAAAAACACCCCGGTTAAGGGGTGTTTGTGCAGTCCGAATCGTATGTTATTGTAGGCCTTGCTGTACCAATTGATTTACTAGTCTACCTTCGGCACGTCCTTTGACTTTCGGCAAAAGAGCGGCCATTACTTTGCCCATATCGGCTTTGGAAGAAGCACCGAGTTCCTGGATGGTCTGCGTTACTATCGCTTTGATTTCTTCTTCGGTCAGCTGAGTGGGTAGATATTGACCAATAATTTCGATTTCTGCAGCAAGATCATTAACAAGATCCTGGCGGCCGGCTTTATCAAATTCTTGGAGGGAATCTTTACGTTGTTTGACTTCACGACTCAATATATCAAGCACTTCATTATCGTCCAGCGGACGCTTGAGATCAATTTCCAAGTTCTTTATCGCTGCACGCATCATCCGAATCGCGGATAGTCGGAACTTGTCCTGATTCTTCATGGCTTGCTTCATATCGTCGGTCAATCGTTCGCTCAGGTTCATTGTGGAAGGATCCTCCTAAAACTTTCTCTTACGAGCAGCCTCAGACTTCTTCTTGCGCTTAACGCTCGGCTTTTCATAATGCTTGCGCTTCTTCACCTCAGCGAGAACGCCGTCTTTAGCGATAGACTTCTTGAAGCGGCGAAGTGCAGCATCAATCGTCTCGTTTTTACGAACTTTAGTTTCAGACACCAGTTTTCCCTCCCTCCGAAACAGACCGTCCAGAGCATATAACACGGTTTTATCAAATTTCATTATATGTTAAAACAAAACCCAGTGTCAACTTAGCTTATCTGCCAAAAGTGGTCCAAGCTTACTGCCCCCGAGAAGATGCAGATGTAAATGATAGACTACCTGGCCTCCATCGGAGTTCACATTGTTAATTAACCGGTATCCTGCCTCGGCTACCCCCTGTTCTCTCGCAATGTGACGAGCGGCCGAGAACAGCTCTGCAATAACCGCATCATCCTCATCCGCAACCTCATTCATCGTTGGAATATGCTTTTTGGGGATAATTAGTATATGTACTGGCGCGGCAGGCTGAATGTCCTTGAAGGCAAGGACATGTTCGGATTCATACACCTTCGAAGAAGGGATCGTGCCTTCAATGATTTTGCAAAAAATACAATCCATCTCTCATTCCCTCCCTCCGCCATAACGTTCATTCATTCCTATCATATCAAATAAGGGAGAGGCTCGTCCAACGCCCAAAGGCCGGCCGATTCAGCCAGCCTCGGGGCGGTTCCTCAATAATAGGGAAGCAAGGATAAGCCTAGCAGACCTGCAAGGGGGAATACGCGTCTGCCGAAGCGTCTGCGCGGGTAATAGGGATAAGGATAGAGCGGTGGGTAGCCATAGCCTCCGTAACCACCAAATCCTCCTCCATATCCGCCAAAGCCGCCGCCGAATGGTCCAAAAGGCAGCAACGCCCGGTCTTGCATCATCTCTCCTCCACTTGGAACAGCTAGGCAGATATATTCATCATCCATATGTTCAATTATTCCATCACAGCACCAGCCGTCCTTCGTATGCGCCAGCACATAACGGTGCATATGGTCGGAGCACCATTTTTTCATCTCCGATGTATCTAACCCTTTATTTTCATCCATGAGAATGAACCTCCTCTAACAGTTTGGCGAAGCATACCCTCTTCGCAAGCCTTCACATGTTCACATCTTATTCATGAGTAGGCATTTGGCTACACTGTGAGCTTCTTTTGTAGTAAAATAGCAATCTGAAGTGAGCTCGACACAGGGAAGGAAGATAGAATAATGAATGATTCTAATAACGTACAGGATTCTGTACATACCGAAAATAAGCTTGTCATCACAAAAATTACAAATCAGCAGCAGTTGGACGATGCAAGTTCCGTAAGGCAAGAAGTATTCGTCAAGGAGCAAGGGGTCGCGGCAGATCGAGAATATGACGAGTTCGACTCTCTCACTGCAGAAGCAGATCATGTGGTCGTATACGACGGTACCATTCCAGTAGGAACGGGACGAGTAAGGCTGTTGGATTACAGCGGACCTACAGCGAAGCTGGAGAGAATCTGCGTGCTGGAGGAATATCGACAGTATGGTCTGGGGCGTCTAATTGTGGACGAGCTAGAGAGGCTTGGCAAGGCTAGAGGGGCTCATCAGGCGATGTTGAACGGACAGACACAGGCTGAACCCTTCTATATCAGACTAGGGTACAAGACCGTCTCTGAAGTATTCCTTGAAGAAGGCATTCCGCATGTGAAGATGGTGAAGAGCTTGGGATAGAGTTCCACCCAATTGGGTAGATCCGTCCTGTGAGAGTGTGAACAGATATATGATAAAGGGATGTCTCCGCTGTAGAAATTACAAATTCTACTTGGGGGACATCCCTTCGTCTTCTTGAACTGGATTATAGGACAATTCTGGGTATGACGATCTAAGAGAACGCCATACTCTTCTCATCATTCATTGCTTGTAGAAGCTTCTTGGACAGCTCAGGCCAGTCATAGCCGTTACCGCTCCGGATGAGTGCGCTCTTGCTTGTCCCGTCGAAGTTGAATTGGCTCGTAATAACGTTCAGCTTGCCTAGCACTCCATCAAGCTTAATCAAGTAAGCCCGCTCTTCCTCTGTCAAGGCACCTTCATGATTGCCTATGTTCAGCAGAGCCTTCTGTACGTCGTCAAGAAAAAGCTTCGGATTCTGCACCCCGCTCACGTCTTCGCCTCCCCCTTCCAGCCGTTGACCTTCCAGGATGAAGGTATTGAGTCCTTCCGCATAACGATAGGCTGCTCCGGTCCGGAACTTGATCTCGGCCCTATCACTCAGATTATTGGTAACGATTAGAGCACTGACATGTTCCCTTAGCTCTCGCGTGAAGGAATGAGCCTCAGTTGCAGCTAAGAAGATTTTCTCTCCACGCGAATAGCTGTCCTCTTGCTTGTGCTGCAGCACTTGTGAATATAAAAATACGTTGCCTATGGCACTAAATACGAGAAGCATAAGCGCTATGGGCAGCGCATAGGATCGCTTCACTGTCTTGTCTTCCATCTGTAGCCTATCCTCCTGTGTGAAGTGGTCTGGGGCGATTACATCGTCTCGATCTGGATTCGGCTGCCTTGTCCCGACGGCTCGGCAGGGTGGACGACCAGTCTTCGCGCGAGACGTGAACGAAGCTCTGGCACGTGACTGATGACACCGACGGAGAGCTCGCTCGTCTGCAGCTTCTCTAGCGCTGTAATGACAATATCGAGCAGTTCAGGATCAAGCGTCCCGAAGCCTTCGTCCAAGAAGAAGAATTGCAGCGGATACCTTCCTCTCAGCTGAATCTGGGCACTTAGTGCAAGCGCAAGCGCTAGTGAAGCCAAGAACGTCTCTCCTCCTGATAGGGAAGATACCGGACGTCTAATTCCACCGTTAGCATCGTCTCTAATGACGAATCCGCCTCCGGAATCGACCTCCAGCGCATAGCGTCTCCGAGTGAGATAGCTGAGCCGCTCGGAAGCTGCGCGGCATACCCCGGCTAATTGCTCCTCCGCGACGAATTCTACGAATGCATTTCCTCTGAATAGGGATTGAAGGGTATGCAGCCTGCCTAATAGCGTCTTCATCTCTATTCGTCTCTGCTCAAGCTCCGTCCACCTGGCATGCTTGCTATGCAATTCATCTCGATCCCTCTGAGCTCTTGCGAGCAGCTGCAGGGCAGCTTCATCCCACTGCTTCGTATCCTGGAACGTGTGGAGCGCAATCCCCCATTCCTCTTCCGTGACAGCTCGTCCGAGCAGCTGATCCTTCAGCAGCCGAATCTGAGCCTGCAGCTGGTTGTCGGCTTCCCGATGCTGCTTAATTGTCTGTGCCATCTCATCCATATGAGGCAGCAGAGGAACGAGCGCGGCCGCTTCATCGGCTTGCGAGAATGGAGATAGAGCTAGTGACTGCTGAAGGACAGACGAAGTAGCAGCCGCCTGCTCTGAAGCGGCTCGTGCTTCCGCCTCAGCAGCTGCACGCGCCTCACCTGCTTGCTGAAGCAGCTGTGCTTCCCCCTCATGAGCTGCCTGTGCCGACTTGAGGCGAAGTCTCAGGGCGGCCAGCTCTTGTTCGGCTGCTGTATATAACTGCTCCGCTGGCTCTCCGCCTGTCCACTCTCCCAGCCTCGCTTCCTTCTCGCTTAACGTTGCTCTCTCTTGCTCGAGCTTGGACACCAAGCCAGTGGTCTCAAGCCCCGCCGTGTACACAGCTTGCTGGGCCTGCTGAAGCTGAGCAGTTGTCGTCTCAATGAAGCTTACACTGCGCTCCAGCCGTAGTGCAAGCTCGTCAGAGGCCTGCTCTCGTCTGTTCCATTCCTCCAGCGTGTCATCCGCCTTCGCTCGATCAACGTCAGGGAACTGCTCGTCCCACAGTCGCTCAGCAGCGCTCAGAGCTTGTTCCGCATCTTCAAGCTTCCTCTGCGCAGCAGCGCTCTGCTTGCGCAGCAGCTCCAGCTCCGTCTGTATCTTATCGTGACGTCTCTCCACGTCCAGCTTGCTCCTTAGCAGGACAGTAGACTCGGCTTCGCTCCTCTGCAGCCATTCCATGGACTGCCGGGTGAGAGACTCGGCCAGATCAGCCCAGGCGCCTAGCTCTCCGCCCTCGACGCTCCGACCAGACAGCTGGACAGCAGAAGCTGCAGCCGCTTGAAGTCTAGCTGTATCAGCTGCGTAGGCATCGCCTGGGAGAGACGAAGTATTAGAGAGTAGGATGGAGCGGCGCTGCTCAGTATGAGCTGAAGGATGAGCTGCATCTGCTGCGCCTGGGAGAGGCGAAGCACTAGAGAGTAGGATGGAGCGGCGCTGCTCAGTATGAGCTGAAGGATAAGCTGCATCGGCAGTATAAGCAGCACTAGCAGCATCAACTGAATGAATAGCTGCTTCAGTATGAGCAGCCTCTTCCTCTAAGCGCAGCTTCAACTCTCCGCTTCGTTGCAGCAGGGAGGTAATCTGCGGCTTCGCCAGTCGAAGCCTGGTCAGTATCTCTTCAAGATAAGGAATAGCTGTCTGCCATTCCCCAGGATGTATCCCATCGACAGCCTTCTCTTCCCGCACGCCTCTGTGCAGGGCAGGATGCTCGGTCGCACCGCACACCGGACATGGCTCCCCGCTACCCAATTGCTCTGCAAGCTGTTCAGCAAGCTTGGCATGCTCCCTCGCCCGCTCAGCTTGACGCGCCTCTTGTATTCGGCTTGGCAGCGCGGTAACTACATCATCTACCGCTTGCTCTAGATTCTGTAACTCAGAATGAAGAGGAGCTAACTGTCCTGCGGATTCTGACAGCTGCTTCAGGAGCTGGAGCTGCTCGCCGGAGAGAGCTCGAAGCCTCTGTTCGCTGTGCTGCATCGCCATGAGCTGATCGGCCAGTTCGCCCTTAACTGCCGTATGCTGCGAGGTTAACGCAGCATGCTGCTCCAGGCGGCTCGAGAGGCTGAGCCGCTGCTGTCTCTCTTGCGGCTGCAGCTGTACGCTGCGCAGCTCGGTCTTCAGCTCGCTCTGCCGAGCAGCGGCGCGGCTGAGCTTGTCCTGCAGGCCAGCAGCTTCCTCGCTGGCATGGGCCTGCCGCGCAGCGGCGTCCGCGAAGCGGCGCTCGCCAGCGGCAAGCTCTCGCGCAAGCGCGGCGGCTTCGCCTTCGAGCCGCCTCGCTTGCGCGAGCTGGTCGAGCCGCAGCGCCAGGCGCGGCTCGGCAGCGGCCGCGTC
>NZ_JBHSHW010000029.1:180026-358511 GCF_042653305.1 Paenibacillus sp. GCM10023252
GGCGTAGGCTCGCCCGGCTGCTTCGCGGCGCGAAGCGCAGCGCTGCTGCTGCGCTTCGGCCGCGGCAACCGCTTCGAGCGCCGGTACCAGGCGCTCTGCCGCCTGCAAGCGCAGCAGCTCCGCTTCGAGCGCGGCCACCTTCGGCTGGTCCGCGAGCAGCTTCGTATGCTGCTCTTGCTTCACGCGCAGCGCTTCCTGCCGCTCGCGCACTTCCTTCAGCTCCGCATGCACGCGCTCCGCTGCCTCCAGCGCTTGCCGCGCAGCAGCCGCTTCAGCTCCGGCTTCGCTGCATCTCAGCTCCGCAGCGGCTAATGCCTCTGATGAAGCATCACCCAGTCCTTGCTGCTCAGCAGCAGCTTGGTTCATAGCAGCCTCCGCTGCCTTAACTCTCTGCTGCAACCGGAGGGCAAGACCGTCACCGAAGCGTTCCAGCCTGAACAGCCTCTGCAGCATAGATCGGCGATCCTTGCCGGTAAGTGACAGGAATTCAGCGAACTTCCCTTGGGGAAGCACGACGGCTCTTGTGAAGTCCTGCATTCCTAGTCCAATCTGCTGCTCTACACATCGTGTCACGTCGGAGAGCTTGTCAGCCAGGACAACTTCACCGCCATCTGTTATCTCAATGAATCTGGAGACGGTATTGCTTACCGTCACATCTCCAGAGCGCTTGAACTGCCGCTCGACACGGAACCTCTTGCGGTCATCTCCCGCATGAAGCTCGAAGGTGAAGGAGACCGCTAACGTCTTCTCGGACTGGTTCATGATGCCTTGGGTGCCCCCTGCTGCGCGCTCTACCTTGCCATATAGAGCTAGAGTTATCGCATCCAGCAGGCTTGACTTGCCGCTCCCAGTCGGACCGAATATGCCGAACACGCCTGCTTCCGTTAGCTGTTCGAAGTCGACCTCCTGCTGCTCGCGGTAGCTCTGCAGGCCGGACAGCTTAAGCTTAATTGGCCTCATATCGTATCCTGCCCCTTAGCTGGCTCTGCAGCCTCCTGTTCCATGTACTTGTCCTCTTCTTCAGCGACCAGCTCCATGAACAGTTGAACGGTATCTTCATCCGGCTCTGCTCCGCCTGTCTGCTTCCGATAGAATCTCTCGAACAGCTCATGAACCGGCATGGTCTCTCGGCTGACAGCACTTGCAGCTGAGTCATCCTCCTCGGCTTGCTCAGGATAGATTGGACGAATATGCAGCAGTCCATCTCGAGCACGCCTGAGCTGCTGAATATTTTCCATAGTCATCACCTCGGTCATATGAATCTCAAGATCAATCCAGGCATTAGGATCTGCTTGCTGCTCCAGCCACTCGTATACTTGAGAGATACCGCCCTTCGCCTGCCATCTAACGAGAGGCTTGCCGCTGGATAGGAACAGCTCCTTCGGCTCAGCGTGTCCGCGTGGCGCAAGATCCAGTATCGTCACAGACTTGGCCTGTCCGCTCTCTGAGAAGCTGTACGCTAGCGGAGATCCGCTGTAGCGCATCGACTCATCGCCGTCCACGCGCTGAGGCCGATGCAGATGTCCGAGTGCTACATACTGTGCACCGATCCTAAGAGAGGAAGGATCGACGGTATAGGCGCCTCCAATCTGAATAGGCCTCTCGGAATCGGTCTCTAATCCGCCTAGTACATAGATATGACTCATTGCTAGATTAACCGTATCGGCACGATAAGCTCTGCCTAACTGCTGCATCAGCTTGCCTACCCGCTCCGAATAAGCGCTTCGCAGCAGCTGTTCATCCGCATCTTCGCTCAGCAGCTCCTTAAGTCGGGACTCCGATGGATAAGGCAATGCCGCAATGACAGCCGTCTCCTCTGTGCGAGGCACATAGATCTGGAGCGGCTCTGCGCAAGGCATCCCCACTAGATGTATGCTTCTCTGCTCGGCTAACGGCGCCGCGGCAGCGACCCGGTCCGGATGATCATGGTTGCCGGCGATGACAGCAACAGTGCGCCTGCCTCCATCTGCTAACCGCGTAATCGCCTCATAGTAGAGCTGCTCAGCAGCTGCCGGAGGGTTCACGGAGTCATAGACATCCCCTGCCAGCATGATGAGATCCACTTCTTCATCGTTCACGATCTGGACCATCTCTTCAATCATAGCAGCCTGTTCCTCCAGCCGGCTCCTACCCTCCAGAGACCTCCCCAAGTGCCAGTCTCCCGTATGCAATATTCGCATAGTACCTCCTATAAGTTTTGCGTAGCAAAACTGGCTTCGTAAGCATTATCTTAAGTTTTGCACAGCAAAACCAGCTTCGTTAGCATTATCTTAAGTTTTGCGCAGCAAAACTATCTCCCAAAGCCTCTTCTTGAATTTTTGCGAAGCACAACTCACTATCTAATCTGAACCGACTGACCGCCGTCGAAGAAGAACACGTAGCTCTCGTCTATCTGAGCTCCCAGCACTTGCTCGATTGCCTCGGCATACAGCTCCAGCTGGAAGCGATGCCGCTCAGCGGCCTGATCCCAATTATTCATATAGATTCGGTCAGTCTTGTAATCTAGCAGCACTAATCCATGCTCATCCTTGAACAAGCAGTCAATTACCCCTTGAATGAGAATCAACTCGCCTTCAAGCTGCTGCCCTTGTTCCGGGTATACCCGTTCCGCGGGGAACATACAGCTGAACGGAACCTCGCGTCGTACCCACTCTGCTGAGCGAAGCCTCTGACCGAGCTCTCCTTCCAAGAAATCAGCGATCATACGAGCATTAACCGCTTTGGCTTGCGCAGCTGTTAATAATCGTTGTCGGACTAAGTCGTCTATTAATTGCTGGACAGTTAGCTCGTCCATCATCGCTTCGAAGTCCACATGCTGCATGATTAAGTGACTAACCGTCCCTCGCTCAGCAGCGGTCACGGACTTCTCCTCCATGAAGGCGGGACGCCGAAGACGGAAGGTATCATTCCCTGGCCAGGATTCTTCGTCTCTACTCTTAACACCTGAATCAGAGTTCGACTGCCCCTGAAGCACAGACAGCATGGAGCCTCCCGACTTGTCTGAATTCCAAGCATCAGCTATCGAATCCGAATGCAGACGCTTCATCTCGGTAACGGATGATTTGGCAGGCACCGTTGTCGACTGCTTATATGGATACTGCCATTCCAGTCTGTCTCGCAGATCTTCCTCCAGCTCAACGTCGTCAAGCACGACTAAGGAAGAGATCGCTTGAAGCCGTTCTTCTATATCTATATCGTAGGAATCATCCTCTGTCGATGCCGCTGCTTCGGTACCGAATAGCTCAGAAGGCACTACCGCTGCCTTCCACCTGCGCAGAGGTACTGTTACCGCGTTACCGTTCGTTAAGGGCACAGCTCCCGTAGCATCTTCAGCAACAGCCGCAATCTCCTGATTGTTCCCATTCGGATCTGCCTCTTGGCCTTCGTGCCTGACTGGCGTTGCAACTGCATCCGTACTGTATACATTCACGAGAGTAGACTCTAACAATTGAGAAGCAAGCGGTCCGAGCCAGTCAAGGAAGGTTCTTGCTGACGCGAGCCGGTAATCCGGCAGCTGCCCCTGTGCATCTATAGCGGTCTGCCAGCTCTGTCTCTTCTTCTCTGCATCAGACAATGTCCCTACAAGGTAGAGCTTCTCCTTCGGACGCGTTAGAGCGACGTATAGAATACGCATCTCCTCCGCTAACATCTCCATCTTCATTCGGCGCCTAATTGCTAGATATGGAAGAGTTGGGTAGCTTGTACGCAGGTCTAGATTAATGAACTTCGGACCGAATCCGAGCTCCTTATGCTTAAGGAATGCGCTGCGCACATCTTGCTGATTGAACATCTTGCCTAGCCCAGCGCAGAATACAACTGGGAATTCAAGTCCCTTGCTCTTGTGAATGGACATGATGCGCACGACGTCCTCTTGCTCTCCAAGTGCTCTGGCTGCTCCAAGATCGCCCCCATTATCCTTCATCCGTTCAATGAATCGTAGGAAGCGGAACAGTCCGCGGAATGAGGTCGCTTCATACTGTCTCGCTCGATCATGCAGGGCACGGAGATTCGCTTGACGCTGAACGCCGCCAGGGAGGCCTCCGGTGAAGTCGTAGTAGCCTGTCTCCCTATAGATCGAACCGATCAGATCTGTCAGTGACCCTTGTCTTGCCTCGCTTCTCCATCTATCAAGCTGGTTAAGGAACAAGGAGAGCTTCCTCCGCGTCTCCTCCTCCAGCAATAGGTCCCCTGCTGCTGCCAATACAGCATCGTAGTAAGTTCCCTTGCTTGCTCGAATACGCACAGCAGCGAGCTCTTCCGCATGAAGGCCGAAGATAGGAGAACGCAATATGCCTGCCAGAGGAATATCTTGATACGGATTATCAATGACTCTAAGAAGGGACATGATGGTCTCGACCTCTACCGCATCGAAGTACCCGCTGCTAAGCTCGGCATAGGCGGGAATTCCGGCGCTCTGAAGCTCTTCAATGATAACAGGAGACCAAGCAGAGGTTGCCCGCAGCAGAATGACGAAGTCACGCCATCCAACCTGACGGCTCGCTCTAAGCTTAGGGTCATACACCTGGAACCCCGTACTCATTAATTCATGAATGCGGCTTGCTATCCATCTCGCTTCCAATTGGGCTGTCTGCAGGTCAGCAGCTGATTCCTTGGGAGGACCACTCTCATCCTCTTCAGTAGTCGTCTCCGCCTCTTCCTCTTCAGAGCCAGTTGCTCCTCTATTAATAAGAGCGAGCTCAACCGAGTACTGCTCCGAATCTGCAGGAGGATAGGATGCCCCGCATACAAGCTCAGCCCGCTTGTCATAATCCATCTCAGCGACTGATTCTCTCATGATAGCGCGGAATACATCGTTCACTCCGTCTACGACTTCTTCCCGGCTGCGGAAGTTGCGTGCCAGATCGATGCGCAGTCCAGTTAAGTCAGTTGCAGTCATTGAAGCGGAGGATGAATCTGCTGGAGCATAGCTCTTATACTTCTGCAGGAACAGATTCGGCTCGGCCAAGCGGAAGCGATATATACTCTGCTTCACATCGCCTACCATGAATCGATTGCCTCTTCCAGGCTTACAGATTAGGGCAACGATAGCTTCCTGAACCCGATTCGTATCCTGATACTCATCCAGCAGAATCTCATCGAACTGATTCTGGTAATCCAGAGCAGCTCTTGAAGGAGTCGAACGATCGGGAGAAGAATGAGTGTCTCTTAGTATCCGCAGGCAATAATGCTCCAGATCGCCGAAGTCGAGCAGACCCTTGTTCCTCTTCGCCGCCTCGTATTGCCTGCCGAAGTCAATAACGAGCTCAGCTAACGCCTCCATCAGTGGAGCAAGCTCCGTCAGCTCTTCCGCGAATTCCTCTGCTGTCCGCCCGAACAATTCAGTCGTGAGACTTGTCAGCATAGACTTGGCTCCATCACGCAGTGACTTCACTTGCTCTTGCAATCGCTTATCATAGCTGTCCCCTCGCAGGGGCTTCAGCTTGCCGTAGCTGATTGCTTGGAAGGCTTCGCCGCACTCCAGCCACGAACGTTCGGATGTCTTCTCCACGAGGCTGCCCAGCATATAGAGATCTTCCGTAATAGCTTCTGCATAGGGGGCAGGGCCAGCAGGCAGTCTGGTCAGCTCAAGAGCTTGCACCAGCAAGGATTGAGCTCCCTGGAGGGTCAGCTGAACATCCTGCTGCAGACAGGCCGCCCATTCGCTGCTGCTGAGCTCCTCCGAATGTTCCATTCGGAATGCCGCTGCCGTCGTTCGGAGCCATTGCTCCGGCCAAGGGTCACTATGTGCAAAATCATGCAGCTGCAAGACAAGCCTGTATAGCGGCTCATCACCTCGTTCGCCGCCATAGCGGTCAGCGAGCCGGAGGAAGGCTCCTCCATCGCCTGTTCCCTCGTACCTGGCCTCGAACAATTGATCCAGTACGTCAATCCGCATAAGCTCGCTCTCGGTCTCATTCGCAATCCGGAATCCGGGATCAAGCCCTATGAGCGGATAATAACGCCGAATGACATCCAGGCAGAAGGAATGCAAGGTCGTGATGGAGGCTCTATTCATTAACGCAAGCTGACGCTGCAGGTGCTCTGACCCCGGTTGCTGCTCGAGGGCCTTCTCTAAGGCGATTCGAATTCTCTCCTTCATCTCTGAAGCAGCTGCCTTCGTGAACGTGGCTACAAGCAAGCGATCGACGTCGGTATTTGATGATATTTTACGAATAATACGTTCAACTAACACAGCCGTCTTCCCAGAGCCAGCTGCAGCTGCAACCAGCACGTCTGAGCCCTCCGTCACGATAGCTCGCCATTGGTCATCCGTCCACGTGCTGCCCTCAGGCTTGGCCATGACCGCCATTGCTCCCATATTCACTGCCTCCTTACTTATCTTCAAGCTGCTGCCATAGCTCTTCCTTGCCTGGCTTCTGCAGCGTCACATAGTCGTTGCCGTCGAATTGCGGATCGAATTGACAGACGGGCTTGTAACTACAATACTGGCAAGGAGACTTCCCTCCTAGGCGATATGGCTCAATCGCAACCTTGCCCTGACTCATCTCATCACCAATTCGGCCTATCGTCTTGCGCACCGAGCCTCGAAGAATAGTCCACTGCTCGTCCGTCACGACGGATGAGTTGCTGTAGAAGGTTCCGTCACTCTTCAGTGCTGCCGGTAGCAGCTCCGAATGCCCCGTCTCCAGCTCAGCGTCCATCATGCGCACCGTCTCTGCATCAGCCGAGATGAGCCCCTTGGTCTTGAATCTCTTCCTGAGCTGAGCTCTCGATTCAGCCTCACTGAGTGCATTAGCAGCTGACAAGAGCGGATTATGCACGTGAAAATATAACACACCCGCCGGCTTCGCCTTCTGCCCCAGCCACTCGGAAGCATGGGTAATAAGCACGTCCAGATACGTGAGCATCTGGAGGGAGAGTCCATTGACTACCTCATCCAGACGCAATTGTGTCGAGCTGGACTTATAATCAAGAACTCTAAGAAGCAGACCTTCATCCGTCTCAGCAGCATCCACTCGGTCAATTCGGCCTATAATCTCGATGGATCCTCCATCGGATAACGGAAGGACTAGAGAAGGCATAAGGCCGCCGGGGCCAAAGTCGACCTCTACTCCAACAGGCTGGAACTGTGCCCTTCTCGCATGCTCTCCGAGCATAATAGCGGACTGGCTTACAATATCTGTAAGCTTACGCGCAATGTATTGGAATCTTGCACTGCTAAGCAGAATCTGGGATTGAAGCTTCGGAATAATGTCCTGAACTGTTCCAGCAGCAGCGGCCCGGAGCTCGGCATGATTCATACTGCCCCAGCTATTCCCCAGCTTACCGGACAAGCGGCTCAGCGCTGCATGATAGAGCTGGCCTACATCTGGCGCAGCCAGTCGATACAATCTTCGTTCCTTCAGCTTAAGGCCATAGATGGCGAAGTGCTGGAACGGACAAGATACGAACCGTTCCATACGGGATACACTGACACGAAGCCTCTCCCCGTATAGATCTCGGGCTGTGCTTGCTCGCAGCAGCGGCTCCTGGTTCACATATCCAAGAGAATTCATGAGCAGGGACAGCTTACCCTGCCATTCCGGGCGGATGGCGTACCAATTGTAGAGCTCCCACCAGAAGGGAGCGATATCCTCACCCGACCTCCAGGCTCTTAGCTGCGTGAGCAGATAGGACAGCGCTCTGCCTGGATGGGCAAGGTAGCTCTTCTGCTCCTGAGGGGGCATCTTCGGAACAGGCTCCCCCGCAAGCGTGCTCGGTGTAAGCCCAGGGAACAGCTGTCTAAGCTGCCTAACCACTTCAGAGGGGTGAAGACTCTTCCCTTCTTCGTCTGCAAGTGCCCAGCTCATCCATAGGTGGCGGCTTGGCGAGGTCACTGCCTTGTAGATAAGGAACCGTTCATCCAGCAGCCTTCTCCTTACGCCAGGAGCCATCATGATTCCTTGCTCAGCTAGCTGCTCCCTCTCCCCTTCGGTCAGAATCCCGTCTTCCTTCACCCGCATAGGCAGAATGCCGTCATTAGCTCCCAGAATATAACAAGCTGCGAGCTGCCCGGAGCGAGTCCGATCCATACTCCCTATAAGCACTTGATCTAGCGCGGGAGGCACAGAGGCCAACTTCAGACTCTCTAGACCTGTCTCTACCATCCCGGCGAACAGCTCTGGTGTCATCGCTTCATCGCCAGTCATCTCTACGAGCTGGTCAAGCAGGAGCATCACACCGTCCCATAGCAGACGATGGCTTCTCGCACGCTCCGGCTGGCCAGCTGCGAGGTCATCACGGCTCCAGCGCTCTAGACGGCTAGCTGCATTCGATTGATCCAGCAACCGGTATAGCGCCTCGCACATATGCCGCACAGTTCCTGCTCCGGCAAGCGCCTGTCCGAATCGGTTAAGCGGAGGAACGATAGCCTCTCGCGCTGCCATCATCTCTTCATACTCGCGCCCAGACTCTCTGCTGACAGTCCCTTCGTCCCCTTCATCTTCAAGAGATTGAACGGAGAAGGGCTGCCAGCGCTTCTTGTCCAGCCACTTCCAGCCGTCTATTCCAGCCGCAAGGACATAGTTCTCTAACCGGTCGAACAATTCACGCGGCAGGCTGGCATCCAGCGGGAATAATAGCTCTGTCTTAATGCAGCGGAATACCGCCTCATAGTGCCAGCCATGCAGCACGGTCTCCAAGGCAGAACGGATGAATTCCACGAGCGGATGATGAACCGCACTCTTCTTCTGATCAAGGAAATAAGGAATGTTATATTCCGTGAATACAGACGCTATGTAGTCCGTATAATCCTCTGCATTCCTAACCATGACAGCCATATCCCGCCAGCGAAGTCCATCTTCGCGCACCCTCCTGAGCATATCTCTCGCTGCGCCCTCCACCTCTGCCCGGCGATTCGCTGCGGCATGCAAGGATAGTCCACAATCGTGCAGATGAGGATCAAGTACTGGATTAGACATAGCTGTTCGAGTTCCGTAATGACGCTCCAGATGGGCTAACATTGGTGAATGCTCATACCTTGGAGGAATGCAGTTGCCTAATATAATTGGTTCCAGCAGCTCCGCTCCAGTCTTCTCAGCGAGCTCTGTCAGCGTAATATAAGTGGAGGCCGTCGGGTGATACAGCTCCAGCTCATGAGGTGTAAGACCCTGATCATACGGCCGGTCCAGCGTTAAGGCAACGGTAACTTCAGCTGCGGAAGCGATGAGAGCTTCGAGCGCTTCGTACTCCTTCGGAGTGAAGCCGTTGAAGCCGTCGATCCAGATTCTAGCTCTCTTCATAGATGGAGCGATTCCGAAGCCCGAAGTCAGATAAGTCAAGTAATCTTCCGAATCTATATATAGTCCGTTCAGTTCTTGCTCTACATGCTCATAGATTAGCCTCAGGTCATGAAGCTTGCTCCCGAGCAGGGAAGAGACATGCCCGTCAGCAGATGCCGCCCCAATTGCTGGGAGAGTAGCTGATTGTATTCCATATCTCTTCCATTCCGTCAACAGCTCCTCAAGTCTTGCTATGAAGCCCGGCTGCTCTGCTCCATTCTGGAACAGCAGCAGATTGTCCCGCAGACGGTGGACCAGCTTATACAGCAGCATACTCTTGCCGTTATCGCCAATTGGAACCAAGGATGTGCCCCCCGTCTCCTGCATGACCCGGAAGGCTAATCTTCGGAAGCTCAAGGCTTGCGCGCGAATGGTCCCTCCCAGCCTGCCATCCTGCAGGAGAGCATACTCCGTCTGGAATGTAGCCTGCTCCGGAACCAGCATGATAAGTGGAGGGCCATCAGGACGAGCCATGAGCTCAGCTCTTATCTGTTCCGATATATAAGTAGATTTGCCTGTGCCTGAACGGCCGAGCACGAATTGAAGCGACATCAGGGACTCCCCTGCCTTTCCGTTGCGATGATTCTATTATTCTATCACACTGCTCTATATTTTTCACCGAAAAACAAACATATGTTCTATATTTATATTTACCATCAGAGCTTAAAAAAAGGCTATTGCAATTACCTAAATTCCAAGTATAATACTTGGTATATAGACGGAAATGGAGACAGTGCCATGACAAATGCCCGCTTCTTCACAGAGCAATGGATGAATGATTACTTGGACCTATATAACTACGCCGTTCAGAGCGGTGACGAGCAGTGGCAGGAGGATATTCTTCTGAAGCTGAAGTCCAGTGGCAGCATGATTGAGGAAGAATTGCGGAGCATTCGCCGGAATGCGTTATGGCAGAGCTTCGATCTCATTAACCGAAGAATGCTGGAGCTATATAACCAGATTAAGTCTTCCGAACACCTGAACGACGTTCATCATCTTCAGGAAGCGGTGTGGGAGCTCAAGATGCTAAGAGTAGCCATTTCAAGCAAGATTAACGGGAATGAACGATAGAATGTCATTATATACAAAAAAAACCCGCATGCGGATGTCCGCTTTGCCGGATTGTACGTAAGGGCGGCATGCCGTTCACGGCTCTGCCATATGAATAACGGCTGCATGCAGTCTCTCTGCTCTGCAGATATCCTTCGATTCAATGGCTAGATTGAGTCGAAGAGGGAACAGTCTTACATCGCTGTTTGCTTCATCTCACGCATCATACCCATCATCATCGTCATCATCTCATCACATTGCTGCATCTTGGACATCATCATATCCATATCCATGTCCATGTTGTTCATCTCCATCATGCCGTCCATCATCATCTTCATGTTGTTCATCTTGCACATCATCTCTTCCATACACATGGCCATCATCATCTTCATGCTCATGTTTTCCATGAATGTACTCACTCCTTTCTTTAGTGTTTTTCTTTCATTTTTCTTCCTCTAGTAGAATACCTTACCTTTATATATATTTCAAGCTTTTTGTTGCATTTAATCTTCACAATATGATATATTTATTAATTCATATATTTCAGGTAGGTTTTATGAGAAGAAGCTCCCTATTCTTATCGGAATAAGGAGCTTCTTCTCCTTGCACCTCTTACATACGGCTTCGCACTTCGAATATCGCGAACTTCAAGTAATGGCCTTCACTCACACCGAGCAGCTGCGGGTGATCCTTGCCAGCCGTACGCCATTCCACTAGGCGAAGGAGCTTGCCGGCATCGGCTGCAGCCTCCTGTATCGTCTCGAGGAACAGCTCAGGCCGCATATGGTAGGAGCATGAGGCGGTGACGAGATATCCTCCCTCGTTCACAAGCTTCAGTCCCTGCAAGTTAATATCCTTATAACCCCGGCAAGCCCCGGCTACAGCATTCTTCGTCTTGGCGAAGGCGGGCGGATCGAGAATCACTACGTCCCATGTCCGTCCTACAGCTGACAGAGGCTTCGACGTATCCACTCCAGCCTTGCTTCGCTGCACCCTCTCTTCCAGTCCCTTCGACTGTGTCCTCAGGTAATCGAAGGCGTCAGCCACCACGAATTCAACTCGATCGCTGAAGCCATTGCGCTCCACATTACGGCGGGCTGTCTCAATGGCATGCTCCGATACATCAAGGCAAGTAACCCTCTTCGCCCCGTATTTGCATGCGTGCAGCGTGAAGCTTCCAGTATGTGCGAAGCATTCCAGCACAGTAGCCCCGTCCCAATAAGGGAAGGTCACGATCTTGCCATTCGCATTGACAGGCAAGCGCTGACCAGTTGGCTGCTCCTCGACCTGAATGCCGCTGCGCGCTCCCCATCCTGTCATGAGCGGCTCAATAGACGCTCTATTCTCACGCTGATCGTAGAAATATCCAGTCTTCTGCCCAAGCGCAATATCCACCTCAAGGTGCAGGCCATTCTCTTCGATCTCGATAATGCCAGGGCAATCCCCGTACAGCACGCCCGTTCTCTCCTCCAGCCCTTCCAGACGACGCACGCCGACATCACTGCGCTCATAGATTCCCTTAGGCTTGAACACTTGGACTAGAGCAGCCACAATGTCGTCCCGGCAGCGATCCATTCCCAAGGTTAGCAGTTGAATGACGAGAACTTCTCCGAAGCGGTCAACCGTAAGACCCGGCAAGTAATCCCCTTCCCCGTATACGAGCCGGCAGTCCTGATCTGGAACGAACCTGCGCCGATAATCGGCACATTGCTGGAACCTCTCTGTGAAGAATTCGACCGACATTGCTTCGATTGGCTTATAAGCTATAATTCTTACCGTAATCTGTGACTCCGGATTCCAATAGCCGGTCGCCATGTACATTCCCTGATGGTTGACAACCTCAACGAGCTGTCCAGACTCAGCCGTTCCCTCCATCTTGTCGATCTCACTCTTGTATATCCAAGGATGCCCTTGCTCTAGCCTCTTCTTCCTGCCGCGAGCCAGCCATATCTTCGCTGTATTCATTGTCATTCGTACACCCTCTCTGCATGCTTGTCTTAGCCTTCGCATATGTATAGTTACGCTAGATCATTGTGTCACTTATGTCAATTCACTAAGGAGAACTCTCTATGCTCTTATCTATAGTAATGCCCATGCTGCTTGGCTTCGCCATCTTCCTCGCGGGAATGAAGCTCATGGAACTGGCGCTTCATCGATTCGCTGGCCCCCATCTTGCCCGAGTATTGCGGCGGTCAACGTCAACGCCTATTCATGGGTTAGTTGTAGGTACGGCAGCCTCTGCCGTACTTCAGAGCAGTACAGCCGTTACCGTGATTACAATCGGACTAGTCAACGCTCGGCTGCTTACCTTCTCAAGGACACTTGGTATTGTGCTTGGCACGAACGTGGGCACCTGCTTGACGACGGAGCTGATTGGGCTGAACTTAAGCAGGTGGTCCATGCCGCTTACCCTCATGTCTCTAGCACTATGGCTGCTGACTGCCTTGCTAGGCGAGATGAGGCTAATTCCCGCTGCCTACAGCATGCCATGGCTAGCGCCTCTTCGTTCCTTGTCACTCGTATTATGCGGATTCGGTCTGCTCCTATTCGGAATTGCTATGATGCAATCAATTGGTCCAGCTGTTCAGAGCAGCTCTATGTTCAGCTGGTTCGTGAATCGCGCGGATGACAGCTTGTTATGGGGAGTTGCCGCAGGAACAGTCATGACCGCCATCGTGCACAGCAGCGCTGCTGTAATCGCCATGATGATGGGACTTGCTACGATAGGAGCCATTCCACCTGAACTCGGCATAGCCGTTATTCTAGGCTCGAATATCGGCACCTGCTTCACTGCGCTGCTAGCTTCGCTTGGAGGCTCCAAGCCTGGACAATTCGTCGCTTGGTCCCATATCGCCTTGAATGCAGGAGGCGCAATCTTATTCCTGCCGCTTATCGGCGAGCTGACTGCTGTATCAGACTGGATCTCAGCCACGCCATCTTCCATGCTGGCTCATGCTCAGACCCTGTTCAATGTTGCCTGCTCGCTCATCGCCCTTCCTCTCTGCTACCTCCCTATAATGCAGAGGTTGGATCAGAGAGAAGGATGATGGGGGCTGCCCTAGTAGCAATCCGGTCAGCTCCGGCTGCGAGCATCTGATAAGCGCTCTCTCGGTTCAGGATGGCGCCGCAGGCAATAAGTCCCATTCCTCTGGTCTTGGCTTCGCCAATTCGCTTAAGATCGATGAGAGATACGCTGCCCTCATAATAGCTCGATTCATTCTGAATGTAACTCGCTCCTGCGGCTTCAGCAATAGAAGTGACTTCAGAGAGCTGCTGCGCTGTGAGCAGATGCGCCTGTATGGCAACCTTGATAGCCGCTCTGCCCTCTGCAGCTCTTACGACGGCCGTTATATCATTCGACAATAGGCCGAAGCGGCCTTCCTTGACTGCACCGACCGGGACTGTCATCTCAATCTCATCAGCACCATCATCTATCGCTTCCATGGCCTCGTACACCTTAACACGAGTAGTGGAGCCTGTTGGCGTTCCGCATACAGCGCTTATGAATACATTCGTTCCTGATAGCTGTTCCTTACAGGCATAGACCCAATAACCGCTTATATTAAGGGACCTGATTGCATAGGTTACTGCTTCTTCACATACTCTTCCCATCTCGATTGCAGTTGCACTAGGCTGCAGGCAGATATGATCAATAAACCGGGCGATCGAATCGCCCGGCTTCCATGTCTCCCGCATGTTATTCTACCTCCACACCCAAGAGCCGCAATGCTCCAGCAACGATTCGGTCGTTGTTGTCATAGCCGGATTGCTTCTGCTTCCTCCAAGCCTCGCGAGGCTCGAACCAATCGACCCCGCGAATCTCTTCTACTTGCGCTTGCAGAGAGCCTCCAGTTGCTTCGACGAGATAATAATGCACTTCCTTGTCGACAATCCCTTTGGACTCATGCTGATACTGATACTTGATCTGATTAATAGGTGAGATAATGACACCCTGAAGACCTGTCTCTTCCCTAATCTCCCGAAGAGCAGTCTGTTCAACGGTCTCTCCAGGCTCCATCTTGCCCTTAGGCAGCGACACCTTGCCATAACGGTCTTGGATAAGTTGAATCTGCAGCTTGCCTTCCTCTAACTTGCGATAGACAACGCCGCCTGCTGATATTTCCTTCACAACTGCTTCCCCCTTACCTTACGCTCTGACTGCCCCAGACTCGCTGCGCAGACTTACCGTCGTCTCATCCCATACACGGATAAGATCAGCACGGCATTCGTTCACGCCTGCCTCGGTAATCTTCACTCGGCACAGCTGTCCGATGAATTGCTCAGAGCCTTCGAATACGACCTGGATATAATTATCCGTATATCCCATAATGAGTCCGCTGCCCGGTGCTCCCTTATAGTCTCGCTCCGGAATGACATCCAGCACTTCTCCTACATATCGCTTCGCATAATTAAGCTGCATTCGCTCCGACAGGTCAATCAGCTTGTGAACACGTTCGTTCTTCACTTCCTCATCCACCTGATCTTCCATTCGAGCTGCCGGTGTCCCTGTCCGCTTGGAGTAAGGGAAGACATGCATCTCAGCGAACCCGAGGTCCTCCATGAAGCGATAGCCCTCCTCGAACATCTCCTCGGACTCACCCGGGAATCCGACGATGACATCGGTAGTAATAGCTACGCCGGGCATCGCCAGCTGGAGCTTCTTAATGGTCGCTCCGAACTCCTCTGTCGTATACTTGCGGCGCATGCGCTTCAGCACGGAGTTCTCACCGGCCTGCAGAGGTATATGGAGATGACGGCACATCTTAGGCGACTTGTTCAGCACCTCAATCATGGCGTCATCAATCTGGCTGGCCTCTATAGAAGAGATCCTTACCCGCTCGAGTCCTTCCACCTTATCCAGATCCCATAGCAGACTAGTCAGATTGTATCCTTCAAGGTCATCTCCATAGCCGCCAGTATGAATGCCTGTTAATACAATCTCCTTGTATCCAGCTTCTACTAGCTGGCGAGCCTGTTGAAGGATCGTCTCTGGACTCCGGCTGCGGGATAGCCCTCTCGACCAAGGGATAATGCAGAAGGTGCAGAAGTTGTTACAGCCCTCTTGAATCTTCAAGAAAGCTCTCGTCCTGTCGGCGAAGTCAGGTACATCCAGCTCTTCGAATTCACGTGTCTTCATTATATTCCGCACCGCGTTCACTGGCTTGCGATCGGCCTGAATCTGCTGAATATAGCCCATCAGCTTATCCCTATCCTGGGTTCCAATAACGAGGTCCACTCCGGGTATAGCGAGGATCTCTGCCGGTGAAGTCTGTGCGTAGCAGCCGGTTACGGCTACGACAGCATCCGGGTTCCTGCGAATGGCTCGACGAATAATCTGTCTGCTCTTCTTGTCTCCTGTGTTCGTGACGGTGCAGGTGTTGATGAGATAGACATCCGCCGTCTCCTCGAAGTCAACTTGCTGATAGCCTTCATTCTTGAACAGCTGCCAGACGGCTTCTGTATCATAGAAGTTCACCTTACAGCCAAGTGTATATAATGCTACTGATGGCGCCAATGCTATGCTCCTCCCATTTCTCCAGATTCGTAGAGCAGACAGGTTAGACCGACTAGACCTGCTGTCTCCGTCCGCAATATGCGGCGGCCAAGCCCCACTAGGACTGCTCCTGAAGCAACTGCTTCCTCCGCTTCCCGCTCTGTGAAGCCGCCTTCCGAGCCGACTATGAGCAGTATGCTAGGTTCGGCTGGCCGTGTCTCTCTAGCCTTCCACTCTCGAAGCACATCGCCAAGCCCTTGGCCTGTGCTCTCATGACCTTCTCGTTCGTAGCAGAACAAGACTAGGTCGTACTTAGGATAGGAAGCCGTTAATTCACGCCAGCTGCGCACGGGTTCAATGGATGGAATGCGGTTGCGATGAGCTTGCTCAGCCGCTTCCTTCGCAATCTTGCTCCAGCGCTCTAGACGCTTCGCTTCCTTCTTATGATCATATTGAACAACCACTCGCTCGGATTCGAACGGGATGAAGGCGCAGGCACCAATCTCCGTTCCCTTCTGAATGACAAGCTCCATCTTGTCACCCTTCGGTAAGCTCTGAGCAATCGTGACCCTCCATGCCGGCTCACTGCTCATCTCTAACCATTCAATTAGCTGTGCATCAACTCTAGCCGGGCTAGCTTCTGTCACTTGAACAAGTGCCGTCCGCTCCGTCCCGTCGCTGACGATGAAGGAGTCACCTTCGCTCATTCGCATGACGCGAGCCGCATGATGAGCATCCTCGCCTGTAAGGAACGCACCAGCTTCAGTAAGCTGCTCCTTGCTTACGAAATAACGCTGCATAGTATCTGTTCAACCACCTTATATTCCTATTCCTGCAACAGTAATCGTCCAATTTCCAGCCTACATCATATCATGCTTCAGGATGCTGAATCTACGGCCAACTATATGAAGCCCAGCGGTGTGAAAAAATGTCCAAACCAAGCAAAAATACTAGACGTTAACTTCACTGACAGTCCCAAGTAAGGATCTAATGTAGCTGCTCTAAGCGGCGGGATGAACACCAACAAAAGGAAGATAAACATCCCCCATTGCAAGTTCTGATCGACCTTAATTCGTGTCTCTAATGGAAGCAGCTCATGTACAATACGGAATCCATCAAGCGGCGGAAGCGGAATTAGGTTGAAGAAGAACAGCAGCATATTAATCGTCCACATATAGTAGAAGAAATGAATAAGAGCAGCGTACACTCCTCTTGAGCCCGCATGCAATAGTCCCGTCTCGTTCAAGATGTAAATGGACAAGATACTAAGCACAGCCAGTATCAAATTACTGACTGGACCGACCGCAGACACGATAATGCTCATCAGCCTGGGATTCTTGAAGTTGCTAGCCTTGACCGGGACAGGTCTCGCCCAGCCGAAGCCAGCAATTAATATGAGTATGGTACCGAATACGTCCAGGTGGACGCGCGGATTAAGGGTAACCCTTCCCTGGTCATATGCCGTGGGGTCTCCGAACTTATAAGCGGTATAGGCATGAGCGAACTCATGCACCGTGAATGCAATAATTATCGTTAACGCAATGAATGGCAGATCTTCAATGGGATACCACAGGAATTGTTCCAGAGCTATTCACTCCCTTGCGGTTTTCTCGCAATGATGGCTAGCCAGTTCTCATCCCGGCGCTTCTCAACAATCTCGAATCCACCCTGAATGAGCCCCTGTTCGACGGCCTCTTCCTTGTTCATGAATATTCCGGACGAGATGTAGAGACCTCCAGGCTTAAGCGCTGCGTATACATCATCAACGAACATAAGGATGACATCTGCCAGTATATTGGCTACAACCAGGTCAACAGGCAGCTTCACTTGAACAGCTTCACCTGACTCCTTGAAGTCTTCTCTAAGCACACCTAATAGATCGCTTAGTCTAACCTCTACGTCATTCTGCCAACCATTCAGGCGGACATTCTCAGTTGCACTGGATACCGCCACCGGATCCAGATCTAGGGCAAGCACACGCTTCGCGCCCAGTAGCATGGAGCCGATCGCTAATATGCCTGAGCCCGTCCCTACATCGATGACTTCTTCCCCGCCCTTCATGACGGACTCTAACGTCTGCAGGCATAACGATGTCGTCGGATGTGTTCCTGTTCCGAAGGCCATACCTGGATCAAGCTCGATAATCTTCTCTTCCGGCCCAGGCTCATACGCCTCCCAAGTCGGCTTAATCGTTAAGTGATTGGTCACCCGTATCGGCTTGAAGTACTGCTTCCATGCATTCGCCCAATCCTCTTCATCTACGATACTAACCGTAATCTTGTAGTCGCCTGGATCAATGCCGAACTCACGAAGTTGATCAATGGAAGGCTTCAGCTGCTCAACAAGCGGAGCAGGATCAATCCCCTCGGAGAAATACCCCTTAATGACCGCATGTCCCTCCGGAATATCATTAAGCGGCGTTTCATACCATTGACCGAATGACGTATCCCGCTGTTTCTTCAGTGTGCCTGATTCTTCTATAGATACACCGCCGGCGTCCATCTCATGAAGAAAGTTAGATATCATCTCTATGGCTTGCTCCGTTGTTGCAATCGTTATCTCGTGCCACTTCATATACGTGCCCCCTCATTGCTTGAAACCTAACCACTATTGTACACCAGAATGGCACCTCGGTTCAAAAAAACAAGCCAAAAGAGCCCACTAGACCACTTCTTCGTCTAGGGGCTCTATTCGTGTAACCCGCTGCTATTCCAAATATTCTCCATCCGTCTCAAGGTGACCGCCGGTCTCCCTAATCAAGTGGAGTGCCCGATCTGCAACCGCCTCATCCACCGTTGCGGTCAGCATGCCGCTGTCCAGCAGTCCCTTCACTTCGAATGCTCGCAATGCCTGCAGCTTACTCAACGCTTCGCGAGCTCCTCCAGCTTCATTATAAGTCGCTTTGATCTGTACCATAATGCTGCCTCCTACGATCGCTCTGCTCGAGCATCTGCAGCCTTAGCCCGTTCATTCGCTGTCTGGTCATCGCGATCTGCCAGCTCTTCAGAGAATTCCACGTCTTCATTTTTGGCAATTGGCAGTTCTGCGAAGTTTTGCTTCTCCAGGTCGTTCTTGCCGTTATTATGCTGCTTATCCATGGCATACAGCCCCTTCCCATAACATTCGTGACTACATCCAGCACTTCACTAGGATGTACCGCATTAGGAAGAATTATGCCTTGTCATCTATTAGGGTTACCCTTGGAACGTGAAGTTCATCTCTGCATCGGCCAGCAGCGGATGCTTGTTGTCCTTATCAGAGACGATAGGATCAGAGGTTGGCCAATCAATGGAAAGTGCTGGGTCATTCCAAGCAATCCCGCGATCATGCTGTGGCGAGTATAACTCATCCACCTTGTACTGAACTTCGGTATGGTTCACAATCGTACAGAATCCATGAGCGAAGCCTCGAGGCACCAGCAGCTGACGCTTGTTCGCACTGCTTAGGATGAACCCCTGCCACTGGCCGAATGTGGGAGATCCACTTCTAATATCAACCACTACATCATAGATTGCTCCTGCCGTTACTCTTACGAGCTTCGTCTGTGCCTTGGGATTCAATTGATAGTGCAGCCCTCTAATAACACCGGCTTCTACGGACAGCGAATGATTATCTTGTTGATAAGCATACATGATTTGGTTAGCATGTGCCGTGTGCTCGTTGTAGCTCTCCATGAAGAAGCCTCGATGATCGCTGAATACCTTCGGTTCAAGCAGCTTGACACCTAACAGCTTAGTTTCCATTACTTTCATTCAGACAATCTCTCCTTCTCTCATAACCTCTCTTCTATGCGATAGAATATGCGACTCACACCCTTCTGGCAATATGCCTTAGCTCCTAAAATAAAGAAAAAAAGGCATTCCGGGTTATTCACCCCGGAATGCCTTCTTCATCTTCTCAAATATCGTCTCGTGATGCTCGCCGCCGCCGTTGCTGCCACTCTCGCCGGCTATGCCGCTGAATTGACGGAGCAGGTCCTTCTGCTCGTCGTTCAGAGACGTTGGCGTGACGACCGTCACCTTGACATGCTGGTCGCCTTGGCCGTAGCCGCGCAGCTTCGGAACTCCCTTGCCCTTGAGACGGAAGTAAGTGCCCGTCTGCGTACCCGCCGGAATCTTCAGCTTCACCTTCTCCGTTAACGTAGGAATCTCAATCTCATCGCCTAGTGCAGCCTGAACGAATGTCAGCGGCACCTCGCAATAGATATCATCTCCCTCGCGCTCGAAGAACTCATGCGACTTGACGCGGAGTACGATATACAGGTCGCCAGCTGGACCGCCGCGCAGGCCGCCTTCACCTTCGCCTGTCATTCGAATCTGTGCGCCTTCGTCCACACCGGCTGGAATCTTGACGTTAATCTTGCGCTGGCGCTTCACCTTGCCCGCACCGTGACAAGTCCCGCACTTCTCCTTAATGATGCGGCCAGAACCGCTGCAATTGGAGCACGCACGACGATTGACCATACGTCCGAATGGCGTGTTCTGTACGACTTCCTGCTGTCCGCTGCCCTTACATACCGTACAGGTCTCCGGCTTCGTTCCCGGCTTGGCGCCGCCGCCATGACAGGTGTCGCAGGTCTCGGTCCGCGGAATCGTAATCTCAGCATCCTTGCCGAATACTGCTTCCTTGAACTCGATCGTCATCGTATATTGAAGATCATTGCCGCGCTGCGGGGCATTAGGATCTCTGCGACCGCCACCGCCGCCGCCGAAGAACATGTCGAAGATGTCCCCGAAGCCGCCGCCCATGTCACCTTGACCGCCGAAGCCTTGATTCGGATCCACATGGCCGTATCGGTCGTACGTGTCACGCTTCCCGTCATCGCTTAGCGTATCATAGGCTTCCTTGACTTCCTTGAACTTATCCTCTGCATCGGCTGCCTTGTTCACATCCGGATGGTATTGACGCGCAAGCTTGCGATACGCCTTCTTAATATCATCCGCGCTTGCGTCCTTGCTTACCTGCAGTACGTCATAATAATCCCGCTTGTCTGCCAACGATTACTCACCCCATGAGTTCATTCTAATCGCAAAATGAGAGGTCACAAGCCAGGACACGCCTGCCTAATGACCTCTCGCCTGCTATCTTATTTCTTGTCGTCTACCACTTCATAGTCAGCGTCAACTACATTATCTCTGCCCTTCGCTGCACCGTTGTCACCCTCTGCTCCGCCTTCAGCCGCTTGCTGAGCCTGAGCAGCTTGCTCATAGAGCTTCACAGATAGCTGCTGTACAATCTCGGTAAGTGCTTCTGAAGCTGCATTAATTTCTTCAATGTTGTCTGTTTCAAGAGCTTTGCTTACTTTTTCCTTCGCTTCGTTCGCTCTGTCAATCTCCGAAGCGTCCACCTTATCGCCAAGATCCTTAATTGTCTTGTCTACAGAGTAGATCAGCTGATCCGCACTATTCTTCGCTTCAACCAGCTCACGGCGCTTACGGTCTTCCTCTGCGTTCAGCTCCGCGTCCTTCATCATCTGCTCAATCTCAGCATCGCTTAGACCGCTGGATGAAGTAATCGTAATCTTCTGGCTCTTGCCCGTACCCTTGTCAAGCGCAGATACGTTAACGATACCGTTAGCATCAATGTCGAACGTAACTTCGATCTGCGGAACGCCGCGCGGTGCGAGAGGAATATCACCAAGCGTGAAGCGGCCCAGCGTTTTGTTGCCGTTAGCCATGGAGCGCTCACCTTGCAGGACATGAATCTCAACGCTAGGCTGGTTATCCGCATAGGTGGAATAGACTTGGGACTTGCTTGTAGGAATCGTTGTATTGCGGTCAATCATCTTGGTGAATACGCCGCCCGCCGTCTCAATACCAAGGGACAGTGGAGTTACGTCGAGCAGAACGACGTCCTTCACATCACCAGTCAGTACACCAGCTTGAACAGCTGCGCCAAGCGCAACCACTTCATCCGGGTTAACGCCCTTGTGAGGGTCCTTGCCAATTAGCTTCTTGATCGCTTCCTGTACCGCAGGAATACGAGTTGAACCGCCAACAAGCACGACCTTGTCGATCTCGCTAGTAGACAGGCCGGAATCGCTCAGAGCTTGACGAGTAGGACCTAGCGTACGTTCTACAAGAGGTGCAGCCAGCTCTTCGAACTTCGCACGGGAGAGGTTCATCTCCAAGTGCTGAGGAACGCCGTCTACCATCGTGATGAACGGCAAGGAGATCGTTGTCGACAATACGCCTGACAGATCCTTTTTCGCTTTTTCCGCTGCATCCTTCAGACGCTGTACCGCTGCCTTGTCCTTGGACAGGTCGATACCCTGATCCTTCTTGAATTCAGCCACCAGGTGGTTGATGATTACTTGGTCGAAGTCATCTCCGCCCAGCTTGTTGTCGCCGCTTGTCGCTTTTACTTCGAAGAAGCCATCGCCGAGCTCAAGGATGGATACGTCGAACGTACCGCCGCCAAGGTCATAGACGAGAATCGTTTGGTCTTCTGTTTTCTCAAGTCCGTAAGCAAGTGCTGCAGCCGTAGGCTCGTTGACGATACGAAGCACTTCAAGACCGGCAATTTTGCCCGCATCCTTCGTGGCTTGACGCTGGCTGTCATTGAAGTAAGCTGGAACAGTAATAACCGCTTGAGTAACAGTCTGGCCAAGATAAGCTTCTGCATCGGATTTCAGCTTCTGCAGGATAATCGCAGAGATTTCTTGCGGTGTATATTCTTTGTCGTCGATTTTTTCCTTATGGTTCGTACCGATATGGCGCTTGATGGACATAACCGTACGATCTGGATTCGTAATCGCTTGGCGCTTAGCTGTCTCTCCTACAACCCGCTCTCCATCCTTCTTGAAGCCTACAACTGACGGGGTTGTACGGTTGCCTTCCGGGTTAGGAATAACAACGGCCTCGCCGCCTTCCATTACTGCTACACAAGAGTTTGTTGTACCAAGGTCAATCCCGATTACTTTACTCATTTGCTAGAACCTCCTATTGGTCGTTATACGTATTTTTTAAGAGCTTACCTTAACCATAGCTGGACGCAGAACCTTATCCTTCATCATATAACCCTTCAGCACTTCCTCCACCACGATACCTTCTTCATATTCCTCCGAATCCACCTGCATAATCGCTTGATGGAACTCTGGATTGAACGGCTCGCCTACGGCTGCGATGGCCTTCACGCCTTCGCTGTCTAAGATCTGTTCGAACTGTCGAAAAATCATCTCTACACCCTTGGCAAGCGACTCATAGTCCTTATTCGTCGCAGCGGAAGTAACGGCACGGTCGAAGTTGTCCACGACCGGCAAGAGCTGAGTAACCAGCTTCATGGAAGCATACTGGCCAAGCTCTTCCTTCTCCTTCATCGTGCGGCGACGGAAGTTGTCGAAGTCCGCCTGTACGCGTAAGTAACGTTGTTGATTCTCCTCCGCCAGCTTCGTCAGCTCGGCAAGTCTCGTCTCTTCCTGAGAAGATCCTTCTCCAGCAGCGGTCTCCTCGTCAAGCTTAGCGTCTTGAGTTACAGGCTCTTGCTCTGTATGTGTTGGTTCTGCCATATCTTGTTCATTGGTGTTAGCTTGTGATTGGGTCACGTCGATCTCCTGCTCCTCTGCGATGTTCTCGTTTGAACTCAAGATGTATTCACCTCCTTATATTCATGGGGCTGCTCATTGGTTATTTGTACCACCTTGCCATCATGACGGCCATATCCTTCGATATGACATCCAGCAGGGAGATGACCTTCCCATAATCCATTCTAGTCGGACCGAGTATGCCTATCGTACCGAGCGACTTACCGTCAGCAGAGTAGGTTGCGGTGATCAAGCTGCAGTTGGCAATGGCTTCATGAGCATTCTCTGTCCCGATTCGAACCTGAATGCCGGATGGCAGTGCAGTGAACATCTTCATAATCGTTGGTGTCTCATCAAGCAAGTCGAGTATAGTCTTTACTTTGTCGACGTCTTTGAATTCAGGCTGCGTCAGCATATTCGTTGTTCCGCTGAGGAAGACTCGGTGATCGTTATCATTCTGCAGCGCTCTGCCTAACACGTCAATGATGTCTTCGCAATGGTCCACATATCGCTCAAGCTCCTGACCTACTTCAGAATGGAGCTTAGACTTCAAGCGGATGAGCGGAACACCAATTAGCTTCTTATTGAGCACTTCTACAACCTTCTCCATATCTTCCATCTTCACGCCAGGTGGAAGGGAGATCGTCCTATTCTCTACATGACCCGTATTCGTAACGATAATGGCAACAGCCGAATCATCGCCAAGAGGAACGAGACCGAAGTGCTTCAGACTGTTGCTGAACATCTCTGGACCGAGCAGAATGGAGGTGTAGTTCGTCAAGTTCGACAGGACGCTTGCCGCATGCTGAATGACTTGCTCCATCTGGTTCATCTTGTCGGCCATGAACGATCGGACCGCGTTCAGATCATGATCATCGACACCCAGCTTCAGCAGATGGTCCACATAATACCGATACCCCTTAATGGAAGGAATACGCCCGGCAGATGTATGAGGCTGCTCTAGATAACCAAGCTCTTCCAGATCGGCCATCTCATTACGAATCGTAGCCGGACTGAAGCCAACATCTCCCCGCTTCGATATGCTTCTGGAGCCGACAGGTTCAGCTGAACGGATATAATCATCCACAATGGCGTTAAGAATCATGCGTTGTCGATCAGAGAGCATTCGAAATTCCTCCTTAAGTGTAGTACAGCGCGAAGGCTGCCCATCATAGGCTGGCTTGGATGTGTTAGCACTCATATGAGCCGAGTGCTAATCGTTAATACAAAAATACCAAACCAACTTGGGGTATGTCAAGTCAGTTCAGCATTTTAAGTACAGCTATTTCGTCACAGGCATGCTGCTTCGGGCAGTTCACGCAATCCTTCCATACCTTCTCGGGGAAAATCTCCTTATCCACGATCTGAAAGCCGTTCTTCTGGAAAAAAGGAACCTCATAGGTAAGAGCCATAATCTTCGGCACACCTTGCTCTCTGGCCTGTTCAATCAAGCTGTCAACGAGCTTGCTGCCGATGCCAAGACCCTTGTAGTCGTCCGAGATACCAAGGGATCTTACCTCTACCAGGTCATTGCCTAGCCTGCAGAGCGAGCCGCATCCTACAACAGTCTCGCCTACCTCAGCCACAACGAAGGTGTCGATGAGATGCTCCAGCATCTCTCTGCTGCGAGGCAGCATAATCCCTTGTTCTGCATAGCCCTTAATCAAGTCATACAATACGTCTACGTCCTCTGCAGTCGCTCTTCTGCACGATGCGTGCATCGTCGCTCCGCCGGCCCCTCTGCTGCTCACTGCCCCCGCCCCCATCCGCTGCCCGTTATCCATAGATTGCAATATGAATAAATATACAACAGAATGCATGTTATCTCAACAGTTTTTTGCAAGGCGTAATCGAGATGTGGTTAGAGGTCGTTCATTATAATCAGCCGGGGGATGAGGTCTCTGTCAGCCCGATGAAGGACCCGAACACTTCATTGCCAAGCAGGATGCCCTTGTTCGTCAACCGATAGCGGCGGTCATCCTGTTCAGTAAGCCTCTCGACTAATCCATCCGCCATGACTCGGTCCAGAATATCGCCGAAGTAGTCTTCAAGCTTCTTCCCCTCGAACTGTCTCTCGAAGTCTGAAGCGCGTACGCCATCAAGCAACCGCAGGCCCACCATCATGAAGTCTTCGATGGCTTCAAGCTCTGACACCTCCGACACATCCAGGCGAGGTAATTGCTGTCTTGCTGCATCAATATAGGCGCCTACGCCCTTCACATTGACGTGACGCTGTCCCTTCGCATAACCGTGCGCTCCTGCGCCGAGGCCATAGTAGGGTTCATTCCGCCAGTAGGTCGAGTTATGCTTGCTCTCATAGCCTGGCTTCGCGAAGTTGCTGATCTCATAGTGGGAGTAGCCTGCTCCCTTCAGCCGTTCGATCAGCAGCAGGAACATGTCAAGCTCCTCCTCCTCGGGAGGGAGAACGAGCTCATTGCGCTCATATAAGGTATGGAAGAGTGTATTCTCCTCAACCTTCAAGCTATAGAGCGAATAGTGAGGCAGCCCAAGGGCAAGCGCCTTCTCTACACTCTCAGCCAGCATCTCCAAGGTCTGACCGGGCAGATTGAACATGAGGTCGATGGACAGATTGGAGAAGCCTGCGGTGCGGGCATTGTCCAGGCTGCGATACACATCCTCTACATTGTGAATCCGGCCGATTCGCTCCAGCAGTTCATTATTGAAGGATTGCACTCCGAAGGACAGACGGTTCACTCCTCCTGCCTTCATCGCTTGAAGCTTCTCCAGATCGGTCGTTCCAGGGTTCGCCTCCATCGTGAATTCTACGTCAACCGCCAATGGGAAGTATCGCTGAACCGATGCCAGGAACCTCGTCATCTGAGGTGGGGTAAGTACGGTCGGCGTCCCTCCGCCTACGAACACCGTGTGGATGATGTCCGGAGGCATACTCTCTACCGTCCTCTTCATCTCTTCCTCTAGGGCGTCCAGATAGTCGTCAACAGGCTGACCCTTCAGTACGAAGGAATTGAAGTCACAATAGTGGCACTTGTTCGTACAGAAGGGGATATGAATATAGAGCGCTCGCGGCGCATGCATTAGCATTGGTGAATTCACTCCTTACAAATAGAGAAAAGGGAGAGCCTCGCTCCCCCTCTTCCGCTTAATCTTCGTCTATCTTCAGAACGGCCATGAACGCTTCCTGAGGAACTTCAACGCTGCCGACTTGCTTCATCCGCTTCTTGCCTTCCTTCTGCTTATCAAGCAGCTTCCGCTTCCGGCTAATATCTCCGCCGTAGCACTTGGCAAGAACGTTCTTGCGCATCGCCTTAACAGTCTCACGGGCGATAACCTTCGTACCGATGGATGCTTGAACGGGCACCTCGAACATCTGACGAGGGATAAGCTCCTTCAGCTTCTCACAGATTAGGCGTCCGCGATGATAGGCGCGATCCCGGTGGACGATAACTGACAAGGCATCCACTTGTTCGTTGTTCAGCATAATATCCATCTTCACCAGATTGGATCTGCGGTAGCCGGACACTTCATAATCGAAGGACGCATACCCCTTCGTGCTTGACTTCAGTTGGTCGAAGAAGTCATAGACGATCTCTGAGAGCGGAATCTCGTACGTGATCGTAACCCGGTTCGTATCCAGGTACTCCATATTGACGAATTCGCCGCGCTTGTTCTGACAGAGCTCCATGATTGCTCCAACGAAGTCGTTCGGAACGATAATCGCAGCCTTCACGTATGGCTCTTCCACGTAGTCCAGCTTGCCTGCTTCCGGATAGTTGGATGGGTTGTCAATCTCCATGACATCGCCGTTCGTCAGGGTCACGCGATAGATAACGCTTGGAGCTGTCGTAATGAGCGGAATGTTGAATTCCCGCTCAATCCGCTCCTGGATAATCTCCATATGAAGCAATCCGAGGAATCCGCAGCGGAAGCCGAAGCCTAGAGCCGTCGAGGATTCTGGCTCATAGCGCAGGGAAGCGTCATTCAGCTCAAGCTTCTCGAGTGCCTCGCGCAGGTCGTTATAATCTTGGGTCTCGATCGGGTATAGCCCGCAGAATACCATCGGATTAATCCGGCGGTAGCCCGGCAGCGCTTCCGGGGCAGGACGCTTCGCTTCGGTGACGGTATCCCCCACCCGGGTGTCCTTCACATTCTTAATGCCCGCGACGACGAATCCAACGTCACCTACAGCCAGCTCGTCAACGATCGACATCCGAGGCTTGAACGCCCCAACTTCGATGACTTCGAACTCAGCGCCCGTTGCCATGAACCGAATTTTCTTGCCTGCCTTAATGCTTCCATCCATGACCCGTACATAGACGATAACACCCTTGTAGGGATCATAATGCGAATCGAAGATTAGTGCCTTGAGGGGCTCATCCGGATCGCCTGTCGGGGCTGGAACCTTCGCGACCACCTGCTCCAGTATCTCCTTAATTCCAATGCCGGCCTTCGCTGAAGCAAGCACTGCATCACTCGTATCGAGACCAATGACATCTTCAATCTCTTGCTTCACCCGCTCGGGCTCTGCGCTTGGCAGGTCAATCTTATTAATAACCGGAATAATCTCTAAGTTATTATCTAATGCCAGGTACACGTTCGCTAGCGTCTGAGCCTCGATGCCTTGCGCCGCATCGACGACGAGCAGTGCGCCTTCGCAGGCAGCCATGCTCCTCGACACTTCATACGTGAAGTCTACGTGTCCCGGTGTATCAATCAGATTAAGCAAGTACTCCTCGCCGTCATCGGCGCGATAAGACAAGCGAACCGCTTGCAGCTTAATGGTAATGCCGCGTTCACGCTCCAGATCCATCTGGTCAAGCACTTGCTCCTGCATCTCTCTTGAGGATAATGCCCCGGTGAATTCGAGAATTCGGTCAGCTAGTGTAGACTTGCCGTGGTCGATATGAGCTATTATGGAAAAGTTTCTAATCTTCTTCTGTCGTTCACGAACGTCAGTCATGCTTCGGCCCCCACACATTCCATTTGATGCTAATCATTCTTTCTATTATATCAGCAATGGGGATGCCCAGCAATGCGTCATTCGGTGACAGAATCGAACAGCGATACGATGAACCGGATTCCTCCACTTGATACGGACTGCAGCAAGCCAGCCGTTGAGTCCGCAACCTTGTTCACAGCAGGCTCGTATACTTCACGAGGAATGCCCGGCAAGTGTTCGTTCCCGTTCTGCACGGGCGCAGTGTCCTCCATAGCAGCCAGCTGCTTGACCCGCTGGAGCTCTTGCTCCAGCTCTTCCACCTTCTGTTCAAGCTCAGACTGAGGAGACTCCTCCTTCTGAGGGATAAGTCCGGCTTCCTCATCCTGGACGATGGCAACCGGGGCTGCCTCGTTGTCAGCCAGTGGACCATACACACGTTCAATGCCAGTTGTCGTCAGTTCAATGCCATACATAATAATGATTACTAGAGCTCCGCCGAGCAAGGCCCATTTCCACTTGGATTTTCTCATCGTTAGACAGCTCCCTTCCTATTAGCTTTCTTTTGGAACAGCCACTTTCTCTGCATCCCAATAGATATCCGCTATGACCTTAGCCAGCACATCTGCTGTCCGGTAGCATTCCTCAAGCGTATTATCTACGCCGCCAATCTCAATTAGCACACTGTCACTCGCGAGTGATTGATTATATTCTCCATTACCTGTTGCGGACGTTTTTCCCCATATGCCTCTAGACAGTCCTGCGTAATTTTTGTCCAACGCTTTATGAATTTGGGTGGCGAACTTTTCGTTCTGCTCCCAATTTGGATTTTTGTGACCGATGATGAAGTACACTTGTGCATAATCCTTGCCGCCGATGGTCGTTGTCGTCAGCTTCCTGTGCTGGGAATCACGGTGGATGTCGAAGAGGAACTTGATATCCTTGTTGCTGGCGAGCGCCTCCTTGACCGTCTTGTTGGAGTACTTGTAGGACATTACCCATCGATAATCCTTAATTGACGTTGGATAGTCTGTGTTCGAATGCATCGCTCCGATGCCTTGCTCCTCCAGCTTCTGAGCGAGCCGCTTGCCTACGAGCGTAATGTTCCTCGTCGTTGAATTCGGATCCTTCGACCCCGACTTCACCTCAGGATAGAAGGATTCGCGGTTATGCGAATGATAGATGAAGGCGATCTTACGGCCTCCGGTCGTCGGCTTGCTCGGTTCCGCCTCAGGCTCGCTGGAAGGTACAGGATTCGCACTCGGCTGAGGAGTTGGCAGCCCCCCGCTAGAGGGATCCTCGATTCCGCTCCCCGGCTCAACACTTGATTGATCTGGGATTGGTTCATTATCTTCAGGCCCTACAGCTGTATCTGTGCCCGTCCCTCTCCGAATTAAGAAGGAATCATTAAGCCCCATGCCAGGCAGCTCACCCGCGAGCAAGCTGTGAGGGTCGCTTGGATTAATGTCTGTCAGCAATCGGATGATGAAGGAGCTGACCTGCTTGCCCGAGAAGGTCTCCTGCTCGCTGCTGCCCTGGAACGAAGGCATCTCCATCTCCAGCATATCCGCAAAAAAACCGCTTGATACCGAAGCGGCAAAGCCTCTCATCGAGGAGACAGGTACAGATGACGACGGCTTGCCCGCAGCAGCGGCTACCGCTACCGCGATGAACAAGATCATAGAGCAGCCTGTAAGCAAGGCGAAGGTACGCCCTGTAACGAGCAGCCCTCGGATTTTTCTGCTCTGGCGAGCCAGATCAAGTGTTATCATTGTTCGCTTCATTCGTAGACCTCCCGTTAGCATAAGCTCCAGTTGCCATTAGCCAGGCACTATTAACTTATGAGAGAGTCGGAATTCATAGAACGAGGAGGAGCTGTTTTTTTCACTAGATTCATAGATTGAGTTAGGTGCAAGAGCGGTTGGCAATGCAAATAAGGGCCGCCCATCTCGGACAGCCCCTCTTATTAATGCGTATATGCGGCAACGTTGGACGTATCTACCGCTTCATGAAGAGCTGCGTTCAGCCCGCTGGCGATAATGTTCGCAATATCCTCTATGAACTCGTCGATCTCCTTCGGCGTAACGAGCAGATCATGTCCGAGTGGATTCAGCACTTCCTTCACTAGAAGCAGCCGTTCATCCTCCGCAATCGTGTTCATCAGCCCGAATACCTGATCATTGTTCGCCTTCTCTGATTCCATATGCTGGCGCATAAGGTCGAACGCATTATTCACTATGGTTGAAGCATAGACGACAGTCGGGACCCCGATTGCGATGACGGGCACCCCTAGAATCTCCTTCGTCAGCCCTCGCCGCTTGTTGCCGATGCCGGAGCCAGGATGAATACCCGTATCCGCTATCTGAATCGTCGTATTCACCCTCTCCAGCGACTTCGAAGCTAGAGCATCGATGGCGATAATAACGTCCGGCTTGGACTGTTCGACAATCCCTTGCACGATCATGCTTGATTCAATCCCTGTTATGCCAAGCACTCCAGGTGCAACCGCGCTGACAGCCCGGTAGCCAGGCGCAACCTGATCAGGCATGAGCTCGAAGAAGTGACGCGTAACCATAACATTCTCCACCACGAGCGGCCCGAGCGCATCTGGCGTCACATTCCAGTTGCCAAGACCAACAATGAGCACCTTGGACATAACCCCAACCCCGATCTGCTGGAGAAAAGCTTCAAAATGCTTCGCAAACTGAGTAGCCACCCGGTCCTGAAGCCCTGTATCCTGATTGCGAAGACCAGGAACCTCCAAGGTCACATAGTTCCCTTGTATCTTCCCAATCGCTCTGGCGCCTTGCTCATTCTCAACCTGAAGTACCGTAATCGTGATGCCGTCTTCCTCATGCGTCTCACTCTTAATTCCTGGAATGGGGTTCGTTCCTGCCGCGGACTGCGCCATCTCCTTCGCCTCTAGAGCAAGGTCTGTTCTTACGTTATATTGCTGCAGGTCAAGCTCCGACATACTCACTCAATCTCCCTTCACACTTTGCGCTATAGGATATTGTCTGCAATAGGAGCTTTTTCATACTTTGCCTTTCCTGTCCGCACTGTGCTTTCTATTGCATTTTGAATAGGCGCATGGTAATATATTTTAAGTTGTGTTGTTAAGTACAGGAGGTGAAATCCATGCCAAACATTAAATCTGCAATTAAACGCGTCAAGACGAGCGAAAAACGTCGCGCTCTTAACGCTTCCCAAAAATCCGCTCTTCGTACGGCCGTTAAATCTGCTGACCAAGCGATCGCTGGTACCGATGTTGAAGCTGCAAAAGCTGCATTGATCGAAGCGACCAAGAAATTGGACAAAGCAGTAACGAAAGGCCTGATCCATAAAAATGCAGCTTCCCGTAAAAAATCACGTCTTGCTAAAAGACTGAACGCCCTGTCTGCACAAGGCTAATTATGGGAAGACAAGCGTAATGGCTGCCGCCCTCATAGGTCGGACAGATTATGCGGTAAAAAAAAGCTTCACGATCCTTTAGGAACGTGAAGCTTTTTTTTTTGCTATTTGAATATCATCTAGTTGGCTGTTGGGCGCTTCTCCGTCCCCAGAGCTAGTAAGTACAGCTCCAGCCCTAGAGTCTTGTCCACCTTACCCGTCTTCATCCGATAATCCAGATCTGCTATGTCGGCGAGGTGAGCGCCAAGCTTGGCTGGGGTGAACTTACGGCTCTTCTCTGCTGCTAGCTTAACGGCATACGGATGAAGCCCAAGCTGTCCCGCCATCTGCTGAGGGGAATAGCGATGCTGCTCCAGCTCCTTGATCTGCAGCATAATGCGCAGCTGCCTGGCAATTAGCGCGGCAATCTTAATCGGCTCTTCCTTCCTCACGAGCAGCTCTCGGTACATCCTCAGCGCCCGGTCAATCTGGAGCATCGCAATCGCATCCACGAGCGCGAACACATCCTCCTCTACCGTCGAGGCGATGAGATCCGACGCTGCCTGTACGGTAATCGTCCCGCCTTGGCCAGCGTGCAGGCAGAGCTTGTCCACTTCAAGCGCGAGCTGCCCCATATTCGTACCTACCCGGGCAAGCAGCAGGTCCGCTGCATCCACAAGCAGGGTGCGATTCTGCTCTGCCGATCTTCGAATCACCCACTGCTTCAGCTGACTTGCATCCATCTCCTGGAAGGCAATGAGGCAATCTCGGTCCTTCAAGTACTTCACTATCTTCCGACGTTCATCCAGCTTCTCCGCATGCACCACGAACAGCAGCACGGTGGAATCCAGCGGGTTCTGTATATAATCAAGCATCCTCTCAGCGGTATGCTGTACCTTCCCGCCTTCCTTGCCTCCAGCTGCGAGCACCATGGAGTCTCGGACAATAATTAACTTCCGTTCCACGAAGAACGGGAGAGTCTCTGCTTCAAGCGCCGCTTCCTCAATAGGTGTCTCTGCGGTATCGAACTTCACGACTCCGAGCTCTTGCTCGTCCGCGCTGAAGAGCGAGGAGGCCAGCCCCTCGGCGAATTGCCGAATGCGGTAACGGTCCTTGCCGTAGACCACATAAGCCGGCTTCATCTGTCCCTTCTTAATTGCCTCTGCAGCTTGCTTCGCGTCCACGTACATTCCCCCTGTTCCTAATATTATAACCGATTCAGACGCTGGTGTAAGCCTGGGGACGGCAACAAAGGGATGACGCCGGCTTGCGGCTTCATCCCTCTGTCCCTGAACATCTATATAAACATCCGTATGGCGGGTCCATGGTACCGCCCTAGAGATGGTCATACGACGTCAGCTTCGTCGCAGACTTCCTTATACCTTACTATACGCACATGAACCGTCAAGTGTGCGAATATCCCCGCAACATTCGCGGCAGAAGGCCTTAAGGAGTTGCTCTGGTCTCCTTGCCTTGGGCCACATCTATAATGAACTTCTGCGTACTGCCGCCCTGCAGAGCAGAGATCTCATAGGTTAGCTGCTTGCTGTCATCAGACCAGATCAGGTTCGCGAACTTGCCGTTCTTCCTCTGGCTGTTGAACAGCTCTTCATTCGAAGCGGTATAGATACGAAGGGAGTTGTCAATAATCTCAGCACGAAGCTTACCATCAGGAGAGACAGCTAGATGAATTGGCGGACTTGGTACCGCTTCGCCGCTCCCACCTGAAGATTGTTCATCCATGGAGGTAATCCCAGGTTGATCCACTCTCAGCTTATCGCCTTCTGCAGACCCTTGGTCGGGAGCGTCTGCTGGGCCGCCTCCCTCATTGCCCATATCCGTACTGTTCTGTTCAATCTCTTCTATACTGTCCAGCATGAAGCTTCTGCTCCCTTCATCCGAGCTGAGAGGCTCAGACTTGTCTGTTGCGGTCGCCTGCTTCTTGAATGCGTACGTATCCACATTAGCCGACTCTTGAGTAGAAGCGGTATTCATGGCTGCATCATTCGAATCGCCCTTCATGGAGGTCAGATTCGGAATCTGCGGGCTAAGCACGAGGAATGCCGCTGCTACTAGACCCGCTGCCGCCACTCCGCTTAGCGCCTTCCAAGAGAAGCGGCCAGTCGCCTTACGGGCAGGAGCTTCCTGTCTGGAAGGGACGGCTGTCAGAGTACTATTGCCGCTCTCCTCCAGTTCTTGAAGCCTTGGGAGTATGGCATCTACAAGCGAGTAGCTGGGTGTTACCTTAGGCAAGTTGTCTAGATCCGCTGACAACTTCTGTAACCGTTCATACATGGCTGCACAGTCCGGACAATGTCTGGTATGCGAGCGCAAGAGCTCTGCTTCACGCTCGTCGAGATCGCCATCTAGCTGTCTATGCATATATTCCATCACCTCTTGGCAATTCATCCCCGGACACCACCTTTCTGATAATCATGGAGTAATGCTTGAAGCTGCTGTCTCGCTCGGAATAGATAAGACTTCACCGTATTAAGCGGCAGATCAAGCGAGTCTGCAATCTCGTTATAAGAGAAGTCCTGTAAGTAACGAAGGACGACGACTGCTCGATGATGCTCAGGCAGCTTGTCAATCGCGTTGCGGATGTCTTGCACCGCATAGGAAGACAGAACTTCCTCTTCCACATTCTGCTTCTCATGGAACACCATATCGTGCTCGTCAATCGAGACAGTCGGCTTGGTGCGTCTGAACTTGTCGATGCATATATTCGTTACGATTCGCTGGATCCATGTCTTGAACTGAGCCTTCTCTTCATAGGAGCTGATCTTGGTGTAGATACGAATGAGCGCCTCTTGGGAAGCATCCATCGCATCCTGCTCGTTATTCAATATATAGTAGGCTGTCCGATAGACATGGGTTTCAATCTCACGCAATAGGGTTATTAGTGCGTCGCGATCGCCCGACTGAGCGGCTCTAATGAGGCCAGGCTCTACCACGAAGGATCCCCCTCTCTTGCATACATACAGACGAGACCACTCTTCTATATGTTGCACTTTGTCTGAAATAAACAATATCAAAAATTAAGAGAGGCGTATATAGTGAATTGGAGTCAGCGATTATCCTTGAAACCCTTGACCAGCAACGTATGTCGAGTGACCCGATAGGCAATCTCTCCCTGCTTGTCCGTCCGGAAGCTATGTGATCCGTATTCGCTAAGCTTGCGAAGCACATCGGGATGAGGGTGTCCGTACGTATTCGAAGCCCCAGCTGATATGACAGCTGACGCGGGCCTCAACCGGGACAGCCATGCCTCAGAGGTAGAGAACCGGCTGCCATGATGCGCTACCTTAAGCATATCTATGCCATCTGTATCAGGAGGATAAGCTAAGGCTGGATGATCCTCCAACTGACCAAGCACCGCAGTCTCTGTCACCGAATTAATATCCCCTGAGAACAGGAAGGTTCGTCCGTACATGGCCAGCTCAAGAACCACACTCTCTTCGTTCTGTTCCTCCAACTCACGGACGGTTGATTCGCTGCTAGCTGCCTTCGGCGGAGGCCATAAGATACGAACAGCCGCATGTCGCTCTGGCTCCCAGGTCTGGCCAGCATGTACGCCGTACATCGGTATGCTCATAGAAGCCGCTAGCCGGAGCAGAGCTTCAGCATCATCAGAACGCTTAATGGTCCCATTCCACCATATCTCCTTCACGGGTATGGATTGCAATACAGCCGTCAAGCCGCGAATGTGGTCACTATCGAGATGAGTGATCACTAGCACGTCGAGCTGATGGACTCCCCGCTTCATGAGGAGAGGCACGATGACCTTGCGTCCCACCTCATACGGATCCCGCCGCTCCTTCCACTCTTCCCCGGGCTTGCGGAAGGATAGCGTGCCTCCGCCATCTACTAGAATGCTGCGAAGTCCGGGTGTACGAATATAGATGGCGTCCCCTTGACCGACATCTAATACACTGACTCGGCCGGTTCGATCAGCGAAGTCCGGATAGTACGCATAAGCAAGCAGCAGCAGGGCAGCAAGACCGGCAGCTGCAAGCGCCTTATTATACCTGGAAGCCTCACTATTACCAACGCTTCCTGGCTGGGTATAGCCGCTTCCATCCGAATTCAAGGGGAGTGTATCGTCGGCATCCACAGCCGCATCGAGCGAGCTCTGCCTTCGGCGAAGCAAGGCCAGGACGGTGCCGAGCAGCCCGTACCAGCCTACCATCCACCAGAGCGAAGGGGTTCTCCATATGCTGCGAAGCTTGTCAGCATGGCTAAGCCAGTCAATAGCCTTGAAGGTCCAATCATTCGCATACATGCCGGCAGCAGCGAGCAGCACTCCAGCAGGCTCCCATATCTCGCCCAGCAGGAGCGCTGCCGCTCCGAGAGGCATGACGACGAAGCTGATGAACGGTACGAGCACGAAGTTGGCTGGAAGCGACAACAAGTGGAACTGGTTGAAGTAATAGATCGTAACCGGGAAGGAGAACAATTGCGCAGTTAGCGTTACCGCTCCTAGGTCAAGCGCCCACTTCCCTCTGCGCCAGCTTGGCATAGCTCGTCGAATCGGCGGAACTCCTATGATTAATCCTCCTGTTACGATGAAGGACAGCTGGAAGGATACATCCTCGAGATAATAAGGATCCCACACTAACATGAGGAGGGCCGCTGCCGCTAGAATGTGCAAGCCGTCCTTCAGCATGTGCATCCGGGCGGCCAGCAGCCCGAGCATCGCCATGATGCCAGCCCGGACGACCGAAGGGGTTAGTCCGGATAGAAGGACGTAGAACGGCACTGCTGCGATGAGTACGAGCAGCAGCCGCTCCCGCGTGAAGCGGAGCAGCCGCAGAGCGCTCCCCAGCACGTAGAGGAACACCGCTACGTGCAAGCCAGAGATGGCCAGTATATGCGTGAGGCCCAGCCGCGAGAACTGGCTGAACTGCACAGGGTCCAGGTCCTCGCGGATGCCGAGGACCAGACCCTTCATGTACCCGGCCTGCTCCGCCGCCGGGTACAGCTCATCCATGCCCGCGCCCAGCCTCGCGCGGGCTTGGTCCACGCGGCCGAGCAGTGCGGCCGCGGTCCAGGGCGGGCCCGGCGCGGCTTCCACAGCGCCGATGCCCGTGGCCTTCAGCAGCCAGTGGGTCCCCTGGCTGCGGAGATAGCGGCGGTAGTCGAAGCCGCAGCTATTGCTTGCACCCGCCGGCCGCGCCAGCTTGCCGGCGACGACGACGCGGTCGCCGCGCTGCCAGCCAGCGGCGATGCTCTGGTGCGGCTGCTCTGCAAGCCGCACCTGCACGAGCAGCCGCTCGCGGAGCTCTCGCGTCGAAGGCTCGCCTTGGACGCGGACGGTGTCGGCCGTCATGCTGAACTCGGCGCGGTCGCCATCGACGTCGACCGCGGACATAATCGTGCCCGCTGCTTCCACTTCTATAGCGGCAGCGGCGCCCTCAGCCTCGGCGGCAGCCAGCAGGTCCGGCATTGCCGTCACATTGCGGGCATCTACCCATGCGCGTTCGCAAGCGGCGAGCAAGAGCGCAGCCGCGCAGACAGCAGCCAGCCTACCGGTCACACGCCCAGCTAGAGCCCACGCTAACAGCAGCAGCATGCCCGAGCCGCAAGCTAGCAGCATTCCCTCTCTGTTCAAGGCCGCGGCTGACGCGCTGCCCGCTACATAATATACCGTGAACCAGACGAGCGGTCGACGGTTCATCCTATCCCCTCCTTGCTCTAGAAGTCTGCTTCACTGCTCAATAACCCCATACAAAAAGAACCTCCCGCACGCATCGCCCCAATGCGCATGAGAGGTTCTTCCTCTATAAGATATGCAGTTCGTTCCTTAATGGTTAAGATAAGCGCCAGCAATTGCTGACTAAGCCTTAATCATTCACTGACATGCTGTCTTGGGACATCGGCTTAGCCATACTCATTCACTGTCCTATTGTCTTGGAGCTGCGGCATGAGCCATACTCATTCACTGACATGCTGTCACGGGACAGCGCCTGGAGCCCTACTCATTCACTGACATGCTGTCACGGGACAGCGCCTGGAGCCCTACTCATTCACTGTCCTATTGTCTTGGAGCTGCGGCATGAGCCTTACTCACTCACTGACATTCTGTCTTGGGACAGCGCCCGGAGCCTTACTCATTCACTGTCATGCTGGCCTGGGACGGCGGCTCGTATTGAGCCAGCTCGCGGAACAGGATGCCCCGCTGGACCATAAGCTGAACGACCTTGTCGCTGTCCTTCGGATAGGACCGGTGGTACACGATCTCCTGAATTCCGCTGTTAGCCAGCATGTTGGCACAGGTCCAGCAAGGCTGGTCGGTTACATACACCGTAGAGCCTTCACGGTCGGCACGGTCGGTGAACAGCAGCAGATTCTGCTCGGCATGAATGGTACGAATGCAGCGCTGCTTCTTCACCATGAGCTGCTCTCCGTCGACTAGCTTAAGCTCCAGCTCCTCAGCGATCATGCAGCCTGCCTCAGAGCAGTCCTGAACGCCCATAGGGGCGCCGTTATAGGCTGTTCCGAGCAGCTTCTTCCCCTGCACGAGCAAGGCTCCTACATGACGCCTTGGGCATCTTGAGCGAGTGGATACCATATAGGCGATATCCATGAAGTATGTGTCCCAATCCTTGCGGATGGCGTCTCCCGCAGCTCCGTTCATTCCCATCCATCCTTCCCATTCGGTGTTAAGCTTCTAAGTTGTGTGCAGCGGCTGCCGTTGAACCGGTCTGGCTGGCCTTCAGCGCTTGTTCAAGATCATATAAGATATCATCAATGCCTTCGGTTCCAATCGATAGACGAATCATTCCCGGCTTAACGCCAGCTGCGAGCTGTTCCGCCTCCGACAGCTGCTGGTGGGTCGTGCTGGCCGGATGAATAATGAGCGACTTCGAGTCGCCTACATTCGCCAGATGGGAGAAGAGCTCTACTGCGTTAATCACTCTCTTGCCCGCTTCAAGTCCGCCCTTAATGCCGAAGGTTAGTATTGCACCCTGGCCTCGCGGCAAGTACTTCTGGGCCAAGTCATACGAAGGATGACTTGGCAGTCCCGGGTAACTCACCCACTCGACCGCTTCATGACCTTCCAGGTATTCGGCTGTTCGCTGCGCATTCGAGCAGTGCCGCTCCATCCGCAGATGCAGGGTCTCGAGACCTTGCAGCAGCAAGAAGGAGTTGAACGGTGACAAGGCAGCTCCGAGATCCCGGAGCAACTGCACTCGCGCCTTAATAATATAAGCTATCGCACCTACAGCTTCTGTGTAGACAACACCGTTGTAGCTTGGATCCGGCTCCGTAAGGCCAGGGAATCTTCCGCTGGCTGCCCAATCGAAGGTTCCGCCATCGACGATGACTCCGCCGATTGATGTGCCATGGCCGCCGATGAACTTCGTAGCTGAATGTACGACAATATCCGCGCCATGCTCAAGCGGGCGGCACAAGAACGGACTCGGGAACGTATTGTCAATAATGAGAGGAACGCCATTGTCATGCGCAGCTTCAGCCACTGCGGCAATATCTAGCACATCCCCGCGTGGATTGCCGATGGATTCCGCGAAGACGGCCTTCGTGCGATCATTAATGGCTAAGCGGAAGTTGTTCGGATCGGATGGATCAACGAATCGAACGGTAATGCCAAGCTTAGGCAGCGTAGTAGAGAATAGATTGTAAGTTCCGCCATAGAGAGAGGCCGATGCGACGATCTCATCTCCTGCTCCAGCGATATTAAGGATAGAATAAGTGATTGCCGCTTGTCCAGATGCTACGGCAAGTGCAGCCGGCGCCCCTTCCAATAGAGCGATACGCTTCTCGAATGTGTCCGATGTCGGATTCATAATTCGGGTGTAGATGTTGCCGAATTCTTGGAGAGAGAACAGGTTCGCCGCATGGTCCGTATCCCGGAATCCATAGGATGTGGTCTGGTAGATCGGTACCGCACGAGCGAGTGTAGTCGGGTCTAGTTCTTGGCCTCCGTGGACGGACAGCGTTTCGAGAGAGAGCTTGCGATCTTCTGGCATCTTGAACACTCCTTCATCTTTTATCAGCTGGGACAAGTTTCCTTCGCCGTCTCTATTCTCTCACAATCAAGGAACGGCGACAATGCTGTCTTTGATCCCCTCGAACAGCTTCTCACCAATGCCCTTCACCCGCGTAATCTCCTCAATTCTCGTATAGAAGCCATGCAGCTCCCGATCGTCCACAATCGCCTGCGCCTTGGAAGGACCTATCCCCTTCAGCTCGTCCAGCTCCTCGGCTGTTGCCTGATTAATATTAAGCTTGCCCGCGCCGGCCGCAGCAGCTCCTTGAGCAGAATTGCCCTCCCCCATCTGACCCTTCCTCTGTCCGTGTACCCCTTCCTCATTCAGCCCCTCATTCGGCTCATGCCCCCCCTCCTTCTCTCTCTCATTCGGTCCCACCATCTCCACCTCATTCCCCCCTTCCTTCTGAGTCCCGCTCACCTGGTGCTCCGCCTCTCCGTCGCCAAGCACATCAGCAACCTGCCGGTCGAGTCGAATCCAGTCGGTCGTCTTCTCTTCCTTCGGCTCCTGCAGCGCAGCGATGAACAAGCAGCCTGCCGTTACAGCCAGCACAGCAATAAGCAGCAGTCTGCTGCTGCTTGGTTTATTTGTATATTTTCCCATAGTGGGCCTCCATTCGTTCTTATAGATCTTGCTTCTTGAGAAATATGTCATATGAGCCAAGCAAACGCGAATAGTTCTATAAGAGGATTCTGTTAATCGGAAGGGGCAACTGAGATGAAGGTCGGATTGATTGGAACGGGCTCAATGGGAAGCCTGTTAGTCGAAGCACTCGTTGAATCGGGAGCGCTGGCGCCTGAGCAGATCAGCATTAGCAATCGCACCTACGGGAAGGCCAAGGCCATCGCAGACCGACATCCTGGCATGAGAGCGTATCACGCCAATGTAGAGGCAGCAAGAGGCGCAGACATCGTCTTCCTATGCGTGAAGCCGCTCGAGTTCAAGAAGGTCGTTGATGATCTGAGAGCGGTGCTGCAGCCAGAGCAGATTATCGTCTCTATTACGAGTCCCGTTCTCCTGTCCCATCTCGAGGAATGGCTGCCTTGCAAAATAACGAAGGTCATCCCGAGCATCACCAATCTCGTCTGGAGCGGCTCGTCGCTGTGCATCCACGGCTCTCGAATGCTTGAAGAGGATTGCGATGCGCTGGAAGCGTTGCTCTCTCACATTAGCGAGCCGCTGAGAGTGGAGGAAGGCTATACGCGAGTCGTCTCCGATCTATCTAGCTGCGGGCCGGCCTTCCTCTCCTGCATCCTTCAGCAGTTCATTGATGCTGCCGTTGAGGAGACGGGCATCGACCGTAGAGAAGCTACGGCAGTAGCGAGCCAGATGCTGCTTGGAACAGGACTGCTGCTCACCGAGGGCGGACTTACGCCAGCGCAGATTCAAGAGCGAGTAGCCGTTCCCGGAGGCATCACGGCCCACGCACTGAATCTGCTCAGCCGTGAGACGGAAGGTCTATTCCATCAGGTTATCCGCACGACACATGCTAAGTATCGCGAAGATGTAGCTAAGGTGACGGCCGCTTTTTGCGCAGAAGAGGTGAACGGCCAATAGCGTTCTTCGCTAAGGGCTGCCCACCTCTTCCTGCTCAACCTATCCTATTAATTAGCTACGATATTGACCAGCTTGCCCTTCACGGCAATCAGCTTCCTAATCGTCTTGCCTTCAATTAGTTCCTTGACCTTGTCGAGCTCCTTGGCGATTCTCTCCATTTCCGCTTGCTCGGTATCCGCGGCAATGGAGATGCGCTCAATAATCTTGCCATTGACCTGAATAACGATCTCTACTTCCTGGTCAATCGTCCAAGCTTCCTCATACGACGGCCAAGGCGCATAAGAGATGGATTCATTATGTCCAAGCTTCTCCCACAGCTCTTCGGCCATATGAGGAGCCAGCGGCGACAGCATCTGCACGAAGTGATTCATCGCTTCACGCGGCAGGCTCTCCGCCTTGTACGCCTCATTCACGAAGATCATCAGCTGCGAGATAGCGGTGTTGAAGCGCAGATTCTCGTAGTCATCCGTAATCTTCTTAATCGTCCGATGCCAGACCTGCTTGAACGCCGTGCCTGCTTCCTCTTCCGAGAGCTTGCTGCTCAGCGAGCCGTCCTCTGCGACGAATAGACGCCATACCCGGCTTAAGAACCGGTACATGCCTTCTACCCCGTTCGTGTTCCACGGCTTCGTCGCCTCGAGCGGGCCCATGAACATCTCGTACATCCGCAGCGTATCTGCTCCGTATTCCCCTACGATATCATCCGGATTAATGACATTGCCGCGTGACTTCGACATCTTCTCATTGTTCGTCCCGAGAATCATGCCTTGGTTCACCAGCTTGTGGAACGGCTCCTTCGTCGCCACGACACCAAGATCATAGAGCACCTTGTGCCAGAAGCGTGCATAGAGCAAGTGAAGAACCGCGTGCTCAGCTCCCCCGATATAGAGGTCAACCGGCAGCCATTCCTTCTGCTTCTCCGGCGAGCAGATCTCCTTGTCATTCTTCGGATCGATGAAGCGCAGGTAGTACCAGCAGCTGCCCGCCCATTGCGGCATCGTATTCGTCTCGCGGCGTGCCTTCATCCCCGTCTCTGGATCTACCGTATTCACCCAATCTGTTACATTCGCAAGCGGTGATTCCCCAGTGCCCGAAGGCTTGATTGCATCCACATCAGGCAGCACGAGCGGCAATTGGTCTACCGGTACCGTCTTCATCGTGCCATCCTCCAGGTGAAGAATTGGAATCGGCTCCCCCCAGTAACGCTGGCGGCTGAACAGCCAATCACGCAGACGGTAAGTAACCTTGCCTTGGCCGGCTCCCTTCGACTCCAGGAATTCAATCATCCGAGCGATAGCCTCTTCATTGTGAAGGCCGTTCAGGAAGTCCGAGTTCACGTGAGGGCCGTCTCCAGCATAAGCTTCCTTGCTCACCTCGCCGCCGCCAACAACCTCAATGATGTCGAGAGAGAATTGCTTCGCGAATTCCCAGTCCCGCTGGTCATGGCCAGGAACCGCCATGATTGCACCTGTACCATACCCCGCAAGGACATAGTCGGCAATCCAGATCGGCACCTTCACTCCATTGACCGGGTTAATCGCATAAGCGCCAGTGAATACACCGGACTTCTCCTTCGCCAGATCGGTGCGCTCCAGATCGCTCTTCCGCGCTGCCTTCTCTTGGTAGGCGCTGATCTCAGCCTGCTGCTCTGGTGATGTAATCTGCGCAACCAGCTCATGCTCCGGTGCGAGTACGCAGTAGGTTGCTCCGAAGAGCGTATCTGGACGAGTGGTGAACACAACCAGGTTCGCATCCTGTCCCTCGATGGCGAAGGTGACTTCCGCTCCCTTGGACTTGCCAATCCAATTGCGCTGCATATCCTTAATGCTCTCCGACCAGTCCAGCTCCTCAAGATCCTCAAGCAGACGCTCGGCATACTCTGTTATTCTCAGTATCCACTGACGCATCGGCTTGCGGACGACCGGATGTCCTCCGCGCTCGCTCTTGCCATCGATGACTTCTTCATTAGCAAGTACAGTACCTAGTGCCGGACACCAGTTCACCGGTACCTCAGCGACATAAGCCAGCCCCTTGTTGTAGAGCTGGATGAATATCCACTGCGTCCACTTGTAATAATCCGGATCCGTCGTACTGAATTCACGGTCCCAGTCGTAAGAGAAGCCAAGCGACTTAATCTGACGGCGGAAGTTGTCAATATTCTTGAACGTAATATCACGCGGATGCTGACCGGTATCGAGCGCGTGCTGCTCTGCCGGCAGGCCGAACGCATCCCAGCCCATCGGATGAAGCACGTTATAGCCTCTCATCCGCTTGTAGCGGGATACGATATCGGTTGCGGTATATCCTTCCGGATGGCCGACATGAAGCCCGGCTCCAGATGGATAAGGGAACATATCAAGGGCGTAGAACTTCGGCTTGCCCGGATCCTCGGTTGTACGGAAGGTCTTGAACTCATCCCAGTACTTCTGCCACTTCGGCTCTACGACTAGTGGGTTATAGCCTTGATTCTGCTGCTCTTGGCTCATGAATACTACTTCCTCTCTGCGATAACTTACGATATGGCTGCACATAAAAAAAGCCTCTCATCACTAGCGACTAATCGCTAGGGACGAGAAGCTGCTGCTCCCGTGGTACCACCCTAGTTAGCGTATGGCATACTCTGCCTATAACGCTCACTCCATGCCCTTAACGCGGGCGAGTCGGTGCGCTTCCCTTGCCGATGCGGCAAGCTGATCACACAGCTCCAAGGCGAGATTCACTTCTTCGCAGGTCCGGCTTCCACCAACCGCCGGCTCTCTAAGCCATACGAACAAAGCTACTGCTCCTTATCAACGCCAAAATATCCATCAAAATGGTTAGTTCTGATTATAAAGAAGGACCTCATCCCTGTCAAGACGACACGCGTACGACGATGCTGTCGAACAGCTTCCCGTCTACGTAGATCAGTAACCGCCACATCCCGCTCTCAGGCAGGAGTATGGAAGAAGGGAACATCCGATCTGCTCCATAGCTCGCCGCGCCTGTTGATGAAGCAGAGAAGACATCCATCATGTCATAGCTTCCTTCCTTCACTGCCTTAATAACCAATTGTCCATCCAACCGGTCTTCTTCTCCCCACAGGTACCACATATATTTATTAGAGCGATTAGCAAGGAATGGTATGTCTAGAATAGCTGCCCTTCCCTCCTTGCCTCTTAGCGTATACTTAGTACCATTGCCTAATTGGAACGAGGGGCTCTCTCCCCATGAAGGCTCCCCAACCTGAATAATGACATCCCCGTAGAACTCTCCATCAAGCTTGAACTCATACCTCCACAGCCCGCTAATAGGCAGACCGCATGAGAAGGTATATCTCCCTAGCGTGTCATACCCGCTGCTAGGCTCCGAGATCCGGCTCTCATCTGCCGCTTGAACTTGCAGCCCGCTCTCTAAGTGAGTGGCTATGATTGATAATGTCTTGTCCTTGTACTTCTCGAAGGGCTCCTTGAACGAGACCATATACCCCGACTCGCTCCCAGCTGCAAGGTTAGGATCAGGGAACATCTGGAATAATGGCACGTTATGCTCGCTATAAGTACTTCTAACCTCTTCCTGAGGGCTTATCGTATTCTCTAGATTCCATGTAAGCACAAGGACAATGGATACAACTACAGCGGAGATAGTAACGAATGATAGCCTTCTTCTTTTCATTCGACGAGGGGTTGATTGCCTAGTACGATGGACTACTTGATCTGATATAGCACGAGTGAAGGGATGCTTGGCGAATGGCGTATCTTGCAATTCCTTGGCCCAAGGGGGATGCTCATGCCTCATAGCTGTCTTCTCCTTCCAGTATGGAGGATATCCTGCGCCGAGCACGGTGCAGCCTTGACTTCACAGTACCCTCAGATAGATGAAGCAATTGAGCCATCTCCTGCATGGACATGCCATAATGGTACTCAAGCAAGATGACTTCGCGGTAAGCACGAGGCAATTCGAGCACGATGGTCCATATTCGCTTCGATCTCAGCTGGTCCAGCAGCTCGCTCTCTGCAGATGGTACCGAGCCTGTGGCTGAGATGAATGACATAAGCGTAACCTTGCGTATATAAGAACTCCTCATATAGCTTAACGCCTTATTCCGTGTGATCGTCAGCAGCCAGCTCTTCATGCTGCAATCCCCTCGGAAGGAGAACATGTGGTTGAATACTGCTATGAACGTCTCCTGAGACACATCATCAGCCGCTTCCCTGCTCTTGGTTATGAAGTAAGCGAAGTTCCAGACGTCTTGTCCGTACTGCTCCATCAGCTCCTGAAGAATACGCTCTCTGTCTGTACTGTGAGCTAGATGCTGTAGGTAGTGCAGCGTCAATGGTGTCACCTCCATGAATTAGACGCTGATTAACCCCATAAGTTCCCATTCCCATTAAAAAAATTAGCCGCAAGGGGTATACTATAAGTCAATCAAGATGGATGCAACCAGAGGAGGAAGAAGTCATGCTGTTCGTTAGTAATGAGAATCATACCGATCCTGCGCTCAATCTAGCGCTCGAGGAGTACATATTGAAGTCACTGCCTGGAGAGGAATCCTATCTGCTCTTCTATATCAATGAACCTTCTATTATTATTGGCAGAAATCAGAATACAGTTGAAGAGATCAATTCGGAATATGTAGAGGATGCCCACATTCACGTCGTTAGACGGCTGTCCGGCGGCGGAGCTGTGTATCATGATCTGGGTAATCTTAACTTCAGCTTCATTACGAAGGATGATGGCCAGTCCTTCCATAACTTCCGCAAGTTCACCGAGCCGGTCATTAAGGCGCTCCGGAAGCTTGGCATTGAAGCGGAGCTGACAGGGAGGAATGATATTCAGGTCGGCGAGCGCAAAATCTCAGGCAACGCCCAGTTCGCGACGAAGGGCCGTATGTTCAGCCACGGCACCCTGCTGTTCAGCTCCGAGATCGACAACGTCGTCTCCGCTCTGAAGGCAAACCCTGAGAAGTATAAGTCCAGGTCAACGAAGTCCATTCGGAGCCGGGTCGTCAATATTACAGAGCTGCTAGAGGAGCCTATAACGATTGAGCAGTTCAAGGAAGTGCTGCTGCAATCCATATACGAAGGTAAGGATGTTCCACACTATACCCTTACATCTGAGGACTGGCTCGCCGTTGAGGCGCTGGCTAACGAGCGGTATCGCAGCTGGGACTGGAACTACGGCCGCTCGCCTTCCTTCAACCTGCGGCAGAACAAGAGGCTGCCTGCCGGAACCTTCGACGTTCGGCTGCAAGTGGAAGAAGGTCGAATTACGGCCGCTTATGTGTACGGGGACTTCTTCGGCGTGGGAGATGCGAATGAATTCGCGGCAAGGCTAAGCGGAGTCCGCTATGACACAAGTGAAGTCAGCGATCTGCTCGATTCCATTGATCTTACCTATTACTTCGGCCCTGTGACGAAGGAGGAATGGATGGGGTTGTTGTTCTAAGCGAACATCCCCTTCACGGTGCGGTACACCCAGCAGCCGATGCTTGCACCTACCGTATTCAGAATGACATCGTCTATATCGAAGCTTCCCCGACCCGATCCCATCTGGAGCAGCTCGACCAAGGTAATCCCAATGATGAAGAACAGGATCGTCCGCCAGTAGCCCCACTTGAAGATGATTGGGATGGCGAAGCCGAAGGGGATGAACACCGCTATGTTGCCGCCTATGTTAATCAAGAGTAATTCCATATTGAAGTGGTCGTGGTGGATGAAGTATCTCTTAATCGTCGCAAGAGGCTTCAGATTGTATCTCAGCGTACCGTCATGAGACTGTCCCGATCTCCCGAAGCCTACGAACATCCAATAACCGACGAGCAGTCCGTAGGCTGCGGTGACGGCTGCAGTGAATGATCGGAGGAAGAAGGACAGCCACGGATGAAGCGTTGAATGAGATCTCTCTGTCTTCATAGGCTTGATGCGAACGTCCGCATCTGTATCCCTCCCTAATACGAGTTATAGAATAATTATATCTACCCGGACTTCACAGGGAGAACCGGTTAATGTGATCCCATAGCTGGAGCCGGGTAAGCACTTCCTTCTGCTTCGGACCCATGAGGTCGAAGTGCGGGTATTCGGAGCGCCTATGGATATACTTAGGAGGAAGGCCCTGCTCCTTGCACCACTCGGAGAGCTTGTCCAGATCAGAGCAGCCAACCTTCGTTACCGTCTTCATGCCTGGATAACGGGGATCCAGCCAGTAATGCGTCAAGAAGGCGATCTGTCCGCTGCCTGCTCTCTCCTTCCACTGCTTCATCTCAGCTCTTGTAATACCGAATGCCATGACTGACCGCCGCTCCTTATGAGGGTATGATATCCTTCACCCGGCCGACTTGGCCATCTGTTAATCTTACCTTAATGCCATGCGGGTGGTTCGGGGAATTCGTCAGGATGTCCTTGACAATACCTCTTGTAAGCTTGCCTGTTCGCTGGTCTTGCTTAAGCACAATATGGACCTCGAGCCCAGCTCGAATGGAGGATCGGATCGTTCCGCTCATGATGAATACCTGCCTTCTGAATAGGATCTATTTCATTAATACTGGATCTCTAGAATTCTAATGACGTTCAGTGTCTCAGCATAACATATCGAATGCATGGATGCACTTCTAAGGGACAACTGTTATACTGAACATCAGACGATGTATAACGAAATGAGGAAATAATAACAATGTCAACCGTATTTGGTCAGATGGGCATTATTCCAGAGCTGACACAGCTTCTTCAGAACGACGGAATTACGGAGCCTACACCGGTTCAGAAGGCAGCCATTCCGCTCCTGCTCAGCGGGAAGGACGTCATTGCCCAGGCTCAGACGGGCACAGGAAAGACGATTGCGTTTGCTCTTCCTATTTTACAACGGATTAATGTGGAAAAAGAACAGGTGCAAGCTCTGATCTTAACCCCTACAAGGGAGCTTGCTATTCAAATAACGAGTGAACTCAAAAAGCTGGCTCCTGCCCTTGGAGCAACGATACTGGCGGCCTATGGCGGCCAAGATGTGGATGCACAGATTCGGAAGCTCAAAAATTCCCCTCATATAGTCGTAGCTACGCCGGGAAGGCTGCTGGACCATATGCGCAGAGAGACGGTATCGCTTGGCAAGCTGTCCATGCTCGTGCTCGATGAAGCCGACCAGATGCTGCACATGGGCTTCCTGACGGAAGTGCAGAGCATTATTGAGCAGACTCCGCGCGCCAGACAGACGATGCTGTTCTCCGCAACGATGCCTGAGCAGGTGAAGCAACTGGCTTCAGCCTACATGAAGACACCGGAAGACATTCGAATCAAGAGCTCGAACATTACGCTCGACAGCATTAAGCAATACGTCGTAGAGACGTCCGATCGTGGCAAGGAAGAAGCGATGGTCAAGCTGATCGGCATCCATCAGCCTTATCTGGCTGTCATCTTCTGCCGAACGAAGGCTCGTGCGAAGAAGCTGAATGAAGTGCTGCAGGATGCGGGCATCGCATCGGACGAGCTGCATGGCGACCTAACCCAGGCGAAGCGGGAGCAGGTCATGAAGCGGTTCCGCGATGCGAGGCTGCAGGTGCTCGTTGCGACCGATGTCGCAGCACGCGGACTTGATGTGGAAGGCGTCACTCATGTATTCAACTTCGATGTACCGCAGGACGGCGAGCTCTACATTCACCGAATCGGCCGGACAGGCCGGGCAGGTGAGCAAGGCATTGCGATTACGCTAATGACCTCTCACGACCGTGGAGCTATTGCTCATATCGAGCGGGCAATTAACGCGAATCTGGAGCGGCGCGATCTCGAGACGAACCGCGTGCTGCAGCGTCCTGCTGAGAGTAAGAGCAGAGCGAAGGGCAAGGGCGCTCGCGGAGAGCTGGATGGTACGCCGGACCGCCAAGGCTGGCGCGGCTCCGTTCCAGCTGGCAAGTCGGCTGGTCGCGGTCGGTCAAGCGACAGAGGCGGCCGCAGCGGCGGCAGAACCTCTGCAGGTCGCGGCGGTCGCTCCGCTGGTGGTGCTGAGACCGCACCAGCTTGGGGACAAGCAGCTGACGGCGCCGCTCGCGGCAGATCCACTGGCGGTCGCAGCGGTCGCTCCGCTGGCGCGGCTGAGACCGCACCAGCTTGGGGACAAGCAGCTGACGGCGCCGCTCGTGGAAGATCGTTAGAGGGTCGCGGACAAGGCGGGAAGCCAGCTCGAGGCGCAGCAGCAGGCCGCAGCAGAGGCCAAGCCGGTGAGCGCGGCCGCCATGCTGATGCTGGCGGAGGTGCACGAGCTGCTCGCCAAGGTGCAGCAGGCCGGTCAGCAGACGGAGCAAGTGCTCGCGAGGCGATCCCAACGGCAGGCTTCGCACCTCGGGATGCGGTTCCGAACCCTTGGTCCAGAGAGAAGCGCTCAGAGAGCTCTTCCTCCGGCGGTCGTGGAGGCCGCAGCAGCAGCGGCGGATCCGGCTCCCGTCGGAACAGCGATGCTCCTTCTAACGGCAGCCGCCGCAGCGGCGGTCCAGGGTCTGGCCCTAAGCGCGGAGACCGCGGCAGGTAACAATTCCGCTCCTGCGAATGTATGGGGAGCGTCACGCTCTTATTGCGCAATAGGGTCCGTACATCTGAAAATTCACAAACTCAGAATTTAGAATATCTACAATCCGACACGATTTCTTAGCGTCGTTCAAAAGCCAACCATTGGTCCTATTTGTTTGGATAGCATAAATAAACCTGCAGAGTTTTTTTGAAAACTTCTGCAGGTTTATTACTAATAGTAGGATCCCTCAATCATAAAATTGAGCTAATTAACGCTCTGTAACTAATAGATCATCAAACTTCGAATGCGCCCGGCTGCTGTAATAACCCATGCCACCGCTAACAAATTCGGTATCCACAGCGGACACCTTTGGTACAGAGCCTCCCCAAACATATAACTCCAGTGTGCCATTGCTGCCGAACACACCCTTGATTTGATAGATCGTTCCCAGCACCCAATTAAAGCTTGCTTCATTCAACACCTGCTCGACACCGTTCTTGATCTTAACGATCTGCAGCTTGCTCGTGTTCTGATTGTAACGCATCAAATAGTAGTTGCTATTGTTTTGGTATTTACCGATAATCCCTATTTGTCTGTTGCCGCTTGTGCCCCAGGCTTCCACCTTCATAGGTGAATATACGATATAGTCATTGCTGCTGTAGGTTCCTACATAACCGCTTGAATCCGTACTCGACTGGATCTGTAAAACAGCATCCGGCTGCGTGGTGCTTCCATTCCAAGTTGGTTCGGTCGTGACTCCTGCCCATGGTGCTGATGTATTTATTCTCGTCCAGCCGTTGTAGTTGCCGCCTTCAAAATTGTAATGATACAGTACCTTTTGGGATAATTCATATCCCTGGGCAAGACTCAGCCCGTAGTCGAAATAACCATCAGGTTCATAAATATTATAGGATGCACTGCCGTTTGCATAAGTCCAGTAGCCATTGTACAGCTTGCCAAGAAGATCGCTGAAGCCCACCTTCATCCGCTTCTCCAGATCCGCTTTCTTGGCGGTCTGAGAGCTGCTGGACCAATTGCCCATAAAATCAATGAGATACACATTGCCCAGCATGTGATTGGCTCCATGCTCAGCGTAACCGAGTGAATCACGTAATCCATAAGCATCAACACTGTCAAACTCTTGTGCCATGCCGAGCTGTCCAATGTAGTCACCTTCGGTCGCTATTTTATTGAAGGTATGCTTACCCACTGCTTCATAATAAAAATCAAATGGATCTGAGACAAACGAGCTAAGCTTCATGCCGCGGAAAAACGGTTTGTTAGCGCTATCATTATTCACAATGTTCTTAACATACGATTCAATTGTTGCGTTAGCTGTCATGTTGAAGGTGTTATATACATTGCTGAGACCACGATTTGACAGCTCTGTTTTGAAGCTGGCATGGCTGTAATTTGTAAGGAAACCGCTTACATTTTCAATCCCCATCATATAGGCACCCGCCATAAAAGAACCTAGCACTGCCTCTGTCCAATTGGGGTTGCCTTGCGGCCAGCTATTGGAATCCAAATCCAACGTCGTACGTGTATTCGCTGCTCTAAGCTGACCTGCGGAGTTATAATCAGCGCTCACATAGGCTGTTGCTGCTACTGCTGCCTTAGCCATCGTCAGCATGGCATTTTGTTCCGACGCTGTAAATCTGGATTTCAAGCCAGGTGTGTGCCAAATCATGTTTAATGTCAACAAATAAAATTGCTGCTGGCGCATATCAATGCCGCCATGCATATCAGGCATATGATTGGTGTTGTTGAGTGTTAACTTGATCCATTCCACCATCTTGTCGGTATGCCGAGTGTCTGTAATCCCGTTTGCTGCATACGCCCTGGCAATGGTAAACAAGGATTGCGCTCTCTGAAGCTCTGGCTCTGATCCGCCATTTGTATTTGCAAAGAAATTAGGAATGCTGTAATTAATACTGTAGAAAGCTCTTGTCATGATGGGCCCTTCTGGAGCGGGTACGTTTAAAGGCAATGCATAGGTGGTTATTGGTGCTACTGTTGCAGGAAAGCCAATTGCAGCAGCTACGGTAACACTGCTAATCACTGCGACTAATTTGGTTTTAAGACTATTTTTTTTCTTGTCTTTTCTCATTACGATCACCTCTTCATTTTTTTTCAATACGGTCATCAGGTTTGAAATGATTATGTGTAAAGATTATGAATGACGGATCACCTCCTTAAAGGTATCTTCAATCCCCTCAAGGAATGAGGGGATTGAAGGATATTAACAAAAAGAATACTAGTGGTTAAACACTCTGAACAGCATAACTGCAGCTTCAGCGCGAGTAGCATAGCCGTTTGGATTCAACTTATACTGATCGCCTTCCACCAAGCCGCTTTTCACAAGAGCAGCAATACTTGCTTTTGCGTAAGCTTGCACGCGGGCCTGGTCCTTAAACACTTCCAATTCCTCCTCCTCAGCAGCTTCAAGCTCCTTGCCTGCGATTTGCATAGCTCTCTCTACCATGACCATCATATCTTGGCGTGTGATCGAAGCTTTTGGATCTAACAGATTGTTCCCGACACCTGTGCTGATTCCCAATTGCTTGGCGATACCAACAGCTTCATAATAGTAGTCTGATTCGGAAACATCATCAAATTGACTAACTACATCCGCTTGCAAGCCAAGTGCTCCGACCAGCAGCTTCAAGAAATCAGCGCGAGTGACCTGCTGCGAAGGCATAAAGGAGGTAGCGGAAACGCCGTTAATAATTCCTTTGGATGCCAGTACTTCGATTTGGTGTTTAGCCCAATTCAGATTTGTGATGTCGTTAAACGTCTTGATTTCAAAGACAACAGCATACTGACTGAAATGATTGGTGCTGAACACGACTTTTCCTTGAGAAGCGTCATATTTGCCTGTTGGTATGCGAGCAATAAGACCATTACCGTCAATATACCAAATGTTGAGATGCTCCAGCTTCTCTTTCTCGGCATCCGTTGGCTCGTAATCCATACTCACGCGTACAGGCGCAGAACCATTCTTCCAGTTAAACGGGCTGCCATTAAGCAGAACCTGCAACTGAACAACAGGGTGATTACCAATTTTCCCTTTAAGCTCGTTAGACAAGCTGGCTGGATCAACCTTTGCAATCAAAATCTCAATCTTTTGATTGTTGTTGATATCTTTTGATTTGAACATATCATTTGGAATCAAGATCGTACCGGAAGCCGTCCGTATTTCAATTTGCTTAGCCGGCTGATTCCCTTGCTTAGCTTCATTAAAGAAAGCATTAGGCAGCTCTTGTCTGAATGCAGTGACAGGATTTGCTGCTTCTAGCTCAAGAATTACCGTTTTTGTCCCTTTAGCATCTGCTGTTGTTAGTTCAAAAGCAGAGTTAAGCCGTGATAATTCTACCATTCCATACGCCGTATTATCGATTACTTCAGTTACAATCTCCAGCTTCCCTGAATCTGATCCAGTTCCTGAACCAGTGCCAGGGCTTGGGCTTGGGCTTGGGCTTGGGCTTGGGCTTGGGCTCGGATTTGTATCTGGATCAGCCAGTGTTTGCACGGATATGGTGTTGCTTGGCGTAGAGCTCTTGCCTGTCGACAGCTTAGCAACGACGTAGAAGCTATAGCTTGTATTCGGCTCAAGCTCAGTGACTGTATACGCGTTGCCCGTTACGTCCGCAGCGTTGACTTTCACTTCATTTCTGTACACATCGTAGCTGATTTCACCATCGCCTTGATGTACAGAAGCATTCCAGGTTAGTTGAACTCCATCCTTAGTAATACTGTCAGCGGTTAAGCCTGTTGGCTTCGAAGGCGCAGCACCAAATATTTGGGTTTCAATGATGCTGTTCCATCCCAAGCCTTTGCCTGCAGCAGAGTTACCAAAGCACACGATACGAACATATCTAGCAGAGGTTGTATCAAACGAGTGGACTTCCAAGCCTTGTGTCGTTCCGCTCGTTTCCCCATCTGCTATTACTTTTGTCCAGTTCACACCATCATTGGAAAGCAGAATTTCGAAATAAGATTTTCTAATATGGCCATTGAAATAGGCAAGAGCGACTGCATTAATTTCTTGCTCAGTGCCGAGATCATATTGAATCCATTGCGGTTCCTGGCCAGCTCTATTCTCAGTAGACCATCTTGATTCCACTCTCAAATCTCCGTCAATCGTATTGGTTAACGGTTCAGTGACAAGACTTGCTGTAATGTCCTCAACATACAGGAATGGGGTATTGAGCACGACTCTCACTTCCTCCGATGCCACACCGAGACCATTGCTATTGCTAGGCACAATAATAAAATAATAAGGTTGTACAGTCATAGGCAAGGTGACTTGATAACCTGTATCTGTGACGTTCTCGATGATTTCGGTATACGCTCCGCTGGATTTTCCATACTTGATCACATAGGACGTATTCTTCGGATCCGTCGTAAATTGAAGGGTAACTTTGTTTCCATCAACTATGACATCTTCAATATCCGGTGTCACTGCATCGGGCTCTCTAGGTGCAGTAGACATTTCATTTGATTCTGCACTTTCTCCAATCGCGGTTTCGGCTGTCACTGCCACGTAATACACCGTATTGTTTGTCAGACCCTTTAATGCCGTCGTAGTCTTGTTCGTCACTACACTCGTTGTGTAGACACCAGGCTGAGTACCATACTTAATGTTGTACTGCATAGCTCCCTTTACCGCTTCGAACTTGACAATCAGCTCGCCGTTACCAATCTGGAGCTCCTCCAGCACCGGCACATTAGGGATCGTATTCTGAATAAGCACCGCGTCAAATTTGGAGCTGCCGCCTCTATTGAATAGACCAATATTCCCTTCTGTAAACATATCGTCTGATGTGCTTAGCTCGAGCACTCCATCCACATAAAACTTGATTTCATTGCCTGTGAAGGAAGCTTGAAAGCGATATGCTTGATCTGCTGAGAGAGTCATAGCCTTTTCCTCAAGCACGCTCATCGTTCCATTCACATTTTTCTTAATCGCAAGCTTGCCGTCACCATAGGACAATAGATAGTAGTTGTCTGCATCGGAAGCCCGGCCGATCAACCCTGCTTCTCCCGTGGCCGAAGGCTCAATCCACACCATATGGCTGATATCCTTAAACCTCATCTTCGTGTACGCAACAGCAGGTGTTGAAGAAACGCCGCTTTCTGATAATACCTTCTCGTTAGGATCAAATGGCTTTGCCCCTGCTGCGCTAGTTAATGGAACCTTCGTATTAAATGGAAGAATAGTATCATTCACTACGGTCCAATTGCCGCTAGCAAGCACCCACTGATCGGTTATTAATTTCGACGCATCATAATTAAAGGTATCATTAAACACCGCTACATTCATTAACCCCATGCTGATCATCGTTTCGACAAAGTATTTGTAGCTGGTCATGTACTCCATATACGTACCGCTCCACGATTGGGTATAATAGCCGTTAATCGCTTTCGCATAATAGTCTGAGACGCCAACCTTATGCCAGCGGTCAATTTCGGCTGCTCTTTCCTGATTCTCAGGTGAGCTCCAAACGCCATAATAATGAAGCAGAATCCGATTGAGCAGCGACGGATCAATGCCAAGCACGACATAACCTATGCTTTGACGACTGCCGGCCTGATCCGTGGAGAAAAACTCTTGGGCCATTCCACGCTGGCCAATATAATAGCCGTCCTCTGCAACCAATGACCACATGAAACGCTGTGTTTCATGATAAAGCTTGAGCGGGTTGGCAATAAATTCGTCCAGTGTTACTCCCTTAAATGCCCACTTATTGCTGTGTACGATGCTTTCCATCAGATTTGCCTTAGCAGCCAGCGATCCGAAATTCGACGTGGACTCGAAGGACTTTCTAATGGCTGTCAATCCTTGACTGTTCAGCTCTGCATTAAAGGTCTCAAAGTCGTATTCCTTCAAAATCGAATTAACATTCTCCAGTCCGAGTACAAATGAAGCCGCCATGAAGATCGTCACGTTTGGTTCAGAATAATTCGTGTTGCCGCCATTCCATGTGTTGGTGTCTCCATTCACCGCTATGCGTTGCGCACCGCGACGATTGTCATTTTCATCAAAGTCGCTTAAGGTATATGCGGTGCTGATCAAACCTGCTTTGAGCATAGTAATCAGCTTGGAGATTTCAGCTTCTGTAAACTGAGACATGATCTCCTGATCGTTCCACAGAATCGCAATCGCATAGATTAATGGAGACTGCTGCCTCGAATCAAGTCCCCCTTGCAAATTCGGCATATTCGCTTCGTTCGTGATGGCTTTCTTGATCGTACTTACATAACGTTCGATGTACGCCGGATCACGATCTCCGGATGCAATAGCCATGGCGATAGTTGCCAATGCGCCAGCTGCCATTGTCTCTGGCTGAGAGCCTGAAGCTGAAGCAAGATTGCCAAACACGACACCTGCTGAATCAATCATAGCTTGATCCAAATAATACTCACTTGGCGGCGCATAAGGAAATGCGGTCTTTTCACTAGTAATTTGTCCGCTCTCTAGAACACCCGCTATATTCCCTGACAGATCCTTGATCGCCTCAGCGTCAATTCGGAAAGTATTACTTCCGCCCTGAAGCGGCTGTGCCAGAATAATAGTCAAGGTATTGGTACTAAGCTTGACTTGATCTTGAGCTCCCAGCTCCACATACTGGCTTCCCCCGTCACTGGAGCGGTTGACAGCTGCTTTCAGCTCTTCCTCATTCAACTCATTGACGGTAACGTTCTCATTAAACACCAATACTACTTTTTTGTTAAAGTTAATGACATAGGCTCCTTCAATGACAGGGGCAATTTGGTCTGATGTAATTTCCCCCGAAATCCATTCTAAGATAACCACATTTCCTGCGACATCCTTTAACGTGTTGGCAGCAAGCTTTACTTTGCTGCCGGAAGCTAATTTATCAGCCATGGAGACCACTAGCTCTCCACCTGATAGGCTTACGGTATCGGATACATCAAGAGCTTCAAAGTTCTCACCGTCCTCAGCGTACATAACGGCGTCTTTCAATTGTGCAACATTATCCAATGCAAGGAGTAATGGCTCATTCGCTTTGATCGTGTAGATTTTGTTCGTTGCATCAAGCACACCAGCATCATTAATCAGCGGTGCCGCAACGTCATAGCTCAGCACCTCAGATGTCCATTCTGTATCTTGTACATTCCCTAGCTCATCTTCCAGTAGATTAGCATTGAACATCAGCTTTGCGCCTGCTGTCGCTAGACGTTCATGTAATTGGATGACCAAATGGTCATTCATCACAGACACTTCATCCAGCTCATCAAGCGGCTCCCAATTTTCATTTTCTCTTGCCAGCTGAATGCCGGATTTAAGAGCAGCTTCGTCGGCCGTATGATTTACAATTCTTTCATTAAAAGCAACTGTGACTGACTTATTCTCATTGGTTACTGTAACCCCTTCCACCTCAGGTGCCGATTCATCATAGTTCAGCACAAGCTGTGGAGCGTTGACTCCGTTTTCCTTCGTTGATACAAAACGGTTTGCACTGTTATTGCTGCCAAGGAGCAGGAGTGATACTACTTGGTCTCCAGTAGCTTGTTCGTTGACATACTCCGTCAGATCCCACTCATACCAGTAATCCGTGCCACCAACCTGAGTCTCACCAACGATTAAATCAGGTGTAGGTGCAGCTAATGGCTGATTGGTATAAGTCAGACCACTCTCCGTCCAACTATCATTAGCAACCGCATATAAGCTAAGCGGCTCAGGCGTTGTCAACGCAGTGGGAAAATGAAGTCGAACCTTCGCACTGTTGAACTGCTTTGCATTGGCAACGTCAAACTTCACATAGAATCGACGATTAAACGTGTATCCTCCTTCTTTGAGCATCACTGTAGTTGCAGATCCATAATTGTTATTCACATTTGCAGCGCCGCTATCTACTCCAGCGTCAGCAGCAGGAAGGATGACACGATTGTTTTCGTATTCAGGCGGTGCATCATTACCTTGCAGCAGACCACTGGTAGTATCCGTGGCAATTACATTACCAGACTTATCCTGCAGGGCACCTCCGAGTATCTTGATGCGGTTCTTATTACCAGATAGCGGGCTTGCAAAGGTTATCGTCAGGCTGTTTCCGTTTATGGATACGATTGCCGATTCACCAAGCTCAGCAAAGTCCACATCATTAGCACTAAACGAAATACGGCTCTTCAAGGCACCGCTAGTAGCATCTTGAATGGGTTCATCAAAGACCAAATTCACCGTTTCAAAGCTGCTGTTTAGGGATGAGGATTGAATGACCGGAGCCACTTCATCCGTTGTTACCACAAGATACGGCTGTCTTTCCGGATTTCCGGTTCTCTCCCGGTCAATGAAAGCTCGCCAGTTGGCCGCTTGACTCGTAATTGCCAAGCTTGCGAATTGTTCGTTGTTCGCTTTCTCCTGCTTAATATAATCTGTAACATCTACCTCAAGGATTTCCCCTGCGGATGGAGAAAGAGTAAGAGGAGTTATTAAATCACCCAAAGGTTCTCTCGTCGTCCAAGTCATCGCAGTTTCTGACCAGCCGTCACCTGGAACCGCATACACATTTGCTGCTACTGTACTGGCAGAGGAAACATTCCAAAGTCGCAGCTTAATCGTGGCGTTATCCAAATTAGCAGGAAGAACTTCCAAATTGAATTTAAAATAAGGATATCGAGTATCGTCCGGACCGTTAGACATGATATCCAACTGATTGTAATTGCTTGGGTTTTGAACATTTAGATTTAAATCCTTCTTAGCAGGCTGGCTTGAAACCATAACATCCGCTACGGGCAAATACTTCGTCTCAGCAGCTTCAGCAGCTGGAATCGATCCTGTTATTAACCCGCCATACGAACCAATCAACAATGATGCAACAAGCAGCTTGCTGATCCCCTTTTTCATATTTCTTCTTAACAAATGCACTCACTCCTTCAATGAAAATAATCTATTTAAAAACGCTTACAAATATTGGTGTAAGCGTTATCAAATCAACTTGCCCTTATCGTATAGTAAATGAATTTTTAAAACACTCCAAAATCGCTACTTTTTTCTGCATATTTTATACATTCCAGCTTCACTTTTTGTAGGTGAATCTTAATTCATGAATGAATCCAATACAACAAGCAAGTTCTTACGCCTGAATTGCTTGTTGTATTGACGTTTGTTCTCCTAAAACAAAGCACTGTCCCGGTTATATCGCTTAACTGCTTCATTGACGATAATAATGATGACAAAGTTTAGAACGGACTGATAAACCCCTACAGCAGAAGACATTCCAAATTCCTGAAGCTCAAGGAGCGCTCTAAAGGCATAAGTGTCAATCACATCCGTTTTGTCAAACAGGATTCCGTTATTGCCAATAAGCTGATAGAACATGCCGAAATCCCCCCTTGCAATACTGCTGACTTTCAGGAGAATCAGGATAATGATGGTCGGGATAAGGTACGGAACAGTAATATGCATAATTCTCTGCATCAGATTAGCCCCATCGATCTTAGCCGCTTCGTACATCTCGGAATCAATCGCCGTAATGGTAGCCAAGTAAATAACCGTACCATAACCTACAATTTTCCAAGCGCTGAAGAAGGTAAGGATATACACCCAATAGTCCGGATTGTTATACACATCAATGGGGTTCAAACCAAGTGATTTCAAGAACGTGTTAACGGCACCAAATTCATAGTTCAACAGATTATAAACAATGGCGCCAGCCACAACCCAGGAAATAAAGTACGGCAAGAAAATGGCGGATTGCAGAAACTTTTTAAAATACTTGCCGGCCAACTCAGACAAAATAATCGCAATGATAATTTCCAGGAGATTGTTTACAATCATAAAGATAAAATTGAAGATTACCGTGTTCTTCGTAATGAGCCATGCTTTGCCTGATTGGAACAGAAACTCAAAGTTGGAGAAGCCAGCCCAGGGACTTCCGAATATACCGTCCGTATACGAATACGATTTAAAGGCAATGACCATGCCCGCCATCGGTAAGTAGCTGAAAACCAAAAAAATCAGCACAGCTGGCATAATCATTAGGAACAAACTACGATTTTTGGCGATCTCGTCAAGGAATCCATGCTTTTTCAATCGATAAACCTCCTACATATGTTTTTCTATCTCGTAAACCAATCATAGTAGGAAAATTGGCTCTCGTGAACTCAACTTATAGGGAAAACTATTGCTAAATCGAACATTAACGGACTGAACATTTTATACTTCACTCGATTATTTGAACTTGATGGAGTTGATACAAAATGATACGCCTATTCATTCAATTTTTGTAATTTTTATTAAAAAAGAAGGTGTCTCTTCGTCATTTCACATGACGGTCGAGACACCAGCTTCCTTCTAACTAACCCTTACTTTTGGCTTGCAAGAAACTCATCAACCTGCTTCTGAGCTTCGGCCATTACTTTTTCGATTCCAGCCTCTTTATACTTCTGATTGAGAATCTTAACAGCCTCTTCAGCATCACCCATTGCGCCAACGCCTATTGCATTACGATATTGTTCGGAAACGTTTTTCAGAGCCGCCAGCTCATTTTTAAAATTAGTTCCATCGAATACAAAATTAAGCAGCGGATTTGTTACAGATGCTTTGTTAAAGCTCCCCAGAATATCCCCGTACTCTGCTGGCGCGTCAGCCATTACTTTATAGAGAGCAGGTGTTCTCCAGCCCCACGGACAAGCAGAGTCAGGCTTGAAGCCAGATTCGGTTCCATTCAATGTTTTTACTTTGTTGTCTTCTGTCAATTCATAGTGTGTACCTTCAATTCCGTAGGTCGTAAGGTTGAAATACTCCTCGTTGTTACGGAACAGATCCAGCATCATTAAAGCTCTTTCTGGATTTTTAGAATTTGCGTTGATTGCCATTCCGTTACCGTTATAGGAGTTAGGGAACGTCGTCTTTCCATCATACAGATTGAACAATTCAACTTTCCAGTCTGGATTCTGTTGATTTGCCAAGCCAACGTTTTGGCTCATGCTTGTCAAGTTGCCAGCCATGGCTGCACTCTTTCCGCTAAGGAAGGAGTCCGTATTCGTCGTTTTATTTGTCATAACGCTCTTCGACCAATACCCTTTATTGTTCCAATCCTGCATTTTTTTTGCGAACTCCAAGTACTCGGGCTCTGCAACATAATTGAACAGCTTGCCGGATTGATCTTTTACATCAAAAGCAATACCTGTGCTGCTCACCAATACCTTCCAGCTTTGATCAGGGATTAGGTTCATATCAAAAAGTTCGTAAGCGTTAGGACCTGCATCATAAGGAAGCATTTCTGGTTCGTTCTTCTTAATGGCATCGAGGTAATTCTCATAGTCTGCAAAGGTTTTGATTGGCGGCAGGTTATATTTCTCACGAAGATCGCCGCGCACAGCACCTACAACCATACCGAAATCTTTGTTGGAGGCAGGCATCATATACACTTTGCCTCCAACCTTAGCTTGCTCCCAAGCTTCAGCAGGCATTTCTGCCATTGTTTTTGGAGCATATTTGTTAAGCATATCCGTTGTCAATTCCATGAAAGCGCCTTTAGAGGCTTGCTCGCTGTATTTAATCCAATTCGCAGCATACACGAGGTCAAAATCTTCAGCGGTTGCGAACAGCAGCGGGTACTTCTGCGTATATTCGCCCCATGACAGGAATACGGGCTCTACCGTTGCGTTAATATCTCTCTTAAGCAACTTGTTAACTTCATCATATACGAGTGCTGTATCCTTAGGTTGATCGCCAATCAAATACATTTTCAGCTTAACTTCTTTGGAAATATCCGGAGCATCTGCATCCGTTGTATTTCCTGAAGCATCTGGTGATGCGCTAGGGCTGTTGCTAGGAGCATTGTTGCCATTGTTGCTGTTGTTGCCGCATCCTGCCACAATAATCATGATGGCTAGCAAAGCAATCAACCACGTTAAACCTCTTCTTTCCATTGTAAATCCTCCCCAATTTCTAATTAAATTTATAATAAACCGGCAATTGCCGTGTTTATCCCTTGACTGCGCCTACCGTAATCCCTTTAACAAAGTATTTCTGTACAAACGGATACAAGAGAATAATAGGTCCTGTCGCCACTACTGTCATTGCCAGCTTAAATGACTCCTTAGGCATGGCGACTACAGCTACACCAGCTTGAGCTGCAGCAGAATTGGCAAAGCTGATACTGTTAAGAATGTTATACAAAAAGTATTGTAAAGGGTACAAATCTCTAGTCTCAATAAAGAGCAGAGCGTGGTACCAGTCATTCCAATAATTTAAAGCGATGAACAGGCCAATTGTAGCAAGAGCTGGCTTGGATAGAGGCAGGATAATGGATACAAAGATTCTAAAGTCACCTGCTCCGTCAATCTTGGCTGACTCGCTTATGGCATCTGGAATAGTTGAGCTCATAAAACTTCTCATAATAATGATGTAGAAGACATTAAGCAGCATCGGCATAATGATGGCGAGCAAGGAATTTTTGAGATCCAGATAGGTAACTATGAGTACATACCAGGGTACCAACCCGCCTGAGAATAATGTCGTAAAGAAAAAATAAAAGGCAAATGCATTTCTGAAGCGAAAATCTTTGCGTTGCAGCACATATGCTGTCATTGCAGTGAGAAATAATCCAACAATTGTACCTACCAGCGTTACAATAATAGTAATGCCGTAAGATTTTAAAATTTGAGCAGGCTGCTTAAATATAAATTCATAAGAAGAAACCGAGAATGTACTTGGGATCAAGGTGTAGCCATCTCTCAGAATGGATTTCTCATCCGTGAGCGAGCCTGACAGAATTAATAGAAACGGGATAATACACAATGCCGCAAAAGATGTAATCAATAAGTAACCGATTGTGTTGAACGCGACTTTCTCCAAAGTCCACTTATTTTCCATAAAAAGCGCCCTCCATACTCTCTCTGATTGCTGCAACTGTTGTCGTTTGCTTACGTCCAATCATAGAATTTCCTGAGGTCTACTGTATACTCCAAAAACTGATTAAATGACTGTATAAATTGTTCCAAGCGCAACTGCACTTTTTATACATCCGTATACTTTTCCTATAAATACAGGCCTTACCGGCTACAGCTGTTCCACATTAATAGGGAGTATGATATAGTGTTGCTACATTATAGACACTGCTTCACATCTTGAAAGGAGCTTTATGGAATGATACAGATCAAGGGAACCAGACAGACAAATAAGCTCTATGCCAACATCTTTCTTTCATTGACCATTTGTATTATCGTGACTATGGTTTCACTGTCCTTGATTCTATATATGAATTTCGAGAAAATAACGCTGTCCAATATATATGCATCCGAGAAAAACAGCTTGTCTCAATCCAGCTACAGCGCCAAGGCGATGATGACTTCGGCAACAAATTACGCGGTGCAAATTTATTCTGACCCTCAATTCGACAAGCTTCTTTATTATGAAAAGCCTACGCCAAACGATATTAATTATTCTCTGACTCGCTTGAACACCTACTTAAATATGAACTATTTCTTCTATTCAATTTATATCTACAACAAAAACGCGAATTCGTTTTATACGCTGCCGGATACAGCCACGAGTGTCTACCAGAAGGAGTTGTTCTATGACAAGGAGGCCGTTCAGCTAATCAATCAGTTCAAAAATTATAAACGACTCACACCTATACCAAGAAAAATTCCGGTACAGGTTTCCGGGCAAGAAGGCAACTTTGCTAACGCTTACACGTTTATGTTTTACGATCTACCGGGCATGTCCAGTAATCTCGACCATGTCATTATGCTTAATATTTCTGAAAGATGGATGAAGGACACCATTCGAAATTTGGATATAAACGGTCAGGGCAGCACTTTTATTGTTGACGACAGCGGTACCTTGGTAACGAGCACAGATAAGTATTCCTTTATGACAAACCTGAGTAAAGAGTCTTATATGAAGAAAGTACTTAACGCAAATGACAATTCCGGCTATATGGTTCAGGAAGTAGATGGCGTCAAATCCCTTGTCATCTATTCCAAATACGATCCCTCCAACTGGATTTTTCTGCGTGTCCTTCCTTACGATGGAATTATGAAGCAAATCGATTCCATGAAATTCAACGTCCTTCTTGTATGCATGATTATCCTAATCATTGGTCTTGCTGTCTCCAGATCCTTATCCAGATCACTTTACAAGCCTATCGAAAGCATGCTCTCAAATATGAATCTGCTCGCTAAGGAAAAACGCGACAATCAGTTCAAGCTGAAGCAAAACTACTTGAGTAGATTAGTGCACAATTTGGGAGAAGAGAAGACTCATGATATTGAAGGCAAGCTGAAGGAGTACAATATTCAGTTCAATGCTAACACCGAGTTTATAATTCTGCTCATCAGCATAGACCGCTATCAGGATTTCAGTAATAAATTCAATTATAAGGATCGCAGCCTATTGAAATACGCTGTGATGAATATTGCTACGGAATGTCTTCAAGGAATTGCTGTTAGTGAATGTGTGGAAATGGATGAGCGAACTATTACCGTTATATTAAATGGTCACTTAAAGCCTCTGCAAGCAGACCGTAGTATGTTGGACGGAGTATTAAAGGAGATACAGGAAGCTGCAATGCATCATCTCCAGCTATCTGTGTCGATTTTTGTCAGCGAAACCGGCGACAGTCTTGCCATCCTACACGAACTGTATGAGGAAGCGCAACAATTGATGGAGAAAAAATTTATTAGTGGCTACGGCAGTATCCTCTATAGCAGTCCAGAAAACACTCAATCGGGGGACCCTTTTCATTATCCTTCAATTCAGGAAAAGTCTCTGATTGAAGTCATTAAGCTGGGAAAAGCAGAAGAAGCCAAACAACTAATTGTTGATATGTCTGCTTCCCTCAAGAATCCTACTTATCTGGTCTACAATATGTTCTTTAGCCAGCTTGCCTATACACTCTGTACAACAGCTATGACTATGGAGAAGTCCAGCGGATCTTCCTTTAAATATGATTTCCATTCCTTTATCTTTCAGCTGCATCAACAAGAGACGCTTCAGGATACGATTGCCCGTTTCTCAGAGATGATTGATGCCATTGCTATCGGCATGAGAGACCGCAAGAGCAGCAAGCACGATCATCTCATCGTAACAATTGATGGCATTATTCAGAACGATTTCTCTGATCCCGAGCTTTCCCTATACAAAATTTCGGAATCCATTGATATGTCACCGGCTTATCTAGGCCGCATTTTCAAGAAAATGACGATGAAGTCTGTCCCTGACTATCTGAATGAATACAGGATGGAGAGGGCAAAAGAAATGCTGACGGGAACCAACCTGTCGATCGAGGACATTTCACAAAAAACCGGCTACAACAACAGCACCTACTTCTACAAGGTGTTCAAGAAGTACAATGGCATTACCCCAAATGAGTATCGGCAAAATGCTCCTTCGGTGGAATAAGCCGTTATCTATCTCTACCGGACACTTGACCGGCAGATAATGATCACGATTCGCTTATGCTTCAGCCATGGCAGATGCCCAAATATACATAAACCGTGATAACTGTCCAATCGAATATGGTCGTTTCACATACTATACTGTATACCGAGCGGCGGGACATATGGTTTAGTTATAACAGCCCGGTGCCGGAAAAAATACCTTTCTAGGAGGAATTTGCATGTCCGGCGTTCATGGAGGTTACGGTGGGTACTCATCGGTAGGCTTTATCCTTGTACTTTTCATTCTTCTGGTTATCATCACCAAAGGAATCTGGTACTAATCCCTATCTAACATCTTGACAGCATACAACAACGAAGAACCGCCGAGAGCTCTCGGCGGTTCTTCGTCATGGCTGCGGCCGCCTGGACTCTAGGCAAATGCATATTCACGCAGAGCATGCTCCACGCCATCCTCTTCGTTCGACAGACTAACATATTGCGCCGATTCCTTCACGAGGTCCGGTGAGTTGCCCATAGCGATGCCTGTCCCAGCATATTGCAGCATGGAGATATCATTGTAATAGTTCCCGATCGCCATCACTCGCTGAGGGTTCAAGCCACGCAGCCGCACCAGCTGCTCGAGCGCCTTGCCCTTGCTCGCATCCGGATGCTGCACATCGATGAAGAAGTCACCACTCCGAATGGTGCTAAGCGACGAGGTTAACCTCCCCCAGTCCTGCTCCACGTCATCCATATCTTCCTTGCTGCCGAATACAGTGAACTTCACCAGTCCCGTTGGCAGTGGATCATGCTGCAGGCGAAGCTCAGGCCTAATCAGGAAACGTTCATACATCTCCTTCGCCTCAGCTGTCATTCCCTCCACAAGCATCTCGAAGGCGGTGTTCACGTCGAAGTGAACCCGCTTCACTCGGCTGTAGCTGATGAAGGCATCCAGCTGCTCAGCCGCTACTTCATATTGATGAAGGATGGACCGGCTGGCCGCATCTATCGTCGCTGCTCCGTTATGGGTAATGAGCGTCCCGCTAAGCCCCAGCTGCTCGAGCACAGGAAGCGCACTGCCAGGTCCCCTTCCGGTACACAGCACGATCTCCGCGCCTCTCTCAGCCGCTTCACGGACGGCATCCCTCGTCCGCTGCGTTAATACATGATGGTCGCTCAGCAGTGTTCCGTCCACATCAAGTGCAATCAAGTCATAATTCATACGCATCGACTCCTTTCCCCTTCTTTCCATTCAAGCAGCCAGATAATCGCTCTCCCAGTTGCTCCTCAGCGATTGCGGAGCGATTCGAGCTCCGCTTCGGTCAGCTCGCGATAGCTGCCTTCCTCTAGCCCTTCATCCAATGTGAGTGGACCCATCGCAATTCGCTGCAGGTAGATGACTTTTTTGCCAACGGCTGCGAACATTCGCTTCACCTGGTGGAACTTGCCCTCCATGATCGTAAGCTGAATTCTCGACAGCACGTCCCCAGCTTCTGCATCTCCAGCCTGCCTAACTCCCTCTTCATAGCTTACAAGCACGAGCCTGCCTGGCATGGTCACATAACCGTCATCCAGCGTCACACCCAGCGAGAAGGCCTTCACATCCTCCTCATCCACCTTGCCTAGCACGAGCGCCTCATACGTCTTCGGGACATGCTTGCGAGGAGAGAGCAGGTCATGAGCCAGCTGGCCATCATTCGTGAGCAAGAGCAGACCAACCGTATCCTTGTCCAGACGTCCTACCGGGAACGGCTCAAGGAGACGGTCCTGCGGCTCCAGCAAGTCAATGACTGTCCGATCGCGGCTGTCCTCCGTTGCCGAGATGACGCCCGGAGGCTTGTTCATTAACAAGTAGATGGTATCCCGGTAGGATACTCTCTCCCCGTCATAGGTCACCTCCGCCGCGAAGGGATCGAGCGTCAGACCGCTGTCCTTGGCCAGCTCCCCATTCACGGTAACCCGTCCTTGCTTCACCGCCTTCTTAATCTCACTCCTCGTCCCATACCCGGTATGGGCCAGCAGCTTGTCCAATCTCATCCTGTTCGTCTTCTGCACCATTATAATAACCTCCATCCGGCAGGAAGCTCATTCTTCACAATCGCTCCATCTATCTTGCCCCAGCCTATCGGATACCCGTCCGTGCATACCAGCACATGGCCCTTAGCCGGCTTCCCTTGCTCCTCCCAAGGCGTTCCATGGGTGAACAAGGTATCTCCCTTCAGATACTTCAGCGTGTCTTGATCCCTTGAGAACAAGTCGAGGGAGCGAAGCGCCTCCTCACGCCGCAGACCTAAGGCAAGCGCCCCCGAGGGGTCGAACCGGTTCGGCTTCACCTCTCCGAGATACCAGCCTGCCCGAACAACATGAAGCCCATCGAGCGGCGGGACGTCGCCAGGCTGCAGATACAGACGTGAGCCATAGCTCATATATTGCCCTTGCCAGTTCACAGCCCCTCGTATCGTCCTCTCGGCAAAAAGAGCCCAGCTCCGCATCGGATCCACCGCTTGCTGCGCGGATAGCACAGCTTGGCGGCCTCGCTCCTCCATCCGGGCACCTCTGTCACGGCGATTGTCCGGACGCTTGCTGCGCTCAGGCTGCAGGGCAGATGCAGGCAGCGTCCCTTCTGCCAGCTGCCGAAGAGCAAGCTCGTACTGCGGATGAGGCTTCGAAGCTGCAGGGGGCAGATCCGGGCCGCTCTGCTTGCTGCTCTGCTTACTGCTCTCCCCGCCGCTTCTCGTCAGCACCGCTGCATAATGGCCTTCTCCCTTGACCAGATGCGGCCATATTCGAACCGTCCCAGCCACACTGTCCCGCCCCTCGCCGGGCTCTAACGAAGATGCCCATTCCGGCTTCCCAGCTCTCCAGCCCTGTCGCAGCGGAATCGGCACTACGCGATAGTCCGTGTTACGTTCAAGGAATCTGGCGATCTGCTCCTCATTCTCCTCAGGGGAGAACGTGCAGGTGGAATAGACAAGGATTCCTCCAGGAGCGAGCATCGAAGCAGCGTGGTCAAGAATATCTCGCTGCATGGCGGAGCACTTCTGAACGGAATGCTTCTCCCACTGGGCAATCATCGAGTCGTCCTTGCGGAACATCCCTTCCCCTGAGCAAGGGGCATCGATGAGAATTCGGTCGAACCAGTCGTCGAACACCTCAGCCAACTTGACAGGCTCATCGTTCAGCACGATGGCATTGCGCACGCCGGCGAGCTCAATGTTCTTGGCGAGCGCCTTCGTACGCTCCCTCGCATTGTCATTCGAGACGAGCACACCGCTCCCTTGCAGCTTCGCTGCAATCTGAGTGGACTTGCCGCCCGGCGCCGCACACAGATCGAGGACACGATGTCCAGGCTGCACGTCCAGCAGTTCAACCGGAGCCATGGCGCTCGGCTCCTGCACATAATAGAGACCCGCATGATAATGCGGATGCTTGCCTGGGCGATGCCCCTCATCATAATAGAGCCCCTCCGCTGCCCACGGAATAGGCTCCGCTCCTTCGGCTATTGGGGAGAGTGCCTGCCACTCCTCCGCACTCAGCTTCAGCCCGTTCACCCGAAGTCCGTATACGCGCGGCGCCTCATAGGACGCCATGAAGGCATCGAACTCCTCCCCCAGCAGCTGCCTCATCTTCTCTACGAATCTATCTGGCAGATCTATCGCCATGATGGTCTCCTCCCCTTGCGATGCATGCAGCTGACGTATTGCTCATTGAGATCAATACGAAAGGGCAGCCATCTAGGACTGCCCGCTCTTCTTCGCTCTATGAATAGCATTCTGTATCTCACTTGACAGCTGCTTCAGGCCGAACAGGTCTTCCTTCTCCCATAGCTCGTTGAACTTCAATTGGAATTGCGCCGCTTCCCTGATGCGGTGGTAGAAGTACAGGTCCTGTATATCTCCAAGCACCTTGGATACGACATTCGAGCGTTCCTCGAAGTCCACCTGTGCATCCAGAATCTCATGCCGGATCGAGGACATCTCCGTATCCAGCTGGAACGCCGCTTCTGCCGCCTTCTTCAGCCGCTCTCTCACCTCATCAGGCAGGCTCTCCTTATACTTATAGTTAAGGGAATGCTCGATGGTCGCCCAGAAGTTCATCGCAAGTGTACGAATCTGAATCTCAGCCAGCACGTTCTTCTGTCCCAGCGCGGTCTGCACCGGATATTCCACGATCATATGGTAGCTGCGGTAGCCGCTGTCCTTGTAGTTCGTAATGTAATCCTTCTCATAGACGAGCGACAGATCCTTGCGCGTACGAATGAGTCCGGCTACCCGGTGTATATCATCCACGAACTGACACATAATGCGAATTCCGGCAATGTCTTCAATACCTGTCTCGAGCTGATCAGGGGGCACGTTCAAGCGCTTAGCCTTCTCCAGCACGCTGGACACCTTCTTCACCCGGCCGGTAACGAACTCTATAGGAGCATATGCTTCTCTCATCTTCAGCTCGACTCTCAGCGTCTTCAGCTTCACCTTCAGTTCCTCAACCGCTTGTTCATAGGGTTGGAGGAATAGGTTCCAATCTCTACCGTCCATCCGGCCGCCTCCTGTTCCATTCATCGGTGATCTGCCCCTACCGCCTCCGTCAGATTGCGGTATCCGTCTCGTTGCAGCAGCTGCTTCAGCCCTGCTGTCATTTCTCTTAGGACGCCAGGTCCCTTATAGATTAATGCCGTATAGATCTCCACGAGCGATGCTCCTGCGCGGATTTTATCGTATGCGTCTTCAGCTGTGAAAATACCTCCAGAACCAATAATTGGAAGAGTTCCACCCGTCTGTTGATAGATCGCACGAATAACGTCTGTCGAGCGCTCCCGGAGAGGCTTGCCGCTAAGTCCACCCGCTTCACCGGCATGACTGTGGGTTAAGCCTGTCCGAGAGAGCGTAGTATTCGTCGCAATGATGCCAGATACGCCGCTCTCTTGTATCGTATGAACCGTAAGCTCAAGTTGTGCATCCGTCATGTCCGGTGCAATCTTCACAAGCACGGGCTTGACTGGCTCGCCTCTGCCCTGCTTGGCAGCTTGTACAGCCATCTCTTCCTTCACGGCATGTAGGAGCGTTCTTAATTCATCTCCATGCTGCAAGGCGCGCAGATCCGGCGTATTCGGCGAGGAGATGTTGACGACGAAGAAGTCACCGTGCGTATACAGCTGCCGAATGCAAGCCTGGTAATCCTCATGTGCCAGCTCATTAGGCGTCGTCTTGTTCTTCCCAATGTTGACTGCAATCGGAATGCGGCGAATGCGTCGCTGAGCCAGCTTCGCCGCCATCTGTTCAGCCCCCTGGTTATTGAAGCCCATTCGATTAATGAGCGCTTCATCCGGCGGAAGACGGAACAGCCGGGGGAGCTCGTTGCCCGCTTGTCCGACTGGGGTTACCGTCCCTACCTCGGCGAAGCCGAATCCGATCGAGGAGAAGCCGTCTGCGGCGACTCCATTCTTATCTAGACCTGCAGCAAGTCCAATCGGATGCGGGAAGGACAGGCCGAACAGATTCATCTGAAGCTCAGGGGATTCGTTCACTCCGTACAAGGAATGAAGCATACCGGTCATTCCCGGAATCCGTCCTGCCGTATGTAAGCCGTCTATGACCAGATGATGAGCCTTCTCCGGATCCATTTGGAATAGCAGCGGCTTGAGTAATGAGGTATAAAGCAAGTGACACACTCCGTTCTACGTGTTAGTTCTATCGAACAGTGTATCTTTTTTGACGCAAAAAGAAAAGAGCCCTGCCCCGAGGGGAAGAGCTTCTCATACTTGCAGGAGGCTGGGTAAACGGTTACAATGTGACTATTCCAACTCTATTGTGAAGAAAGGTTGATCGCCCGTGAGCACTGCCAAACGCATGCCTCCCGCTCGGAAAACAAAACCTAAAGACGAAGTCAACAAAAAAGCATTAATCTGGATCGGCTCTATCGCTGGTGTTATCATTATTGCGATCTCAGCACTTCTCATCATTAATCAATAACGATATATAATGATTAAGTTAACCAGCGATATAACTTACCGGGATTGCTCTCTGTCCGCCTAGGCTCCAGCTTGAACCTCTTCGCTGATGCACCTGAATCGGAAGGGAGCGTCCCGTTCCTGATCCTTACCTCTGTTCCAAGAGGCACGATATCGTATAGCTCCTCCAAGTCCTCTCGCAGCATCCGAACGCAGCCCTTGGAGTTGTCCTCTCCGATGCTATCCGGTTCATCTGTGCCGTGAATGGCATAGAGACTGTTCGACAGTGTCATTCCTCTGCTCCCGTAAGGCCCTTCATCCGTTCCATTCGGATTCTTCACCTTCTCACTGATGCGGAACTTGCCCTCGGGCGTGCGATCCCCGCCAAGACCAACCGGATAGCTCCGAATGATAATATCACCGCTGACGACAGCCAGCCTGTGCGTATCCTTATCGACGATAATAGCAAGCGGCCCAGTCAGGTAGTGCTCTGAGATCTGCGAAGCAGCGCTGCTGCCTGGCTGCTCTTGTCCCGCCTTCCCGCCGGTACCGGCTTGCGCATCCTCCCTCAGCTTCATCTGCTGCAGGACAGTGGCGAACATAGCCTGCATGCCTGGTGCTTCACCCGCCATCACATTCAGCGGATAGCTCTTCATGAGATCCCCCAGCTTAACCGGCCAACGGCCGTATAGACTGTGATATTGATAGATAGCACTGCTAAGGGTGAGCCTATCCTCTTGCTCTCTGCTCCACTTCTGTACGGCCTCATATGCGCTCCTTGCATCGGAAGGCTGGCAATGGCACAGCTTCTCATCATACATCTTCAAGGTGAAGACTCCGCCCTCATTCGTTCTCCTGGCCGACATCAGTACCCTAGTCCTTCCTGTCCACTTCCGCCAGCCCTCCTCTTCCTCCAGCCTCACAGCAATGGACCATACCGGCTGATCAGGAGCAGAGAGGATGGCCTGCCAAGCTTCTCCGATTGGACGAGTCTGCCCGTATGGGAGGAGCCACACCCCAGTCTGCTTCCAACCCTCCCCCTGCTCGGCTGTCATAACCTCATCCTTACTGCCAGGTGTATTCGTGAAGGAGGGTCCCCACAGGACGATCAATAAGAGTACCAAGGCAAGCCCCGCTGCTCTCGAAGCCAGCCTTCTATGGCGCTGTCGTCTTGCCCAAGCCCGTACGAGCACTTCCGGCTCACCGGCAAGCGGATGACGCTTCTGTTCGAAGGCTTCATAGACTTCACCTGCCTGCAGGAAGCAGTAGTTCGCCTTCGCTTCCTTATTAAGCGCCACATACTGCTTGCCGAGCAGATACCAGGCCATCTGGTTATCCGGATGCCTCTTCACATATTGCTTGAGGTATAGATTCTCATGGGGTGTCTCCATGTCTCCGCCTCCTTATGAATCCGTTCTATTCACATTATCGGTCAGGAAGACATAGTTGAAGAGCCTCCCTTCTATGCAGCTGCATAGAAGGAAGGCTCTTAGGTGTGCTCTTATTAGTTGAACGGCACGTCTGCAATCTTAATTGAATCAGTCGGACAACCGTCGCAAGCATCCTGTAGATCGTCGAACAGATTCTCAGGAATTTCCTTGACGCCTAGATTGCCGTCGCCATCGAAGATTACTTCAGCCAAGCCTTCATCATCGTAGTCATAGATATCTGGAGCTGTTGCTCCGCATGCTCCGCACGCGATGCAAGTGTCTTTGTCTACATACGTGAACTTACCCATGGATTTCCCTCCCCTTATGAAGTAGAAGTATAACTCCCCAAGTACAGCAAGCAGTGACTTGCTCTACCTTTATTGTAAACCTTCATTCATCAATATATAACAAATCATCATCCTTTTGCAAGGATGTCCCGCGAATTCTCTTATTCCTAATTAAGGTCGAAGGATCGTCGCCAAGCATGCCTGCCGTTAGAACGGCGTCTTCACCGAACTTGTCTCTTAGCAGATCCATTGCCTTCGTGAGCGCCTCCTTGCGCGGCTGCTCTTCATAGCTGAAGAGGTCGAGCTGCACCGCTGTCTCTTCCTTCAGCGTGAGGCTCTGCAGCGTAATGCCCAGCAGCCTGACCGGATCCCCAGCATGCCAGTGCTTGTCGAACAGTCGGCAGGCTTCCTGATAGATCTGATCGGCCGAATCGGTCGGCGCTCTGAACGTATGAGAGCGTGAATACGTCGTCATATCCGGACGCCGGATTGTAATCTGAACGACCCGAGCCATGAGCTTCTGATGCCTGAGCCTGCGGCCGGTCTGGTCCGCAAGATTCAGCAGCACCCGATAGGCGGCATCCCGCTCTGTAACGTCGGCAGGGAGTGTAGTTGTATGTCCGATAGACTTGTTCGGCTCGTGGCCTCCATTAACGGGGGAGTGGTCTATGCCATGCGCCGCCTTCTTCATCCAAGTTCCCATGACGCCGAACTGCTTCAGCAGGAGTGGCTCCTCTGCCGCTGCAAGCTGGCCTATCGTCTGGATATTGAGTCGCTTCAGCTTCTCGGCTGTCTTGCGGCCGATACCGAACAATTGGTCGCAAGGCTTAGGCCATAGCAGCTGCGGAACATCCCGGATGCGCAGCACCGTGAGCCCGCTTGGCTTATGCATATCAGAAGCCATCTTCGCGAGCAGCTTGTTCGGCCCAACGCCGATGGAGCAAGGAAGCAGCAGCTCGGACAGCACTCTCTCCTGCAAGACGGCTGCGATATCCAGAGGCGTTCCGAATATTTTCGAACCGGTTATATCCATGTAGCACTCATCGATCGAGGTCGCTTCCACGAGCGGGGTATATTGCCTTGCGATGTCCATGAATCCGCGGGAATACTTGCGATACAGATGGAAGTCCGGCCGAATCAGGAGCAATCCAGGACAGATCCGGGTCGCTTCCCGAACGGTCATGCCTGTCTTGATGCCCAGCCTCCGCGCAACGTAAGAGCATGTGACGATAATGCCCTTGCGGAGCTCCGTACTGCCTGCTACTGCAGTCGGCTTGCCCTTGTACAGCTCAGGCTCCTCTGCCTCATGAACCGAACAATAGAAGGCATTCATATCAATATGAAGAATAACTCGGCCTCTAGCCGGATAATATTCAGTAGACTGACTCATGCTTGTTCACCACCTAATGTGTACGAGGGTGTCGTCCTGACCCCCTCAGCATACCCGACCCCCTATCGGCGGTCAACCTGAGCCTATTGCTCGCCCAAAAAAATTGGCATCCCGCTCTCTACAATCCTAGCTACAAGTGTTATAATAGGAAATTATGATTGTTTGGATGCAGGAATTGATGAGGAGGCTTCCCGATAATGACTACGAACATCTCGATCTTTGATACGACGCTGCGTGACGGCACACAAGGCGAAGGAATCTCCCTCTCAGCAGACGATAAGCTGAAAATTGCGCAGAAGCTCGACGCTCTAGGCGTTCATTATATTGAAGGCGGCAATCCTGGCAGTAACAACAAGGATATTGAATTTTTCCAACGGGTGAAGTCCTTGAATCTATCTGCTAAGATTACCGCCTTCGGAAGCACTCGGCGCAAGAACTCACTGGCTGAGCAAGATTCAAGTCTGCTCCGTATTGTTGAATCCGGCGTTCCTGCCGCTACGCTGGTCGGTAAGTCATGGGACTTCCACGTACATACCGCGCTCGGAACGACACTTGAAGAGAACCTCTCCATGATCTACGATTCTATCGCTTATCTGAAGCACAATCAGGTGGAAGCGCTGTTCGATGCCGAGCACTTCTTCGACGGCTACAAGAACAATCCCGAATATGCGCTCGCTGTCCTTCGCAAGGCACAGGAAGCCGGAGCAGACTGGCTGGTGCTCTGTGATACGAACGGCGGGACCTTGCCTGGAGAGATTCACGAGATCGTCTCCCTCGTCCGCAGAGAGCTAAGCGTAGAGATCGGCATCCATACGCACAATGACTGTGAGCTTGCGGTTGCGAATGCTCTGGCCGCGGTACAGGCAGGTGCCCGCCAGATTCAAGGTACCATTAACGGTTACGGCGAGCGGTGCGGGAACGCCAACCTCTGCTCCATTATTCCCACCCTTCAGCTCAAGATGAATTATCCTTGTCTGCAGGAGGAGCAGCTCCGCTCCCTGACGAGTACAGCAAGGTACGTCAGTGAGATTGCGAATGTGAACATGCCGGTCGGTCAGCCTTATGTCGGCAATGCAGCGTTCGCACACAAGGGCGGCATTCACGTCTCCGCGATTATGAAGGATTCGAAGACGTATGAGCACATTCAGCCGGAGCTGGTTGGCAACAAGCAGAGAATACTCGTATCTGAGCTTGCTGGTCAGAGCAACATCATATCCAAGGCTCAGGCGCTTGGACTAGATGTGAACGCGAATAACGACAAGACGAAGGCGATTATGGATCGAATTAAGGATCTTGAGCATCAGGGCTACCAGTTCGAAGGGGCGGACGCTTCCATGGAGCTGCTGCTGCGCGAAGCGTTCGGGGAAGAGCCGAAGGAAGTGTTCCGGGTCGAATCCTTCAAGATGCTGGTTGAGAAGACCGTTCATGGCTTAATTACGGAAGCCATTGTCAAGATTCATGTCGGCGGCCAGCAAGTATATACGGCTGCGGAAGGGAACGGCCCGGTCAATGCGCTCGACAACGCGCTGCGCAAGGCGCTCGTCCAGTTCTATCCGAACATCGAGAATATTCATCTTACGGATTATAAGGTTAGAGTCATTGATGAGAAGGATACGACGGCCGCGAAGGTTCGCGTGCTCGTGGAATCATCCAATAGGGATAATACGTGGAGTACGGTCGGAGTATCCAGCAATGTGATCGAAGCGAGCTGGGAAGCACTAGTTGATTCTATTCGTTATGCCCTTCTTGGCACCGCTAAGATAGACTCCCTTCCTTCTGATCCGCTCGAGCGATTAGGACTCGTGAACCATTAATAGAGATGATTAGTTAACTTAAAAAGTCGTGGACCCAGCTGCAACTGGATCCACGACTTTTTGTTATGTGCCGCCTATTCTTCTTCGAACTTGCAGTCCTTCAGATCGACAACCTTCGTCCGCTTCGTAATCTTGTACCCAAGCCAGATGACAAGGAAGACCGGTACACCCAAGTAGGTGGCTATCAGGCTCTCCCAGTTCAAGCTATCCGCTGTGAAGATGCCGTAGCCTTGACCAACGATAACGATCAGACAGACAATGATTGCGAAGATGGGGCCGAACGGATACCACTTCGCACGATACGGAAGATCGCTCAGCGCGTTGCCTTGAATCATATAGGCCTTGCGGAACCGGTAATGGCTAATGGCAATGCCCAGCCAGGCGATGAAGCCAGTCATGCCCGATGCGCTAAGCAGCCAGATATACACCTGTCCGTCCCCATACAGCGATGCGAAGAAGGCAAGCATGCCGATCGCTGCTGTCAGCATCAGCGCATGGATAGGAACTCCCCTCTTGTTCAGCTTGGCGAATAGCTTAGGGGCCTTGCCCTCCTTCGCCAGCACCCACAGCATGCGGGTAGAGGCATACATGCCAGAGTTGCCTGCAGACAGCACGGATGTGAGGATGACGGCATTCATGACGGATGCTGCGAAGGCAAGTCCTGCCTTCTCGAACACGAGGGTGAACGGGCTCATCAGGATGCTGTCGCTCGCCAGATTCTCATTCGTATAAGGAATGAGCAGACCTATAACGAGGATGGCGAGAATATAGAATAGCAGGATGCGCCAGAATACTTGCTTGATTGCTTGAGGGACCGTCTTCTGCGGGTTCTCGCTCTCCCCTGCTGCAATGCCTACGAGCTCAGTCCCCTGGAATGAGAATCCAGCTGCCATGAACACGCCGAGAACCGCCCAGAACCCGCCATGAATCGGTCCGCCGTCAATCGTGAAGTTCTGGAAGCCAACCGCATCTCCCGTGAATACCCCCATAATCATGAGCAAGCCGACCCCTAGGAACACAATAACTGTGATGACCTTAATCATGGAGAACCAGAATTCCGACTCTCCATAGCCCTTAACGGATAAGAGGTTGAGTCCGAGCATCAGCAGCAGGAATAAGGCACTCCATAGGATAGACGGGCTGTCTGGCAGCCAGAACTTGATGAGCAGCGTAGCTGCGACAAGCTCAGCCGCAATCGTAATTGCCCAGTTATACCAGTAATTCCACCCTAGAGCGAAGCCTAACGACGGATCGACGAATCTGGAGGCATAGGTGCTGAAGGAGCCCGACACGGGCATCTTAGCTGCCATCTCTCCCAAGGAAGTCATTAAGAAGTAGACCATAATGCCGATAGCCAGATAGCCGATTAGAGCCCCGCCGGGACCCGCCGAATGAATTGCCCCTCCGCTTGCCAGGAACAATCCTGTTCCAATGGATCCGCCGATTGCAATCATAGACAGATGACGTGCCTTCAGCCCTCTTCGAAGGACGCTCTGTTGTGCAGCCCCTGCATCAGGCTTGCTGCGGTAGATAGAATGATCGTTGTGTGATGACATGATGTTCGTACACTCCTAATAATGTAAGGTTAATAGCCATATAAAAAAAAGAAACCGCCAGGAATCTAATCTTCCAAGGCGGCTTCTCATCAATCAACACCATATACCTTCCATGAAGATAGCTCAACACACGAGCCTTAAGCCCATGTGACAGTTCTGCACCTTATCGTATGCAGCCCCAGCCATCCGTCCAAGAGAAGAACGGAATGCTTCGGCGGTATTGCCTTTCCTCCGTTATCCATGGTGTCTCTAACACCTCACCCGGAATACTCATCAAGCCCGCGACCTCTACCTCATCGAATCGTAATGATGAGGGTTACTTATTCAATTCATGTGTGAACGTCCAAGCTACACTATAGCCGAGCAGCCGACCCCTTCGCAAGTAACAATATGTGGAACCGTACAGCCAGAGCCGCTCCTCTACAGCCACTTCTCGATGAGGCGCTCCCATTCCTCGATCGTAATGACGCCATTCACCCGTTCGCGAATCATGCCATTCTCATCAATAAGGAAGCTCGTTGGAAAATTATTCACCTTGAACTTCTTCGTCATTGCCCCTTCGCGGTCCATCAGAATCGGGAATGTGAATTCATGCTCCTTCACAAATTCTCTCGCGGAGCGCTCCTTGTCATAGCTTGTAGCGTTGAGCCCAAGCAGCTGCATTCTATCCCCGTACTTCAGGTGCAGCTCCTGAAGGTCCGGTGCTTCAAGCTCGCAAGGGCCGCACCAGGAAGCCCAGAAGTTGACGAAGGTCAGCTTCGATTGCTTGCCGCCTATTGAATAAGTCTGTTCATCAAGCCCAGGAAGCTGTTGAGCAGCTACGGTGCTGCCAGGCTTCGGCTTGAAGTCTGCAGAGGCAGTCGTAGCTGAAGCAGAGTCGCGCGCCATATATTGGTACACTCCCAGCCCTGCAAGCAATACAGCTACGATTAGAAAAGAAACTGCGCGGTTCATAGGTAAGTCATCCCTTCTACTGCTGTTCGCGTCATTGTGAATGTGCCTTACATGTTACCATGAGGAGAATGGATGCTCAAGCAGCTGGGCACATTAGCCATGAAACCGTCACGATTAATGAAGGGGACGAATCTGAATGGCAGCAGACCGCAAGCAATCAGCAACTGATTCCAAGAGCAAGGGGCTTCAATATGCCGCCTTCGCCTCTGTTCCCCTCGTTCTCGTACTAGGCAACTCTATGCTTGTTCCCATCCTTCCCGATATGGCGAAGCAGATGAAGCTTAGCGAGCTTCAGGCTAGCTTGGTTATTACGATATTTTCGGTTGCCGCCGGCCTTTTCATACCTATTACAGGTTATTTGTCCGATCGCTACAAGCGTAAGTTCATTATCATCCCTTCCCTGGCAGTGTACGGAGCGGCTGGCGTGCTTGCCGGCTTCGGAGCCCTATGGCATTCCTACCCGATTCTTATTGCCTCCAGAGCTCTACAAGGGCTCGCTGCAGCAGGAACCTCCCCCATTGCTATGGCCTTGGTCGGAGATATATATAAGAGTGAGGCCAGTGAAGCGCTAGGATTAATTGAAGCTTCGAACGGCTTCGGCAAGGTCATTAGCCCTATCCTTGGGTCCTTGCTTGCGTTAATCATATGGTATGCGCCCTTCTTCGCTTTCCCTATATTCTGCGCGGCTTCCCTGCTTGCTGTACTCTTCCTAATTAAGGAGCCTAAGGATGATAAGAAGAAGGTGCCTCTGCCCGAATACCTTCAAGGAATTAGAGGGGTGTTCCGAGACAATGGCAGGTGGCTGCTGCCTGCATTCGCTTCCGGCGCGCTTGGCTTATTCATCCTGTTCGGGGTGCTGTTCTACTTGTCTGACACGTTGGAGAAGGCCCCCTATTCCATTGACGGTGTCGCTAAGGGAGGGCTGCTGGCCATTCCACTGTTAGGCCTTGTCATTACAGCCTTACTCACCGGACGTTCCATTAAGAACAATGGCAGAATGATGCGTACCCTTATGCTTGTTGGACTGGCTATCATGACGATAACCTTAACTGGGGCAGCATTCAGCTATCGTATCATGCCTCTGCTCATTGGACTGTTGACGTTCAGCAGCGTCGGAACAGGACTATTGCTTCCCTGTCTGAATACGTTAATTACGAGCTCCGTGGAACGAGCTCAGCGAGGGATGATTACTTCCTTATATAGCTCCTTACGCTTCTTCGGAGTGGCTCTCGGTCCACCGTTATTCAGCTGGCTGGGAGATGTGTCGGTGCTTGTATTGTTCAGTGTCGTAGTCCTGCTATCGGCTTCAGCCTTCGTACTCGTGCGTCAGCTCATTCATCCTGCAGACCAGCTCAAGCAGTCATAGTGGATTAGGCTATGACTATTCCATTGACTCACGTCTAATTCTGCTCGCTCAGCCTGTCCCTATCTCGTATACTTATATTAGGAGGGATTAGCGCAGATGAATGAGCAACCAATGAACCAGGCTGCTGCAGCCATTACAGAACATGCCTATAAGAAGCTGATTACAGCTTGCCAGCAAGCTTATCCAGATGAAGCTTGCGGAGTGCTCGTTCAAGATGCAAGGAATGGACCGCTTATTACCGATGTCATCCCAATTCAGAATGCCTCACCTCATCGCCAGCGTCACTTCAGCTTCGATCCAGCCGAATGGATTGAAGTGTATTACCGCATACAAAAAAACCGACAAACCATTGTCGGCATGTATCATTCCCATCCTGCGACTGCTGCAAAACCCTCCCCAGCAGATCTGAGAGGCGCGCTTCCTATGGATGGTTGTTCCTATTGGATTGTGTCGCTCACAGAGCTTAATAACCCTTCATTATCCTGCTACCAGATTAGTACGAGGAATGGTCTTATTCCTCTAATGCTTGCTAAGATACGCGTATAAGTCACCTAGAGTGGTAATATTGCGTTCAAGGATGAGATGAATGTAGGTCTGCCATAGCTTAGCCGTCATTATAGAATCTTCAAGGGCATGATGCCGCGTCGTAATCGGAATGCCATTCTCCTCCAGCAGCTCATCCAGGCCATATGAACCTCGCTTGGGCTGCAGCCACTTGGCAATTAGAATCGTATCCAGCACACGATGGTTCAGATTGACCTTGGATGTCCTCCATAAGGCCGCGTTAAGGAATTGCTTATCATGCCCAGAAGCATGGGCCACGAGCAGCCGCTTGCCAATGAATTCCATAAAGTCATGAAGCACCTGCATAAGGTCCGGCGCATCTTCGACCATATCATTCGTAATGCCCGTTAGCTCTACGATATGCTTAGGTATTCTCCGCTTCGGATTAACTAAGCTGTAGAAGGTCTTCTCTTCTTGCAGCTCTGCGCCGCGAAGCACAACCGCGCCGAACGAGATAATCTCGTCTCCATTCGAGGGGTAAAAGCCTGTAGTCTCCAGGTCGAAGACGACAACTTCCAACTCTTGCAGCGGCGTATCCAGCATAGATTGCTTGCGCTGCTCCTTATTCACCGAGCGGATGAAGGCCATCTGTTGAGCATTCTGTGAACCTAACATCGATGCAATGGCCGGAGTGAAGCCACCCATCTTATATAGACTCCACATCCGCCCTACTCCCTTTTGTTCCTTCAATAGCTATCACCGCCTTACCTAGAGCCTTCCGATCGTCTGCTTATAGATCTTGCGCTGCAGCTTCTTGCCGACGCGGAGACCGCTCTTCAGTTCATCAATCATTTCCTTGCTCATGTTGTGACTATGCAGCTTACCGTTGTTCGCATATAGCTTCCCATCATAACGTTCGGTCGTCATTAGCCTCAGCCTCAAGAAGAAGCGGAAGGCATGCACGTATGAAGCGGCTTCCTCTGCAGTAATCTTACCGGCACGCTTCAAGGATTCAATACGGTCGAGTGTAGAGGTCTCCCTCATTCCGCTCTGAATCGCCAGCAATCGAACGGCATTCACCATAGGAATATAAGCGCCATACTTAATATCCAAGCTGCCAGCATCTTCGCCGTACTGCTCCTTCAGCAGCTGTCCGAACACACCTATGAGCACCTTGTGGCGCATCGTGTTGTCCAGCATGCGCTTCACAATAATCGGATGATTGAGCATGTCGCCATAATAATGATCCTTCAGGAGAATGAGTAAGGATGCCTCTCCATAGACACAGCGTCCATCCGCAACGATGAGCAGATAGCGCACGGCCTCCCATACGGGATCATCGAACCAGCTGTCCAGCTTCGTTGTCCAATCCGTTACGGACATACACCATTCGGGATTACTGCTTAGTACATTGCCTTCACAAGGCGGGTAGCCGACAATCTGCAAGTACTGAACGATGAGCTCTGACAGCTCATAATAATAAGTCTTAATGTCTTCAGCTTGCACAGATGATTCGGAATCATCATAGATAAGTCCGCTGTCTTGATCGCTCGATAAGGTCTGCTCTAATCGACCGCCGCTGCCGAACAATACATAAGCATAAGGCACGGGGGGAGAACCCTTCCCCAACCGTGCCATTTCTGCTTCTGCGAGTCGTATCGTACGCTTGATAATTGCGTCATGCGCCTCGTTTAGCTGTTCATTGAATTGTTCGACAGGACGTGATCCCAGGAGAGCTTCCATTCGCTCGTGCATCTGATCCCGCAAGCTGCGCAAGCCTTCGGCATGATCGGCGGCGCCAATCTGCTTAAGTAGCTGCACACGTACCGGATCCCCCATACTCGCGTCCTCTCCCCTCAATCAATATGCATGAAGCGTTTAAGCTTGAAGGTTTTGGCCGGCTTTTTTCATTTGCTCTGGATAGCCGTATGCGCCATGCTCACTCAGGTCAAGACCGATAATCTCTTGTTCTTCCGTAACACGGAAGCCCATGACCAGCTTCATTACACCAAGGATTAGGAAGGAGGCACCAAGTGCATAAGCACCGCATACGACTACGCTCTCGAATTGAACCCATAGCTGATGCCAGCTGCCTGTATCAATTAGACCGCCTTGGCCGATGGCTACCTTCTCAGCTAGTGCTTGTGTCGCGAAGATACCGTTAGCCAGTGTGCCCCACACGCCTGCAGCACCGTGTACGGACATCGCATAGATAGGATCGTCAACCTTGATCTTCTCGAAGAACTTAGCGCTGAAGAATACGAGAACACCTGCTACTAGACCGATAACTACAGCAGCCCATGGTTCTACGAATGCACAGGACGCTGTGATTGCAACTAGACCAGCTAGTGTACCGTTCAGCATTGTTGTAATATCTGCCTTGCCTAGTACAGCCCATGAGATAAGAAGGGCAGCTACACCACCGGCACCGGCGCCAAGCATCGTGTTGAATGCTACATAGCCGAAGAATCCATCACCCACTCCAAGTGCGCTTCCTGCATTGAAGCCGAACCAACCCACCCACAGCAGTAGTACAGACAATGCGCTGAACACTTGGTTGTGGCCTTGAATCTCATTGGCGGAGCCGTCCTTGTTGAACTTGCCGATACGCGGCTTCAGGAGGACAGTTGCAGCGAAGGCTGCTAGAGCACCTGTTAAGTGAACGACAGTCGAACCCGCATAGTCTTGTGCTCCATCCTTAGCGAGCCAGCCGCCGCCCCAGATCCAGTGAGCAATGACAGGATAGATGATAGCGGTGAAGAAGATGGTGAAGATTAAGTATGAGGACAGCTTAGCGCGCTCTGCGAATCCGCCCCAAGCGATGGATAATGAGATCGTTGCGAAGGCTAATTGGAATAAGAAGAAGATCGTTGTAGGATAGCCAGCCCCTTCAGCGGCTGCTATGTCTGGATTGAAGAAGAAGTCGCCGATGCCGATGAACTTAGCTAGAGTCGTATCTGCGTTATCAGTACCGAAGGAGAAGCCATAACCTACTGCCCAATACACTAATGTACCAAGTGCTACAGTGAAGATTGTCTTACCGGCTACATGACCTGCATTCTTCATTCGGGTGGATCCCGTCTCTAGCAGGATGAAGCCGCCTTGCATGAGCAGCACGAGTACGAAGGCAACCATGATCCAGATTGCGTTCAGACCCATGTTGAGTGTTCCAGCAGACGGATCATCTGCGAACGCCATTGCTGGGAACAACATCAGCATTGCACTCAGACTTAACATCAATTTCTTAACCATTACGACCACTCCCTAAATGTGATGTTTCCTAACATGTGAGGAAAGACTTAATGTCATTATAGTCAGAAGTACTCAGTTTGACAATAACCTTTCTTCTATTTTGCGAAAAAAATCTAACGTTCGTGTACAGAAACGATACGAATGTTAAGTTTTTTCACAAATACGATGTCGAATGAACCAACTTCCCTTCATTTTCTTCGTCTTTTTACCATACTTCAACTAGATTGATAGGTCTGAATACATGCTTATGTAACACGTTTGACTGTATGGTTGCTTGCTATTATCATATTAATAGGGTTGCTTATTTAGATGTAAAGATTGTGAAGAGAAAGCAGGTGGAGGAATTGGGGATAGGCCGATGTATCGTATAGGAGAGCTGGCGGGACTGGCCGAAGTAAGCGCACGGACAATTGATTACTATACTTCCTTAGGCCTTATTGCACCCGCTGCCCGTTCAGACAAGAATTACCGATTATACAATGACGAAACTTTGGAGCGGCTGCAGCGTATTGAACAGTTGAAAAAAGATAAATATACGTTGGATGAGATTAAGGCTAATCTGGACAGCTGGAGCAAGGTTACACCAGAGGAACAGGTATCTCGCAGATTAACTGACCTGCAGCTGCATCTAAGCCAATTGGAGCGGGAGGTCAAGGAGCTCGAGCCCGTCATTAAGAAGCTCAAGCCTAGGCAAGCCAATCATCTCTACACCCGGCTTATGCCACAGACCGCTGCCTGCATTGAAGCCTTGATGATCCTAATTAACAAGGGCCCTCTCATGTAACGACGTATATATTCACTACATTATAATTGGAGGGAAACCTAACATGTTCTTTCACCCTATGGACATTCTAATTATTATCGCGTTCATCCTCTCGATCTGGGCGCAATTCCGCGTGAAGGGCACCTTCAACAAGTGGTCAGAGGTTAGAACCATGAGCGGACTGACCGGATACGAGGCAGCAAGACGAATGCTCGATTCCAACGGTCTTCACGATGTTCCGATTGAGCCGGTACGAGGCCGATTGACGGACCATTATGATCCGATTCATCGCGTCGTAAGATTGTCAGAGCCCGTCTACTATGAGAATTCCATCTCTGCCATCTCCGTCGCGTGCCATGAAGTAGGTCATGCCATTCAACACAGCGTACATTATCCAATGCTCGTGCTTCGCCACCGGATCTTCCCAGTCGTGAATATCGTCTCCGGCATCGCTCCCTTCTTGCTAATTGCCGGCTTCCTATTCAATGCACTTAACCTGATCGGCTTGGGAATTATATTCTTCTCTGCGGCAGTAGCGTTCCAGCTCATTACATTGCCTGTAGAATTCAATGCATCAAGCCGCGCCAGAGACCTAATGGTGGCAGAGGGCTTCATCTCGAATGAAGAAGAACGAGGGGTCGCGAAGGTGCTTAATGCAGCTGCGTTAACTTATGTTGCAGCAGCGCTCATCTCCTTGCTGGAGCTGCTCAAGTACATTATGATCTTCTCATCGAGAAGCGACGATTAAGACTGCCTAACATGAACAATGGCTATCCGACACGACCTGAAGGTCAATATCGGATAGCCATTTTTGTTAATCCACTAATGATCACTTGGGACGGTTCGCAAAATAGTCAATCAAGAAGCTATGGAACACCTTAGCGACTAAGTTCAGCTTCTCATTCGATCGATGAATAAGTCCAATCGTACGGTTAACCTTAGGATTGCGAATTCTAACCTTGGCCGGCTGGAGCGGTCCTGCGTGATCCAGCGCCATCTCTGGCAGCAAGCTCACTCCCATGCCTGCAGCGACGAGCCCTCGAATCGTATCGGTCTCTTCTCCCTCGAACCCAATCTTCGGAGTGAAGCCTGCCTCCAAGCACGCATCCCACACAATCGGCCGCAATGAATAGCCTTCGCTGAACATGACAAAGTGATCATCCTTCAGCTGATTAAGGTCTATAATCGTCTCTCCCGCTAGTTCATGATTGAACGGGAGAATCGCATACAACTCCTCGGTCAGCAGAACTTCCCCACACACGAAGTCATGCTCGTCCGGCAATGGAGAGATGAAGGCAAGGTCAATCTCGCCCTTCACCATATCTCTAAGCAAAGTTGGATACATGCCCTGCTTGAATCGGAACCTTACATTCGGATGCTGCTTACGGAAGGCAGCGACGACTTGCGGTATTAATGAAATCCCGAGACTGTGCGGGAAGCCGAGCCTTATCTCCCCTTTATCAGGATCGAGAAACTCATGGATCTCAATTACCGCTCTCTCCAGATCGGCTAGAATCACTTCAGCCCGCTTAAGGAACAACTGGCCGACGGGAGTCAGCTGAAGATTACGCCCCTTCTGCAGGAACAGCTTCACTCCCAGTTCTTCTTCTAACTGATGGATCTGCCTGCTTACTGCAGACTGCGCCACATGAAGCTCCTCTGCCGCTTGCGTCACATGCTCTTTGCGGGCCACCTTTACAAAATAATAGAGCTGCCTAAGTTCCATAATGGTAAAAGATCTCCCCTATATCTAGTCGATTTATTTGTGCACAGCTATCTCCGATTCCATGTCACCTTACGGCATAGAAGCAGGAATAATAAGAATCCAGCAAGAGCTCCGCCCAAGTGAGCCCACAGGTTAATGCCAGGAGATAAAATGGAATAGACCACCCCGAAGCCAAGAATAATATAAACCGTCTTGCGCGAGCCCTCATCAAGCCAGCTCTTGCGAAGCAGTGCTAGGTAGAGGAAAGCGCCATACACCCCGTATATGGCTCCAGACGCTCCTACGGACAGCAAGTTGCCATCCTCGAGAGCAAGGTAGCACATTGCACTGAACGCATTAGCAAGCACACCGCAGAGCAGGTAGAACACACTGTATCTCAACCTGCCAAGCAAGCGCTCAAGCGGTGGAGCAAAGACGAGAAGGGCGAACAAATTATAAAATAGATGCTCGAATCCCGAATGCAGGAATAGAGAAGTCATATATCTCCACGGCTCTTCTAAGCCGAATGGATCTGTATTCTCCACGGTATAGAATGCACCGCTTCGATACAAATGCTCTCCATCCAATGTAGAACCCATGCTTGCTACAAACAGGTAATATAAGAGGTTCAATCCAATTAGTATGGAGGTAACCGGGTACGACCTCAGATAACCGCGGAAGCTCTCATATCTTAAAAATATCATTACATGATCCTCCTTCCATGGATTGGACAATACAGACAGCAAACGATTATAATGAAGCAGGTAATGACTATATCCATATGAGGAGGACGAATACATATGTCTCAAGAGCGCACAGGAATTGCAACATTGAAGGGCAACCCTATTACCCTTATCGGTCCAGAACTGAAAAAAGGTGATGCAGCGCCAGACTTCGAGCTGAACAAATCACTGGTTGATACAGTATCCCTGAAGGATTACGCGGGTAAGGTGAAGCTGATCAGCGTCGTGCCTTCTGTTGATACCGGCGTATGCGATGCGCAAACTCGTCGCTTCAATGAAGAAGCGAGCAAACTGGGTGACAATATTGTTATTATTACCGTAAGTGTAGACCTTCCGTTCGCCCAAGCTCGCTGGTGTGGAGCTGCTGGAGTTGATCAAGTCGTTCTGCTCTCCGATTACAAAACTCGTGCCTTCGGACAAGCGTATGGGGTCTTCATTAAGGAGATTGCACTCGATATGCGTTCAATCTTCGTCCTTGATGCGAATAATCAAATTCAATATGTGGAGTACCTGAAGGAAATGACGGAACACCCGAACTATGAAGCGGCTATCGCTGCGGTTAAGGAACTTCTGTAGTCTTCTAATCATAAACAAAGCGAGTGAAGGATATCCTTCCTCGCTTTGTTTGCGTGATGACGGCTTATGCTCTAACTGCAGCCAGCTTCTTGTCCAATGTCCGATAAATATCGAGAATCACTCTATAATTTGATCCCAAATCCCCGAAGGAGCCTCTTGAGGCTGAATAGACATCGACTGCTGAAGTAACAGGACCTACACTTATAACGGACACCGTAATATCCATCGTACGTCCAAGCGCCGTTCTCTTCTCAAGCACAATCTCTCCGACGGAAGGCACCTCATGCAGCACCTTATAGCCCTGCATTTTTTTTAGTGTGGATACTACCTCGTCCCACGCCTTCTCCTTCGATAGCTTGTAGAAACGGGATTTCAACGATGGATCCTTGGCTTTGTCGCCTGTCTGTTCCTGACTGCGCAGCAGCCCGATTAAGGTCCGCTTCAACAACAACAATCTCCCCTTCCGGCCATTCTATGTAAGTATACATTCCTATGATAACACTATTATCTCCATGAAAAAAGAGCTCTGACAGACTAAGCTAATCAGAGTTCTTCGTCATAAACAATATAGAACCCGCGAATGCCGTCCAGCTCACATGTTTCTGAACCCGCTCTCGCAGGTGGGTGTCCGCAGAAACGTTTTTGAGGTCCCCTTTAGAGGGCATGTCAGCCGCGTTCCGATCTAGGTCTCCCGTGAAACAGCCATTGGTTCAAAACAACGAAGAGCTAAAAACGAACATCGCAGGATGTATTGCTTATTATAGACGCATTCGACATAAAAGTAAACGTGAGTGGTGCTGTTATTTGTTGGAAGATCCTTCCGTGTCCAGCATCTCCAGATCTTCTGAGCTCTCTGCATTGTCCGCTTCCTGCTTCGCTCTCTCTGCCTGTTCCTGGAGCTTCTGATAGATCATGTAGAAGTTCCAGAAGGTCAGGTAGGCGATGACCGCCATCATGAAGAAAGGAATGAGGAATGTGAACCTTGTGCTGAAGAATACGACAGCTCCTGCCATAATAGCGGCCGATATAGAACGGAACGGCTTGCCGATTGTTAGCAGAATGGCATTCTTAAGCAGCTGGAGCGTCTTCATATGGTAATGCACCATCATCGAGAAATAGTTGAACATGGATACGAACAACAAGGCAATAAGAGCAATGAATACATAGGACAGAAGATTGATTTCTTTTTGATACACATAGAAGTCAACAGCCAATATCCCTATGAGGATCGTATAAAGGATACCGCCAAGCATGCTTTGCTTGTAGTTCTCCTTATAGCCTCGAAAAAACGTTTTCAAAAGCGGAACGTCTACTTCCCCCATAACCCACTTGCGGGCAACGGTGTACATGGCTCCCGTAGCCGGGAACAGCGTGAATGGCGCAACGATTGCCATTGGCAGGAAGGCTGCGTATACCTCGCCTGGTGTACTGGCCTGCAGAAGGACAATCGAGAAAAACCAAAAAGGAATAGAGCAAATAATCCATAAGACATTCGTTACAGAAAGCCGCATAATCCACTCAGAGATTCGGTAGAATCCCCCCATCATGCCTCTCATTTCCATGGCTATAGTCCCCCTCAGCTGCATTATATACCGAGCAGCAACGGCTGTCGCCGTCCTCTGCGGCAAGAAAAAACCGGTGAAGCCGGTTGCCCGTAAGGCAAAACGGACTTCCCCGGTTATGTTCTGTTCCTTAGTTATTCACGAAATCGTTCGGACGACGATCGCTGCTGTTGCTGCTGCTCGGACCGCGGCTAGGGCCTCTGCTTCCGCCGCCGTCACGGCTACCGTAGCTGCCGCCTGTACGCTTGTCATCCCTACCGCGATAGCCGCCGCCGCTGGAGCTGCCGCCACGGTATCCACCGCCGCTGCTGCCGCTGCCGCCGCGATAACCGCCGCCGCTTGAAGAACCGCCTGAACCCGTGTAACGACGGCCGCTCGAACGAATGTCCGGCTTGCGCTTCTTAGCACGCAATGGCTCTTCAGGAGTAAGTTCGATGTTCGCTGCATTCTTCTCGCCGCCGGTAAGCAGCTTGATTGCAGATGCCATCAGATGAACGGAATCATACTGCTCCAGCAATTGAATTGCAATAGCCTTGTATTGGGAGAAGTCATCATTCTGTACGACTTCCAGAATACGTTCAGCTGTAATGCGCTGCTTGCCTTCAATCGCTTCTGCAATGCTTGGAAGCGGCTTGCGGTTGATCTTCTGTCCTGTAATCTTCTCAATGAAGTGCAGATGATCTGTCTCTCTAGGAGTTACGAATGACCATGCTGTTCCTTCCTTCCCTGCACGGCCGGTACGGCCAATCCGGTGAACATAGCTCTCAGGATCTTGCGGTAGGTCGAAGTTAAGAACGTGTGTAACGCCAGATACATCAAGTCCGCGAGCAGCAACGTCAGTAGCTACGAGGACATCGATGCTGCCGTCACGGAACTTGCGCATGACGTTATCACGCTGATTCTGCGACAGATCGCCATGCAGGCCGTCAGCAGAGTATCCACGCTTCTGCAGTGCCTCACTCAGTTCATCAACCCGGCGCTTCGTACGGCCGAAGATGATAGCAAGCTCTGGTGATTCCATATCAAGCAAGCGGCTTAGCGCTTCGAACTTCTGGCGCTCATGCACTTCGATGTAAGCTTGAGCAATCGTTGGCGCTGTAACCTTGCTTGGAATGACGGATACATGCTCTGGATCCTTCAGGAACTGTTGGGCAAGTCTCTTGATGTTCGCAGGCATTGTGGCTGAGAACAACAGCGTCTGACGCTCATCAGGAACTTGCTTTAGGATGGACTGGATGTCCTCCATGAAGCCCATGTCAAGCATCTCATCAGCTTCATCAAGAATAACCGTCTGTACATCCTCAAGACGAATCGTCTTGCGGTTAATATGGTCTAGCAGTCGTCCTGGTGTTCCGATAATGATCTGGGGCTTCTTCTTAAGTGCACGGATCTGACGGCCGATCTCTTGTCCGCCATAGATTGGCAGCGAACGAAGACCTTTGTATCGAGTTAACTTTCCGATCTCATCTGCCACTTGAATGGCAAGCTCACGAGTTGGCGTCATGATTAGAGCAACGATGCGGTCCTCGGTGGTCGGAATTTTATTAATCAATGGAATTCCGAATGCGGCAGTCTTACCTGTACCAGTCTGAGCTTGACCGATAAGATCTCTTCCCATCATAGCGAATGGGATAGATTTGTCCTGGATTGGGGTTGATTCCTCGAATCCAAGCTCCGTAATTGCCTGAAGCACTTTAGGCTCCAAGCCAAATTCAGCAAATGTTTTCAAACTTTCTCAAACTCCTTTTTATCTGCAGCCTACTTTTTAAAAAATATCCTAACCATTATAGCACAAATGCGAACACGAATACCAGCTATGACCAAACAGCCATACTATCAGGGTACAGGAGCCCCGGAAAAAGGACTGATTCCGATGACGATATTCCGTCCATTCATGATTGGCATTGCGATGACCGCAGGCGCTTTGCTAGTAGCTGCAGGTTTCAATTTTTTCTTAGTTCCTCATCAAGTGCTCAGCGGCGGTGTATCCGGAATCGCCATGATGGTCGGTTATATATTTGGCGGTAATATCGGACTGCTCTATTTTGCACTCAATGTACCCGTCTTAATCTGGGGCTGGCTTACGGTGGGCAAGCGGTTCATTCTGTGGAGCCTCTATTCAGTCGCAGCGTCCACCCTATTCATGCAAGTCATTCCAGTGATGGAGCTAGTCGTTGATCTATGGCTCGGCGCTGTTTTCGGAGGAATACTGTTAGGCTTCGGAAGCGGCCTCGCCCTGCGGTATGGCGGATCATCCGGAGGATTCGACATCATAGCCTCCATCCTTACGCGCAGACGCGACCTGCCTGTCGGGATGATGATCTTCATCCTGAACGGCCTTGTCATTGCCATCCTCGTCGCCTTCACGCGCAACGCCGATCTCGCCTTGTATTCCCTCGCTTCTATCTTCGCAGCAGGCAAGGTTGTCGACGTCATCCATGTCCGTCATGTGAAGATTACCGCCTTCATCGTGACGACCAAGACCGAAGAGATGCTGAGCGCGCTCCTTAAGCACCCTCGAGGTATTACCGTGATCAAGACTCGCGGCGCTTACTCTGCGGCTGATCGGGATATGCTCATGACTGTCAGGACGAAGTATGAGCTGGCTGATCTGCGCAAGACCGTTGCATCGATTGATGCCAAGGCCTTCGTCAATCTGGTTGAGACCGTTGGCGTAATGGGTGACTTTGCGAAGCGCAGAGAGACCTAGCTTCTTCTTCTAAGGACATTACCCTGCTCCGCTTACTGCCCTATGTTTTTCAATATATTCCTGCTATACTATACGCATCCCGTTACTCAAGTTTCATGCCATATGCTTTACCCTGAACATTACGATGAGAGGGTGGATGCTCCAATGGATATCGAAACGGTCAAATTGTCATTGATAGTGGAAAGGCTTGCTCCAGAGCTGATCTCCTTCCTTACTGAACACGAGCTGAGCATCAATATCGTATTAAGGGATGGACTTGCTCTATTGGAACCAGAAGATGCGATGGAAATCGTACAACACAGCATTTGCCAGCATCAGAAAGAAGCTTTGCTCCAATGACTACGGGAAGTTATAAATACCTGCAAGCCTGTCTGAGCCTGTCTCAGCGGGCTTTTTTGTTATATTACCAATTAAATCACGAAGAAATACCTACTGTTGTCGATGCCTATTGTGCATTATAATTCATATAGATGAGGGGACGGGAGAGTGCACAATGGACATCATCTTGGCAACGCTTATGTTACTGTACAATCTCATGACGGGCAACGGGGAAGAGAGCATCTCCGCTAAGCAGCTTGGAGCAGCCTACCTGAACGCTTCTGCAGGCAAGGCCATTGTATCATCCGATCTGGGCGTATTCGGCCCAGCACAGCCTGCGCCGGCTGGAGAACCGGGCAAGAAGGCAGATCCACAGCCGGCTACACCTCCGATCAAGGGCGTCTATGTGACGGCTCACAGTGCCGGCGGGGAACGAATGAAGAGCTTGCTCGGGCTGCTGGATAACACCGCGCTGAACAGTATGGTCATTGATATCAAGGATGATAATGGTTATATTACGTATCCAACCAAGACACCTGAGCTGCTTGGCCTAGGAACCCCGCAGAAGTACATTAGAGATATCGGAAGTCTAATGACAACCTTGTCCCAGCATCGGGTATACCCAATTGCCAGGGTCGTCGTATTCAAGGATTCTGTGCTCGCCCGCAAGCAGCCTGACCTATCCTTCCGCTACAAGGACGGAACACTGTGGAAGAACGGTAAGGGCGAGGGCTTCGTGAATCCGTATCGGAAGGAAGTATGGGAATACAATGTCGCAATCGCCAAGGAAGCCGCTAAGCTTGGCTTCAAGGAGATTCAATTCGACTACGTTAGATTCCCGGAAGGATTCGAGAAGAAGGCCGACGCACTCGTATTCGATAAGACGGAGTTATCTCGTGTAGATACCGTTGCAGCATTCGTGAAGTATGCAAGGGAGCAGCTTGAGCCGCTTGGCGTTCGCGTGTCCGTCGACATATTCGGCTATGCGGCTTCTGTGCCGGCTGCCGAAGGAATCGGCCAGGACTTCACTAAGATCTCAGAGGAGGTGCATGTTATCTCTCCGATGGTCTACCCCAGCCACTACAGCACCGGATGGTTCGATCAGCAGAATCCAGACCTAAGTCCATATGAGACGATTAAGGGCGCCATGGTCGACACACATAAGAAGCTAGACCCGATCGGGGAGACGAAGCCGATCATTCGCCCATGGATTCAAGACTTCACGGCCAGCTGGCTCGGAACCGGACACTATACGAAGTATACGAAGGCGCAGGTCGACGCTCAGATACAAGCATTGGCAGATACCGGGATTAACGAGTTCCTGCTCTGGAATGCGGGTAACAAGTATACAGCAGGCGTTAATTATCGTTAGCAGCATCGATAACAACAAGGGCTCCTCAGCATCTGTCAGCGCTTCAGGCGCGATACTGGGGAGCCCTTCTCTCCTTACAAGCCTTCTATTATATAACCCGACCCGGACTCCGTCCGCTTCTTCTCCACAATCGCACACGACTTCACGTCCGGCTGCTTCAGGAAGTGACGAGTAATATGGGATTCCACAGCCCCGAATGCTCTCTCATCATTCTCAGCCAGCAGAATCAAGTAAGCCATCTTGTCGGGCAGTTCAATCTCAATCTTGTACAAGAACATGCTGAATACCCCCTAATGATCATAGTGCCCTACACCCGCCCCTATGCTAAGGGATTAGGTCATAAGGCTGCCCATGATATTCCGTTACCTTGCCCTGCCTATTGGGACAGACGAAGAGCGAGATCGTACATCTCCATGTTGAATGGCTTCTTCGTATTGACGACTAAGTCGATATCCGTCGTAATCAGCTCACCCTTCACGATGCCGCATGCCTTGCCTGAATCGCCGGCAATTAACTGACGTACTGCATAATCTCCGAGCTTGCTAGCAAGGATTCGATCTACAGCAGTCGGTGTACCGCCTCGCTGAATATGGCCAAGCACCGTTACCCGCGGCTCAAGACCGCAGCCTTCCGTAATAGCCTCCGCGACATCATGCCCCTTCGCTGCACCTTCAGCTACCACGATAATACTATGGCGCTTGCCCTTGGCGAAGTTAGCTGTCATCCGGGAAGAGACCTCATCCAGGTCGTATGGAACCTCCGGCACGAGGATCGTCTCTGCACCGCTGGCAAGTCCCGCATACAAGGCAATATCCCCGCAGTGGCGCCCCATTACCTCTACAACGGATGAACGCTCATGCGAGCTCATCGTGTCGCGGATCTTGTTAATCGCATCCACAACGATGCTCACCGCCGTGTCGAAGCCAATCGTAAGATCTGTGAACGGAATATCGTTGTCAATCGTTCCCGGCAAGCCCATCGTCTTAATTCCGAGCTTGCACAGCTTGTTGGCGCCTTGATAGGAGCCGTCCCCGCCGATGACGACAAGTCCGTCAATACCACGCGCTCGCAGAATATCTGCCCCGCGCTGCTGACCTTCAGGCGTCATGAACTCCTTGCATCTGGCGGTCTGAAGAATCGTTCCTCCGCGCTGAATAATATCTCCTACACTGCGCAGATCCATCGGTCTAATGTCATCATTAAGAAGCCCTTGATAGCCTCTCTGAACCCCATATACCTCAATCCCGTGGAAAATCGCGCTCCGAACGACGGCGCGTACCGCCGCATTCATTCCTTGTGAATCTCCTCCGCTGGTTAATACAGCGATTGATCGAACTGCAGACATGTGTAATTCCTCCAAATGTTAAATATATCAATCTAGGCCTGCTGCTTGCGTATCCATATCGAGTTCATGAGAAAAAATAGACGTGTCATCGGACTGTTCTTCATTAGGCGTCTGGATACATCCTTAACCTCAGTTTGGCCGCTCACCTTCGGATCCGATAAATACAGAGCAAGCAAGCCCTCTATTATTAATCGGTGGAAACGTGACGCGGGCAACAGGGATACATCTTCTCTAGCTCTCGTTACAATCGTCCCAAGACGCTCGGTAAGCAGGCTCTGATTATCATAGTAGTTGCAGAAGTTCAGATCTCCTCCTGCGACATCCTCTTCCTGATCGATGAGGTAATCAAGCAAAATATGCAATCCGCACACATGCGGGAAGTACGCCCGCTGAATAGCCGAGGCATCTTCATCCGTTAATCCCTCTTCGCTTGCAGCAAGGAACAGCATGAACATGCCGAGTGTGGAGCCTGTCGCTGCAGCGAATTCATTCCATTCCAGCTGCGGATACTTCAATCGATGGGTATCCCACCAGGCCAGCAGCTGCGGCTCTCGCAGATCATGCCGAATGTGCTTGTACACTTGAAGATCTCCGTACAATCCGACCAGCTCAGAGACATAGCTCTGAACGCGCGCGTATGAAGGCAGCTGCCTGACATTGTACTGACAAGTCTTCACCAGATGATGCAGATATCCCCCATCATCCTCTTCCTTACGATGCTCGTAATAATTCCGAACAGGAGCATCTGGATCAACGGCATCGAGCATAGACTGATGAAGCAGCCGGAAGTCATTCGGATCGAGCGAGGTGCTGCGATCGCATAGATTGTCCAAGTAATCGCTAATGGTCTGCAGCGCAACGATTAATGGAATAAGCAGATGCCTCTGGCTCAGATTCGCAGCAGCGTAGATGCCGCCTCCCTGGCAATGGAACTTCTTGGTGTCCATACTGCTAAGCGCTTGGGTGCGAAGCTCATCATCAGGAATGCTCTCTGCCCGCTCCCGAAGCGCAGCTAACTCTCGATTCACTTCAGGCAGGACATACTTGTATACGCGGTGCATGAGCTTAATTGGGCCTTGGGGCACCCGGGAGCTGAATATGGTTGATCTTCTCATGTTGGGGCCCTCCTAGACACAGGCTACTTCACTATAAGGAATTGGATTAGGCATGAAGCCGCGATTCTACCTCTTGGTTCATCCTATACCAGATATGTAGGTCGTTAATACGGCTCGCGTATTCGGCTATCTCTGCATTAATGAGACAGGATCTCTCGAAGTTATCTTCCTCGCTTAACTCCGCCAGCTTCAAGTTAATGATGCGCTCGAAGGCCATCACATGATTCGGGATGGTGCCTCGAATAGACTCCCACTGTTCAATAATGTTCTGCCGGTCAGCCATACTATAACGGTCCCACTCGGAATCAAGGACAGGAATCGATATACGAAGCCGTTCATTCCATGCAAAATGATATGATGCCATAGCTAACCTCCACACATAAATGTATCATTTCAACCCGCAATAATCCAGTCTGCAATTCCAACTATGCCGCTGTAAGCGGTTCACCATCTGCATGGCCATCAATCGTGGTATAATTTTTTTACAATACCTTAATCTAACCATCCTGGAGTGAGTAGACAGCAATGAGTACGAATCATGATTGGACAACGGAGCGGCAGGCCGAAGCAGCCAAGGAGACGCTTGCGTTAAGAGCCTTCAGCTTTGCCGCTTATTCGACGACTGCGGTTATTATCACATATATCCCTCTATACTTTCTTGATCAAGGGTATACGAAGCAGCAGATCGGATGGATTTATTCTTCGGGACCGTTTATCTCTATTTTTGCCAACCTGCTAATGGGAGTGATTAGCGATCGATATCAGACGATCAAGCTCCTCCTGACCCTCATACTAGCCGGTCAGCTTGTTATGATTGGCTTACTGACGCAAGCCGAGCTGTTCAGCACCGTCAGCCTGCTGATGATCGGTTTTTATTTTTTTCAGACACCAGTAACTCCGCTCAGCGACAGCCTCATTCTGCTATCCAGCAAGCATACTGGGCGGCCATACGCACTCATTCGAATATATGGTTCGCTCGGATTCGCCGTCTCTGCCCTCATGATCGGCTATGTGCTGGGGGAAGCTGGCTCGCAGTGGACGCTAGCGGTTGCACTCGCCACGATTGCAGTCACCCTATGCCTATCCTTGCTGCTGAAGGATTATCAGGGAACCCTCCGCAAGATGGACTTCTCCGGCCTCTACAAGCTGCTTCGGCAGCGAGAGGTCGTGACCTTCTTCACCTTGATCCTCATCATCTCGGTAGCACATCGTATGTATGACGGCTTCATTGCCGTCACCCTTAGAGGGATGGGCGCCAGCAGCTCATTAGTCGGCCTTGCCTTGCTCCTGTCAGCCGTCAGCGAGATTCCGATCCTGTTCCTGCTCGGCAAGTATGGGCATAAGTTCAAGGAGCTCCCCCTCCTCATGCTGGCCAGCATGCTATATGTGATTCGCTTCCTTCTCATCAGCGTGCTGTCTGACCCTCTCTGGGTTGCAGCCTCACAGATCATGCACAGCGTTACATTCGGCATCTACTTCTCTACCGCTCTGCGCTATATCTCTCAGATCATTCCTGACGAATATCGGGCATCCGGACAAGCCGTCTATGCGATTGTCTGGTCTGGGCTTGCGGGACTGATCAGCGGCACGATGGGAGGGGCTATCTACGAGCACTTCGGCCAACGCGCGTTCTTCGGGACAGCAGCAGCTCTTGCTCTGCTTGCTTGCATCGGATTCATGCTGAAGCACCTGTCGGATCGCAGAAGATTAGGGTAAGATGACGTTGATACTAGTATGCAAAAAAAGCGATAGCCGAGGGTCTGAATGACTTCAGAACCCCCGCTACCGCAAGCAGAAAATCTTATATGACAATTATTCTTCATTCATCTCGAAGTTGCTGTATACGTCCTGAACATCGTCATTATCCTCGAACGCGTCCATCATCTTAAGCAGCTTGTCGGCGTTCTCGCCTTCAACCCGCACAATCGTCTGCGGCAGCCATCTCACTCCGGCTGTAACGAAGTCGAAGCCATCGGCTTCCAGCGCATTCTTCACCTTCTCATACTCGTATGGACCGGTCAAAATCTCATAGCTCTCTTCGTTCACGATAATATCTTCCGCTCCCGCTTCCAGAGCCTGCATCAGCATCGTGTCCTCGTCTACCTCATGCTTCTCTCGATCCACGACGAGAAGCCCCTTATGGTCGAACATATAGGATACACAGCCGGATTCGCCCATGTTGCCGCCGCGCTTGTTGAAGGCGGAACGAACATCAGCCGCGGTACGGTTCCGATTATCGGTCAAGCAGCGCACCATAATAGCAACGCCCCCTGGGCCGTACCCTTCGTACATAATTTCCTCGTACTCGACTTCATCTCCGCCGCCCGTTGCTTTTTTGATCGCCCGTTCGATATTATCGCTGGGCATCTGCTCTGCTCTTGCATCGGCGATCGCGTTTTTGAGCCCGAAGTTGGAATCCGGGTTAGGTCCGCCCTTACGGGCTTGTACGTAGATTTCACGCGCAAGCTTGACGAACTTATTATTTTTAGCCTGATCGGCCTTGCCTTTCCGGTCTTTGAACAATTTGAATTTCACACGAACCCGCTCCCTCAGGTGTAGTTATCAACCAACAGTCTATCACCCGTAAGCCGTTCAGGTCAAAGCGTTCATTCCGATATGGAAATAAAGTGGAACTGACCAGAGCCCGTTGCGTACTAGGAGTACGATTGCAAATCACAGTTGAACCGGGAGGAACCATTGATGTCGATATTCAAACGAATGCGCGATCTAACTCTGTCCAACCTCTACTCACTTATAGAAAAAGCCGAGGATCCAATTAAGCTGACCGATCAGTATATCCGTGACATGCAGGAGGATCTGTCCGACGCTGAGAAGGCAGTTGCCGCACAGATTGCCCTTGAGAAGAAGTTCAAGCAGCTCTATGAAGAGCAAGCCGCACTAGCCCTGAAGCGTACCGAACAGGCTCATCTTGCCGCATCTGCGCAAAATATCGATCTTGCTCGACGCGCCCTAGAGGAGAAGAAATCCGCTGAACAGAAAGCAGCAGAGTTCAAAACCTCCTTCGATCAGAACAAGGAGTTGGCAGATGGACTTCGCTATAAGCTGGAGGAAATGCGCAAGCAGCTAAGCGAGATGAAGAGCAAGCGCGAGACGCTCGTCGCCAGATACAGCGCGGCTAAGGCGCAGCACGAGATCAACAAGGCGATGGCCGGATTCGGATCAGACACTGCCTCGGCTGGTCTTAAACGTATGGAAGAAAAAATGCTGCAGATGGAAGCACAGGCTGAAGCGTCGAATGAAATGTCAGTCAAAGGCAAATCACTGGATGAGGAATTCGCACTTCTTCACAAGGATGCAGCAGTAGAAGATGAATTAGCTGCTCTCATGAAGCAGTATGAGAAGAAATAAGGGCTTATGAGCTTGCTAAGCAGAATAAGAAGCTTAATGTCGAAGGAAGAGACTCCAAGGCCAGAACGCAGCATACTATCGCTCGGATCAGGAGATGTATGCGAGGTGTCCCTCGTCACTTACGGAGTGACAGGCCGAACGCACAATTATAGTCGCAATGCCGTCACCCTCACGCTGCAAGACGGTACTGCCATCAGATATCTCCATATAGAGGAACGGGAGGCAACCCTCTATATGCTCTATACTCCGATTGACGGCAGGCTTGACTCGCCCACTGAGGTGCCGACAACCATGGAGCTGGACGGCAAGATCTATCTGCTGGAGGAACATTATTCAGGCATGATGACCGCCTCAGGCAGAACTCCGTTCATGCAAGGCGGCGAACAGATGGTATGGCAATACCAATCCGATGACAAGAAGCATCTGCGAATTGAGTGGCAGAACGGACGCTTCATGCTGTATGAAGGGGAGCGCATCCTCCCTGCAGATGTCCAGGTGCTGCGAGGGTCGTGACAATCGAACAGGGGCTGCCCAGCTGGTCTTGCGACCAGCGGGCAGCCCCTGTCTTGTGCTAGCTCTGTCTATTATAAGCTCTCGTTCTTATAACTTAATGACGTTAGCCGCCTGCGCACCGCGGTTACCTTCAGTAATATCGAACTCTACCGCTTGCCCTTCATCCAGTGACTTGAACCCGTCTCCTTGGATGGCAGAGAAATGTACGAATACATCCTCATTGTTCTCGGCTTGGATGAATCCATAGCCCTTCTCTGCGTTGAACCACTTCACTGTACCTCTCAAACCAACTACCTCCTATAAATGACCGCCGTTCGAACGGCGAGTAAAGCTATTATAAACGTATGGCCGAGCAATTGCAATTCATACCCTTATCTGTAATAAACTTGATGATCCAGGTATAAAAGGAAGGCTCGATGGGCAAGCGAGCCTTCATAATAAGTGGACGTAAGTCCCTCTTGGCGCCGATGCTGCTCGAATAGACACAGTGAATGCATTCGTCCTTGCCGATGCTTCGTGAGATCCCCATAATAACTCCAGTCGAACCGGCTCTGCAGCGTCTCAAGCTTGGCGGTCGATGCTTCAATCTCTTGGGATGCTTCTGAGATCAGATTATCCAATGTATTCCCATACCTCGGATCAACTGCCGATATCCGATAACCTCTCGCGCTTCCTTCAGCAGTGAAGGACGACGCTCCTGCTGCGATGTCGAGGGTCTCCCCTGCTGTCAGCAGCTCCTCCGTTAAGTCGAACATCCGCCTGTACTCCTCGAATCCTCTGCATGTCATGGCTACGCCTGCCTGCTCATAGTACTGGCTCATCTGGAACACTCTCCTCATCTCATCTCTTCTTAACTCTGCTCAGCTCTGCTCATCTGAGAGCAATAATAGCCACACATCCCTAACTAAGGATGATATTCCCATCGTAACATGGGTTAGGATTGATTTCCACCTGGATAATTGGCTATGATAGCTAAGAATGAACCAGGAAAGGTGGACATCCTCTATGTTCAAAAAACACGAAATATACAAAACCGATAAATACAACATGCTTACGGTTGAAGTGCAAGGCAAGACGCTCATCGTTCGCGAGATCTCGGACCAATGGGGAGAAGAATGCCACACCTTCGTCAGCCGCCCTGAGATGCTGCACTGGGCTGAGCAGCGATTCCGCGCCGCCGATTATGCCGGACGTGAAGATGAGCGAAGTGCCATTATAAGCGCGTTCAAGGAAGTGTAATGGGATAGAAGGAACTTCCAGCTTGGACGGCGAACATATCGTCTAAGCACCCCGCACAGTTAATGACAGGAGGCTTCACCCTAACGATGGATTTGTCCGCTACTCTTATTTTCATTATTGCCGCCTTCTCTCTCGGGGCTGTACTCATCATGAAGCGTGACTCCATTGCCCCCGGCTTGCGCCGCGGAATGGCGATCGTTTCAATCGCTTTTATTGCATTTGCTTTCTTCTTAATTGTATTCAGCTTCTATAATATGGGAAAATAGCTATAAAGCTCGAAAGCAGGGACATACTATAGGACAAAATGCGCGAGAGGCGAGTGAGTCCGATCAATGAAATGGCTGTCCCTGCTGCTAGCTGTTAGCCTCATTCCAGGCGCCGCAGCTCCTCCACAAGCTGCGAGCCCCCCCGTTCATGGAAGCGGAAGTGTTCAATCATCTCTTACCATACCAAGGAGGAATTCGATGAATCACGTGCCGAAGCGTTCCGAGACTGCAGAAGAGAACCGTTGGAGATTAGAGGACTTATTCGTGGATGCGCAAGCTTGGGAGCAGGAGTATGCGGAAGCGAAGGACGGCCTGAAGAAGTTCGCAGCCTTCCAAGGCAAGCTCACCTCTCCACAACAGCTTCAAGCGTGCTTCGAGCTTGAGGATGAAGTATCCCTCAAGGTAGAGAGGCTCTATGTCTATGCCAACATGAAGCATCATGAAGATACAGCTGAGCCCAAGTATCAGGCATTGTCCGAGAAGTCGAAGAAGCTTAGCGTAGAGACAGGCGAAGCTCTCTCCTTCATTACACCAGAGGTGCTGAGTCTATCGGATGATGAGCTGGCGAAGATGATCGAGCAACCCGACCTGAAGAAGTTCAAGCATACGCTCGAGGAGATGCGCCGTCAGAAGGCCCATATTCTCTCTAAGAACGAAGAAGCTCTGCTTGCCGGCGTCGGCAATGTATCCTCTGCTCCAGGCACGATCTTCAATATGCTGAACAATGCCGATCTGAAGTTCCCGAAGGTGAAGAACGAGGATGGCGAAGAGGTCGAGCTGACTCATGGCCGGTACATACAATTTCTTGAGAGCAAGAATCGCGAGGTGCGGCAGGCAGGCTTCAAGGCGATGTACGATACGTATGGCAAGCTTAAGAATACGCTCGCGTCGACGCTCAGCGCGAACGTGACTAAGAATATTTTCTACGCGCGGGCTCGGAAATACCCTTCAACCCTGGAGATGTCGCTGTATGGCGACAACATATCCAAGGACGTCTATACGAATCTGGTCGATACGATTCACAAGCATCTTCCGCTCATGCATCGCTATATGAATCTTCGCAAGAAGCTGCTGGGCGTTGACGAGCTGCATATGTATGACCTGTTCGCACCACTCGTGGATGAGTTCAAGATGGACATTACGTTCGAGCAAGCGAAGGAGACGGTTAAGGAGAGCTTGAAGCCGCTGGGCGAGGATTATCTGACGGTGCTGCAGGAAGGGTTCGACGGAGGATGGATTGACGTCTATGAGAATGAAGGCAAGCGAAGCGGCGCCTATAGCTGGGGAGCTTACGGCACGCATCCCTATGTACTGCTGAACCATAATGACAACCTCAACAGTATGTTCACGCTGACCCACGAGATGGGCCATGCGCTTCATTCCTATTACTCGGATACGAATCAGAATTACCGCGATGCGCAGTATACCATCTTCTTGGCGGAGGTAGCATCCACGCTTAATGAAGCGCTGCTCATGGATCACTTGCTTGGCAAGTCTACAGATCCTAAGGAGAAGATGTACCTGCTCACTTACTACGCGGACCAATTCCGCACAACCGTATTCCGGCAGACGATGTTCGCCGAATTCGAGAAGATTATTCACGAGCGTGCGGAGGAGGGCGATTCCTTGACGCCGCAGGAGCTCAGCAAGATCTACTATGATCTGAACGTGCTCTATTACGGTAAGGACATGGTTGTGGATCAGGATATCGAGATGGAATGGGCTCGAATTCCCCACTTCTACAACTCCTTCTACGTCTACAAGTATGCAACGGGCTTCTCCGCTGCAACGTCCTTCTCCAAGCAGATTCTGGAAGAAGGCGCACCCGCCGTTGACCGCTATCTCGGCTTCCTGAAGAGCGGCGGCAGCGACTTCTCCATCAACATCCTGAAGAAGGCCGGCGTGGATATGTCCAGTCCAGAGCCGATCGAGCAAGCGATGAGCGTGTTCGAGGATCTCATTGGCCAGATGGAAGAGCTGACGAAGTAGCAGCGGCTTGATGGTGGAGGGCTTCAGCTTCAACGACTGTTAGAATAGGTTGATCATATAAGTAGACAAAAACCGCCGAGAGGCGGTTTTTTGTTCGTTGTGACTATTGAGGAAGGAAGGAAAAAGGTAGGCCAATTACTATGCAACTAATGTCCCAATGGCCCAGCCCAGCAAGCCAGCGGCCAGCGAGGACAGGAGGTTCACCCTGTCATTGTTCAGCCAGGCGAAGCCGCGTATACGCTCGGCAGCGGCGCCGCAATGGACGGCGCGCTCCGTATCGCTGCCGCAGAGGCGGCAGCGGTACATGGCCTGGCCGCTTGCGCCGAGCAGGGAATCTGCGAAGGCGCCGGCCAGGCCTGCGGCCGAGGCGGCGAGGAGGAGCGCCGCCGGGGCAGCTGCAGCGACTGCAGCGGCGGGAGCCGGCTGCAGGAGCGCGAGCAGCGCGCAGACGGTGCCGATGAAGGCGGCGCCGGCGAGCGCAGCGAGGGTTCCGAGCGGCGTGACACCGCCGCTCGTGCCAGGGGCGACGCGCTGGGCGGTCAGCACCGAGCGGGGCATGCTCTTGCTCAGGGCGCCGATCTCCGTCGCCCAGGTGTCGGCGCAGACGGAGGCCATGACGCCGGCGAATGCATATACCCAGCCGGAATCAGGCCATACGGCATGTGCGGCGCACAGGGCAAGGCCCGCTCCGCCGTTCGCCCATACCTGACCGGCATCGCGGCGGCTTGTCTTCTCATAATGGGCTTCTGCCGTCCGCTTCGCTCGGTGATGCTTCTTCCATCTCGACCACATCGTAGAGGAGATGAAGAAGGCAAGAAGCGCCCCGTACCAGATCGGTCCGCCCAGGACATAATAGCCCGTCCCCATCAGCACAGCTGACCAGGCGCCGGACCTGGACAAGGCTCCCTTACGCAGAGCAAGAGCGGCTATTAAGCCGCTCCCAATAATCCCTATTAATAATTCCGACCCGTACACATTCGACCATTCCAACACTCGCGCCTCCTACAGTTGTTCATCTAATCAGAGCGGGTTAGACTAGCTTCAGCACCGCATCACGCCAGCGGTCCGGATAATTCGTGCAGATCATCAGCTCCGAATCCAGCCCTGCAACCTTGCTGATCGTCCGGGCATCATTAAGTGTCCAAGCCATCACCTGAATATCCGCTTGCCGCAGCAACTGCATCCTCTCTCTATTCAACCGGGAATAACCGATCGAGAGGAAGGAAGCACCCATCGCCTTCAGCTCCTGCGGCAGACTTGGCCGCCAAGCGTCAAGGATTAGACCCGTCCGAACGTCTTGCGTCAACGCTCTGACCTTGTGAAGAGTCCCGCTGTGGAAGGAGGTAATGACGGCATCATGCTCCAGCTTATAAGCGTAGATGAGCTCCAGCACGCGATTCTCAATAGCCGGGTAGCGAATGCCGTCCGTCTTCAATTCAATGTTGAGGCGGCACCGGCCGCAGGTTGCCTGCAGCACCTCTTCCAGTGTAGGAATATGTTCCCCCTTGAAAAAAGAAGAGAACCACCCTCCCGCATCCAGCGACGCAAGCTCCGCTGCCGTCCAATCCTTCACTTCGCCGCGGCCGTTAGTCGTTCGCTTCAAGTTATAATCATGGATGACGACGGGAACTCCATCCTTGGACAGCTGAACATCAATCTCGATCCAGTACAGATCCGGTTCGCTCATCGCCAGCCGAATAGCTGCCAGTGTATTCTCTGGCGCACGGCCTGACCAGCCCCTGTGGGCTACACACGGATTCCTCATGCCTGCACTCCCTCCGGCTTACTTCGTTACAAGAGTACCGTCATTCTTCAAGGTGACGCCGAAGGAGATGGAGCTAAGCCTTGTGAGCAGCGCCTTCGCCGCGGCCGCTTCCATCGGCCTCGGCTGCGCTCCGGCCCCCTGCATCGGATGGAATTGCAGCTGGCATTGCCCATCCTTCGAACAGCTCGCATCGAGGACGCCGGTCTCTCCGGACCGCCCCTTCGGGGTTACACTGAAGATGAAGTTACCTAAGCTGTATGCGATCCACTTGCCCTTGTACGTCTCGAAGCCTTGAAGCACATGCGGATGGCTGCCGATGACGAGGTCTGCACCGGCATCAATGTATTGTCTGGCGAAGTCCCTCTGGTAGGGTTCAGGCTGATCTGCATTCTCCCTGCCCCAATGCACCATCACCACAACGACGTCCGCTTGCTCCGAAGCTCGCTTAATTGCTGCAATCGCTCGAGTCGTATTATACGTCTCTGCGACGCCCGGCTTATTCTTATCTGCCTTCCACTCTACAGTAGGCACTACCTTGCTAAGCCCGATGTAAGCGACCTTAACGCCGCCGGCTTCCTTGATGACAGGAGAGAACGCCTCCTGATCATTGCGTCCTGCTCCCATATGCGACAGCTTCGCCTTATTCAGGTGCTGTATCGTATCGAGTAGTCCTTCTACGCCTTGATCCATCGTATGATTATTCGCCAGGCTGAGTACATCGAACCCCGACTCCTTCAAGGCAGGAAGAGCTTCCGGAGCACCCTTGAACACATATTGCTTGTTCTCAGCTGGAGTTCCTCGGCTCGTAACCGGGAATTCCAGGTTGCCTGCGGTAATGTCCGGCTCGCTCAGATACAAGAGCGATTCGGCATAAGGATAATCGTACCCCTTCAGTTCCATCTGCTTGGCCACCGATGAGGCCAGCAGCAGGTCTCCTACGAAGGCAAGGTTAACCTTCTCGCCTCCACCAGCTCCATCTCCCCCTGAATTGCCGTCGCCTGCCGCACTAGGCCCGGTGGAGCCGTCAGAGGTCCCTTCGTCCGAAGGAGTGGGAGGCGGCGTTCCCGAAGGCTGCTCTTCAGGTGCTTCTTCACCTGTCTCTGTCTTCTCGTCACCATCCACATTAGGAGGCGCAGCATCTGGATCTGTCGTCTGCTTCGGCTCATCGGTATGCGCCGTTTGTCCGCTGTCACCAGCTGGGCCAGTCCGGTCCGCACGGTCCTGCCCCGTCCACAGCCATATGGCCGCAATCAGGAGCAGACTTGTGAACAAGGTCAGATTAAGGATAACCAGTTTTTTCATCTTTTGTTGCCGTTTGCGTTTTTCATGCTGATGCGACTCGGATCGGGATAAGGGCATGATGAGGCTCCTTTATTAGCTGATAATAGAATTGTGAGTCTTTTCCATTATACCAAGCATTGTCCCGATAAGAGAAGTCAATGAAGAGATTTTAATACCGCCGCTGCTGCTTCCTTGCCCTGTCTGATGCAATCCGGCAGACCGACTCCGCCATAGGCAGCGCCTGTCACATAGATGCCTGGAATCTCCTGCTCCATACGAGCCCGCAGATGTGCAATATGATCGACATGTCCAACCGGATATTGCGGCATGGACTTCATGAGTCGTGTAATCTCGGTGAAGATCGGCTCCGCTGTAATCCCCATCGTCGTCAACATGTCCTGTCTCACTGCGCGAATCAATTCTTCATCCGGCAGAGACACTGACGCCTCATCCCCAGCACGCCCGACATAGAATCGGAGCAATACCTTATCATCAGGGCTCGAATGCAGCCACTTGCTCGAAGTCCATGTACATGCCGTAATATGAAGCCCTTCCGAGCGGGGAACGAGGAAGCCTGAGCCGTCGAAGTCAACGCCGAGGGTGCTCTTGTCGAAGGCCATCACGACGTTGGCCACGGACACATATTCCACCGCACGCAGCTCAGGAACTTCCATCAACGGCTCCAGCAGCTCCGCCGCATCGTAGGCCGGGGCAGTGAGGATGATGCCGTCTGCCGGCAATCTCTCCCCGCTGCTAAGCACAACCTCGTACCTCGAAGCCACTGAGGCTCCTTCCGCTCCCGCTCCTACTCCAGCAGTATGTCCCTCATCACCACCAGCTCCGACTCCTGATTCGAATTCGAATCCAGTGCCCTCCCCTGCTCGGGCTCCTGTGCCTGCTTCAACCTTCCGCTTCACAATGTCCGTCACCTTCACGCCAACCCGTCGATCAGCCCCGCTCAACGCGTCTTCAAGACGCTGGACGAGCGAGGACAGTCCTCTGCGGAAGGTCAGGAAGGTTCCGCCCTTCGCTGCAGCTGGAAGGCTATTGTTAACCGCCGCTGCCTTGCGGCTCATCTGCATGCCTCGAATGAGGCTCCCGTACTTGCGCTCCGCCTGCTTGAACTGAGGGAAGGTCGCATTCAGGCTAAGCTTGTACAGATTGCCTGCGTAGATGCCCGCCAGCAGGGGCTCAGCCACGCGTTCAACGACTTGACGTCCCACTCTGCGTGCGAGGAAGCCGCCAAGCGATTCATCCCCGTCCTCCCGGCTGGCAGGTATGACGAGATCAGCCAGTGCACGCAGCTTGCCTCGCCACGTCATGAGACCCGTCCTCGCGAAGGGAGCGATCTCCGTAGGAATGCCCAGCACGAGACCAGGTGGCATCGGATGAAGCTTGCCCCCCTTCATAATATAGGTCTTCTTCGCACTCGGATTCGTGGCCGTCAGTTCGCCCTCAAGCCCGAGCTCCTTCGCCAGCTCAATGATGGGAAGCTTCCTCGCGAGGAAGGAATCCGGTCCCTTCTCGATAACGAAGCCTTCCCGCTGCAGCGTATTGATCTTGCCGCCAAGTGCAGGGGAGGCTTCCACAATCGTAATCTCCACCTGTCTGCCTTGGCGCTCCGCTTCCCGCTGCACATAAAAAGCGGAGCTCAGCCCGCTGATCCCTCCGCCGATAACGACAATTCGATCAGACATTCCGACTCTCCGCATCATGATTGTCATCCTCTCTATCTATAGGCCGCTGCTATTGCCAGCGGTGTTACAGGTCTCTCTTCGCTTCTATAATAGACTCAGCCAGCGTCTCCATGTATAGCGGATCACGATTGAGCATCGCAATACGCTCAAGCGTCATTCCAAGCTTCGCTGCAGCCGACTTCGCCTCCAGATCCAGATCGTACAGCACCTCCAGATGATCGGACACGAACCCGACCGGTGCGACGAGGACACCCTTGACCCCCTCTTCATTAAGCTCTTGCAGCGTCTCCAGAATGTCCGGCCCCAGCCAAGGCTCTCTCGTACGGCCCGCACTCTGCCACGTGAACTGCCAGTCGGCAACACCAGCCTGGGCAGCTACTTCACGTGAAGTCGCCAGCAACTGCTCCTCATACGGATCATTAACCTCTCGAATCCGAACCGGCAAGCTGTGAGCGCTGAACAGTACCTTCACAGGCTCCGCCCCGCCGGAGGAGACTGCGAGCCTCTCCAGTCCGTCCTTGACGCGCTCAGCAAGCGCCTGAAGCAGCTTAGGGTGAAGATGGTATTGCTCTACGAATGACATGCGGATGCCCAGCTCTTCGGCCTGCGCTTGTGCACGCTTGATATAGGTTCCGACACTCATCGTAGAATAATGTGGTGCTAGTACAATGCCAACTGCCTCGACAATGCCATCTGCAGCCATCTGCTGGACGCCATCTTCAATATATGGGACAGCATGCTTCAGCCCTTGATAGCATACATACTGTCCTGGCGCCAGCTGCTCAAGCTTATCCTGAAGGCTGGCAACCTGACCATCTGTATTCGCTCTTAGCGGGAACACTCCACCTACGATCGCCTCGTAGCGCCCCTTCAGATCTGCAAGCATCTCAGGAGTCGGCGCGTTGCCGCGGCGAATGTGCGTGTAGTAAGCCTCAATATCATCCAGACTCTGAGGTGTGCCATAGGACATAACAAGTACGCCGATTCTAGACATGACTGGTCTCCTTCCGGGTCCGCTTCGCGATCGCTTGCTCGGAATACGCATGCACATAGGCGGTCAGTTCACGCAGCTTATCCAGTGAAGCTTCCGGGAACAGGCCATGACCCAGGTTGAAAATAAACCCAGGCTCCTCCATGCCCCCGTCAATCACACGACGGGCATAGGATTCAATCACTTCGGATGGTGCGGTAAGCACGACGGGATCCAGATTGCCCTGAACGGCGAACTTGCCTCCTAATCTGCGACGGCCTTCTGGTATAGAGACTCTCCAGTCCAGGCCGATCACGTCGGCTTGCAGTGCTCTCAGCTCTGGAAGGAGCTCGCCCGAGCTTACTCCGGGGAAGTAGATCTTAGGCTGAGGCAAGTCACTCAGCTCAGCGAAGATCCGCTCGATCGTAGGCAGCACATATTGCCTGAAGTCTTCAGCCGTCAGTGCGCCAACCCAGCTGTCGAACAGCTGGAATGCCTTGCCGCCTGCCGCCATATGCGCCCGGAGGTAAGTGATGACCATATCCCCCAGCTTGTCCATGAGGAGCTGCCAAGTCTTAGGATCACTGTACATAAGCGCCTTCGTCTTCAAGTAGTTTCTTGAAGGGCGGCCTTCAATGAGATAGCTCGCGATGGTGAACGGAGCTCCTGCGAATGTAATGAGCGGTACCTCAAGCTCGCGATCCAGGATGCGGATCGTCTCCAGCACATGGCCGAGATGGCCCTCCACATCGATTGGCTTCAGCCTGGCCACATCCTCGGCAGAGCGAATCGGGTTGTCGATGACTGGTCCAATATTCGGTACAATATCGAATTCAATTCCGATCGAAGCGACCGGATTCATAATATCGGAATATAAGATAGCGGCATCTACGCCTAGCTTGCGAATAGGCATCATCGTAACCTCGGCTGCGAGCTCCGGCTGCTTGCATATTTCAAGCAAGGAATACTTCTCCTTAATCTTACGGTATTCGGGATCGTAACGTCCCGCTTGACGCATGTACCATACAGGCACGCGGTCCACGAGTTCGCTGCGGCATGCCCGGATGAAACGGTCATTATAACTCATCGCCGTTCCCCATTTCTCTAGTTTTTCCTACGTTTCCATTATGCCCGTTTTCACCACCTCTAACAACAGCCGCAGCAGCGCTTCCTATGACAATAGTATGACAATCGGGACTTCAGGGGGAGAGAGGATGAAGCGGTCACTCGGTGCTCTCTCGAGATTTACATGATCTTATTACCGGCTTAACGCCGCGTTGAAGCTGCCGCATTATAGTGAAGTCATGGATTCACGATTCGTATTCAGCAGGGAGGCACCCCCATGTACCTTACCTCTTATTACCCTAGGAAGCCGGTCCTTCTAAGCCGCTTCCTCTTAGCGACTTCGATTATTCTAGCGATGCTCCTCCTCCTCTTGCTCAGCAAGGAGAGCGTGATGCTCCGGCAAGATGACTCCTATGGCCCGTTCACCTTGCAGATTCTGCCAGAGGAAGGGTCCTCCCAGCACGAACCCTGGACGGAGGACGTCCTGCATGCCCTTGCACAAGAGGACGGGGTAGAGTCTGCTTACGCGGTATCCACGCTTGACCGTTACGAGGATGTGCCCATTGTCGGCGTGAACCCGGATTACTTCTCTGCCCGTTACGGCGAGCTGGAGCTGAACAAGGGACGCCTCTATGAGCAAGCAGGTGAAGTCATTATTGGCGCAGCGGCAGCGGCGCGATTGAAGCTGCAGATTGGCGATGAGCTGGAAGGTGCGGAGTCTGCTTATATCGTCACTGGAATTCTTCCTAAGCTTAACCATACGGATGACGAGACCGTCTATACGCGATATCAGCCATCTTCCATGACGAGTATCCTCATCAAGCCAGCTACGCTGTATCGCGCGCAAGTCCTCATGCATGCTTATAACCAGATGGATGGCATAGCTGTTCATATGACTAGCAGCGAGGCATCCAGCCTCCTGACCATCATGATTACCGGCACGAAGGTAATTGCTGTTCTCTTCGCTGCTTTGTTGCTATGGCTGATGATGGCTGCTATCCTGCCCCTGCTTCTCCCACGCAAGACAGCAGGTTAGGAAGCCCGTTATTCGTATGCTATACTTATTTTTATGGAACAGTGGAAAAAGAATCTAGTCGTCTTATGGTTTGGTCAATTTCTCGTCATGGCGGGGATGACCATGATTATCCCCTTTCTCTCGCTCTATTTGCAGTTTAATCTGGGCCTCACCGACAAGCATGAGATTGCTTTGTGGGCGGGGTTTATTTTTGCCGGCAACTTCGTCACTTCATTCTTATTCCAGCCGCTGTGGGGCAAGCTGTCTGACCGCTATGGACGCAAGCTGATGCTGCTGCGCTCCGGCTTCGGAATGGCGATCGTCATGGTGATGATGGGCTTCGCTACTGAGCCATGGCATCTGCTCGCGCTGCGTATGCTGAATGGGACCATCTCGGGGTTCAATCCGGCGGCGGTCTCGCTCGTATCAGCCACTACGCCGAAGGATCGGATGGGCTTCGCGATGGGAAGCCTGCAGTCCGGCGGGCTGGCCGGCACGATCCTCGGTCCGCTCATGGGCGGACTGCTGGCCGATGTGATGGGCTATCGTCCAATCTTCTACCTAACCGGAAGCCTGCTCTTCACGGCATCTCTGCTAGCGCTGTTCATCGTGAAGGAACGGTTCGACCGTGCACAAGCAGCTGCTCGACCGCAAGTATCGGTCATCGCCGGCTTCCGTAAGCTGATTACGATTCCGCAGCTGACCTCCTTGTTCGCCGTCACGTTCCTCATCCAATTCGCCATGCTGAGCCCCATGACGCTCATCCCGCTCCATGTGCAGGAGCTGCATGGCACGACGGCCAACTTGGCCTTCTGGGCTGGCTTCGTCGGTTCGGTAACGGGCATGTCGAACATGGTCGCGTCGCCCCTTCTAGGCCGGCTCAGTGATCGAATCGGTGCCGAGCGGATACTCGCAGTCGCGCTCCTTGGCTCTGCTGTCTCCTTCATTCCGCAAGCGATGGCAAGCACCGTCTGGCAGCTGCTGCTCTCAAGGTTCCTGCTTGGCATCTTCCTCGGAGGATTAATTCCATCGGTCAATGCGTTAATCCGCAAGTATACCCCAGACGGTATGGAGAGCCGCGCTTACAGCTTCAACAGCTCGACCCTCAGCTTAGGCAATATGGTTGGACCGATTACGGGAGCCGCGCTATCAGGCTGGATCGGCATCAGCGGTCTGTTCCTGCTGTCTGGCGGACTGATGGCGGTCAATGCGATATGGGTGAGACAATCGCTCCTTCGGAGAGAATCGCCCTCTAATTAGATATAGGCTGGGTATGAGGTTGAACCTCATACCCAGCCTATATTCCACACATGCCGCCAGCTCTGGACGCTGACAGCATCTGTAGGAGCTCAAGCCCGCATCATCACCTGCCGTTCACGACCGCTATAGCCAGCCCGTCGTACCCTGGAAGCACCGTACTCGTCAGCCGCTCGTCCTCTGCAATCCGCTTGTTGAACTCGCGCATCGCCGCCACCGACGGCCCCTGCTTCTCCTCATTCGTTACCCTGCCCCGCAGCAGCACGTTGTCCCCCACAATAATGGCACCGGGTTCCGCCAGCTTCAGCGCCCAGTCCAGATAGACCGGATACCCTTCCTTATCCGCATCAATGAAGAAGAAGTCATAGCGATGCCCTTCCTCAGCCAGAGCAGCCAGAGTAGCCTTCGCATCTCCGACTCGGTATTGCACCTTGCCGCCTAGCCCCGCTTCCTGCAGATGTCTCCCCGCCACGTCCGCGTACTTCTGCTCCAGCTCCAGAGATGTGAGCATGCCGCCCTCGCTAAGGCCTCTCGCAATGCATATGCCGCTGTATCCGCCCAATGCTCCAATCTCCAGCGCCGCCTTGCTTCCAGACATTTGCACGAGCATCGTCAGCAGCCTTCCGTAGCCGGGCGAGATTGAGATTTCCGGCATCCCCTCTGCCTGAATGCCTTTTTTCACCATTTCCAGCTGACTATCTTCCTTATATAATCCATTCGCATACTGTTCGTTATCCACTCGCGATCCCTCTTTCCATCTTCCTATTTGTAAAAAAGCTTCGCTTTGCCTATACTTGATTGTATGATTTTGGCCGGAACGATACAAGGAGTGAAGTTGAACAGATGAAGCTGCAATTGATTGCAACATCCCCTATGGGACTAGAAGCGGTAATCGCAAGAGAACTGAAGGAATTAGGCTATGAGGACCTGATTGTAGAGAACGGACGCGTCATCTTCACAGGAGGGCCTGCCGATATATGCCGTACGAATCTATGGCTCAGAACGTCAGACCGGATTCTTATTAAGATGGGAGAGTTCCCGGCTACGACCTTCGATGAGCTGTTCGAAGGGACGAAGGCGATTGACTGGCCTTCCTTCATTCCAGGAGACGGCGAGTTCCCGGTGGAGGGACGGTCCCACAAGTCGCTCCTGTCGAGTGTCCCGGCTTGTCAGAAGATCGTCAAGAAGGCTGTTGTAGAGAAGATGAAGGAGCAGTACCATACGGAATGGTTCCCGGAGGACGGCGGACGTTATGTCATCGAGGTATCGATGCTGAATGACCGCGCACTCATCACACTGGATACTACTGGCCCTGGGCTTCATAAGCGCGGCTACCGGAAGCTCGTCACGGAGGCGCCAATTAAGGAGACGATGGCCGCGGCCCTTATTCAGCTCAGCAGGTGGAGCCCTGAACGGCCGCTGTATGATCCGTTCTGCGGATCAGCGACGATACCGATTGAAGCAGCCATGATTGCTTGGAACATCGCACCGGGCCTGCGTCGCAGCTTCAACAGCGAAGGCTGGCCGCTCGTGCCGGACGAGCTGTGGGACGAGGCGAGAGAGGAAGCTTATGATTCGGTGAAGGACGATATTCCGCTGGAGATTACCGGCTCTGACATCGATCCTTATGCTATTGAGATAGCGGAGGCTGCCGTGAAGAAGGCCGGCTTCGCCAAGGATATTAAGCTGCGAGTCATGCCGGTTGCGAAGGTTCGGCCGGAAGGCGATTACGGATGTATCATTACGAATCCGCCTTACGGAGAGCGTCTTGGCGATGAGGATGAAGCGGACCTGGTGCTTAGACAGCTCGGACTGGCCGCCCATTACTTGCCGACGTGGTCCTTCTTCGCCTTCTCCCCTGCCAAGTCGCTGGAGCATTACTTCGGACGCAAGGCAGACAAGAAGCGCAAGCTCTTCAACGGACGCATAGAGTGTCAATACTACCAATTTTTCGGCCCTCTTCCTCCCCGGAAGTAAGCCCAATAGCCATTTCCACAAGCTGGTATGAGAATGTTACATTCTTATACCAGCTTTTCGTTTGAATTATAGGTCTGTGCCCCCTATAATGAGAAAGGTACTCTTTTTTATATTTTTTGTAAACAGAAAGGAACATGCTCTTATGTCAGGACCGCTGCAACTCGCACGCAGCAGCATGCGTCTCTCGTTGCGTCTTACTCAGCGACTGATGGCTGCAGACGTGTTATTATTCTTTGCTGCAATGATGATGAAGTTATATCTATTCGATCGATTTATTAATGTGAAGAACATGAGAATGAATATGGACGATATGATTGTGGCTGTAGGAACGATCGCACTCATCTGCTTCTGGACGATCTGGCTCCCTACACGAGGCCGAATCGTAGCGCTGGTCGTCCTTGATGTGCTGCTGACGTTAGTCCTCTATTCCGATCTCATCTATTACCGTTACTTCCAAGATCTCATCTCCGTCCCAGTCCTCATGCAAGCCAGTCAGATTGATTCGCTGGGAGGCAGTATCTCCACACTCATTAGTGCGAAGGACTTCGTCTTGATGGCGGATTGGCCGTTCATCATTCCGTTCGCCGTCTATGCGATCTGGCTCGGCCGGCATGATCTGAGGGAGACAACAGCGAGCCGGACGCCGCTATGGCGCAAGGCTGTGCTTCGAATCTCATTAAGTGTCATTCTCTTCGTCGTAGGGTCCAACCTCGTATTCGGACATATCAACGAAGTGAAGCGCTCCGGCGGCGGCGCCGTATTCACTGGTAACTGGTGGAATCTGTCTCTCTACAATGTGACAGGTGTGCTAGGCTTCCACGGGTATGATATCTATCGTTACGCGAATCAGAACTGGCTGAATGACAACAAGCTGTCTGACGAGCAGATCGCCCAGACGAAGCAATGGTCCGAGTCGCTTGGCGGAGTCCGCAAGGGACTTCAGAGTGACAGCTTCTTCGGCGCCTATGAAGTCAGCAATGTCATTATGATTCAAGCTGAAGCCTTCCAGAACTTCATGATCGGCAAGTCCATTGGCGGGCAGAAGATTACGCCGAACTTCGACAAGCTCGCAGCCGAGAGTGCGTACTTCAACAACTTCCACCACCAAGCGGCTCAAGGAAGAACATCGGATGCTGACTTCCTCGCGAACTGCTCGCTGCAGCCGCTGACGAATGGATCTGTCTTCATCCAATATGCTCAGAACACATTCGATTGTCTGCCTAAGACGCTGAAGTCTGAGGGCTACAGCACTTCTGTGTTCCATGCCTATGAAGGCGGATTCTGGAACCGCAATACGATGTACGAGAATATGAAGTACGATACGTTCTACAGCAAGAAGCACTTCACCATTGACGAGCCAGTTGGCTGGTCGCTTGGCGACAAGTCCTTCTTCCGCCAGTCCGTCGATGTCATGAAGGAGCAGCAGCAGCCCTTCTATTCCTTCTTAATCACGCTGTCCAGTCATCACCCGTTCACAATGCCGGCGAGCTATCAGACACTCGATGTCGGGGAGTTCAAGGGGACGATCTTCGGTGATTATCTGCAGTCGATTCACTATGTAGATGCTTCTCTAGGCGCACTGGTAGAGCAGCTCAAGGCTGAAGGACTGTGGGATAAGTCAATCTTCCTGCTCTATGGGGATCACGACAACTCCTACAAGGATTGGCCGGTCTATGAGAAGTTCCTGGGCAAGCCGCTGAGCGAAGTGGAGAGAGATCGGATATTGAAGCAAGTTCCATTCCTCGTTCATCTGCCGGACAACGCTGCTGCTGGTGTACATGAGCAAGCAGGCGGCCAGATTGATGTCACGCCGACGATTCTTCACTTGCTTGGCGTAGACACGTCGAAGCAGCACTTGGCCGGTCTTCCGCTCGTTACCGACAAGCCTGTCGACAGCAAGCTGGTCGTCATCCGCAGCGGCGCATTCACGAACGGGAAGATCTATTACTTCCCATCCGCTGACGGCGTTCCGGAGAACGGCAAGTGCTGGGACATTGCCAAGAATGCGATTGGTGATGTGAATCAATGTCTGCCGTACGTCCAGACTGCCCGAGACGAGCTTAATATGTCAGACCGGTTAGTGACCCATAACTTGATCGCTGACTTTAATAAGGAAGCAGCTAAGGCTGCCGGTAAGAAATAAATAAAACCTCCTGGTGTTACAAGTGTCCGTTCGCGGGCATCTTGTAACACGGGAGGTTTTATTCATTCATTCTAGTCCTTCTTGTGCTGCTCCAGCCACTTCAGCATATCTTCCACTGTACGAACAGGCACAATATTCAGATTAGGGGCCCCTATGCGAGCCTCTCCTTCTTCACTCGCGGGTACGAAGAACACCTCGGCCTTCGTTCGGCTGACGGTATAGGCCTTCTGCCGCACCCCTCCGACCTCTCCAATACGGCCATCCGGCTCTATCGTGCCCGTACCGGCAATTGGGATACCTCCCGTGATGCCGCCGGGTGTCAGTTGATCCAGCAGAGCCAGTGTCAGCATCGCTCCATGCGAAGGGCCTCCAATATGGGCAATATAGGACTTGTACTGCACTTCCCGCGGAATGTCATATGTATAATCATTCTGAATGGTGATTCCCAAGACTGGACGGAGCGGGTCCGTACTCGCAGCCCGAGTGGTGACAGCTACCTGCAGGCTGAGACCGTCTCTCTTCACCTGCACATTAACCGTCTGTCCCGGCTCAACCTCCTCCATCACTGCTGCCACATCCTTCAGCGAAGTTATGCTTCGCCCTTCCAGCCGGGTAATCTGATCATCTGGACGAAGCAGACCCGCTGCAGGGGCATTCAGCAGGACGGACATCACTCTTACACCAGCGAGCTTCACGCCGCGCCCGAGCCCAGCTCTCTGCATGGCAATCGCGCTGGCTGCTTCATTCGCATCGGACTTCATCGCCGACACCTGGGCATAGGCGACATCAAGCGGGGTACGCTCCACCTCAATCTTGTGCAGCTCATAATGAGGGAATATCGCCGTATAGAGCCAATCTACGGGGAAGGCGGTTCGCACGAACACGAGTACTCCGTCAATGGAGCTGCTCGGGCTCCCTCCCTCTACCGCCGCATAATGACTCAGATTCATCGTCAGTCCTGGGTACTTCACCTCATAGTCCGTAGGACAGAGCAGCAGCAGCAGCAGGAGCCCCGTCATGAGCAGCGTCGTTAGACTTCTCTTCGGCATGAACCGCTGCTTCTCTCTCCTCAGCCATGCAGTCTCCGTTAGAATCATATCTGCGAACAGGAACAGGACGCCAGCACAGATCAGGACGAACAGGAGGAGCAGCAGCTTAGGTACCGCAAGGATTGTAATCGCAGCAGCCAAGCTGAGCACGAATACTGTTATTCTTACTCCGATAATGGCCCGATACCATCGTGCGCGCCGATATCGAAGGGCTTGTCTGCTGCGCTCAGCCCGCGTCAGTCCCCTTGCTGCGCCGATTGCCCACAGCAGAGGAACAGCCGCTGCCGCATACGTCAGTCCATTAATGACTTCTATCCATCGCATGCCGCCCAGCCGGAGAGGATCAGGCAGCCAGAGCAGCTCTGCCAATAGGATGAAGACGACGGCCAGCACGAGGCCTGCCGAGTAGTAACGTCTGGTTAACTGCATGGAAGCTCCGCTCCCTCCCTCTCTAACGATAAAAAAAGACTCAGAGATTGCTTGACATCTCCAGAGTCTTATCCTATAAGGCTATCGCCTTACTTCTTCACGTACTTGCTGGCCTTCTCGATGACTTCGTCCTCCGTCGGCGCCGTAACGTATCTTCCGTTAATGAACACGAAGGCGAAGCGTGAGCATGGCCCGCAATACGACTTGCAGCCTACCTTAACCTCGGTGTCCGGTGCAATCTTACTCAGCTTCGTCAGCATCGTCTTCACACGAGTATGCTTGCACTTGTCGCATATTCGAATATCGTTAGCCATGTGTGCTACTCTCCCATTATGGCTCCATTGCTAGCTGCTTGCTTAGTGGTCGCCGTGATTGCCCTTAGCCGGATTCGTAATTACGAAGCCCTCTTCAGGGGTGTAGAAATAATCGATTCGAATGCCGTCAAGGAATTCATTGCCTTGCTCTAGTATGACATCAATCTCCTTGTCCGTGGATACGACAACATCCTTCTCGGAAGGCACGTCAATGCCTAGACCGTAGTGTGCATGGTCTCCATGGGAGTGAGTAACGTATACCCGAAGCAGCTTGCCTTCGTTCTCCGGCTTGTCCAGCTCAAGCTTCAATTCCTTGGCCGCATTGCGTGAGATCTTGCAGTTCATAACGACAACTCCTTGTATTGTAAAATAGACCGCCCTCGGCGGCAATGGCAGTAATCTATATCATTCTATAGAATGGAGAGCAGAACTTCAACCTCTAGTTCAGCTTAGTCGGAAGCCGATACTTCCGCTCCGTCCGGCGGGCGAACCATTCAGCCGCAACCATCGTGACGGCAATATCATCAATCGGAAGATACGGCAGCACATCCGGCAGAATCCAATATAAGCCCACTGGAATGAGGAATAGCAGCTTATCTCCTAGAGATACCTGCTTGGAGACCAGCAGCTGCCCGATCCTCACGAAGAGATGCTTCCAATGTCTGAGAGACAGCAGCTTGCGCATGATGACATCCACTCCTTAAGTCTGACTTATGCTCGTATTATACCATATTGTCCCCGCGATGACAGCGGAGCACCTCTACGAGCAGAGCCTGCACTTCATCATAGATCTCTTCGAAGCGGCTGAGAGAGAGCGGATTCACGCCATATCCCGCTTCGACGGTGAAGCCAGGCTTCCTGAACTGCTGGATGAACCAATCCTTGTAGCCGGCATCGCTTCCAGTCAGCTTGACGGGCTTGTAGCCGCTGACATTACCCAACCTGCGGGCAAGGCTCTCCGCTTCCGGAGGCTCGCAGTCCCGGTAATTCCAGTAGATCTCCTGCCCTTGGGTATGGAGAGCGACGACGAGCTCGAACGGTATCGTTCGCGTTAACGCCGCAAGGGATTGCGCTTCCGGTTCGCTGAGAGGCGACTCCCCTGGATAGTCACGCGGGCCCGGCCCTTCGGTTCCCCGGCGGCGGCACTCCTCCTCCCAATGAGCAGGGAACTGGTCATTGAGATCCACTCCCCGTGCATTAGCCTTCCACCTGCGGAACTGTGCCGACCCATAATTCCATTGCAGCAGCTGCTCATAGTAAGGGTGATGCTCCTGCAGCCCGTCCACGACCAGTTCAACCCCGTCGGGATTGACCATGGGCACGGCCCACAGCGTTACTTCCTCGTATAACTCCTTCACGCTCGTACCGCGCAGCTTGCCCCCCTGTGTATAAGCTTGACCTAAGTCCTCGAGGAACCGCATCAGGAGGAGCGAAGTGATCCATTCATTGGCGTGGCAAGCCGCATTCACATGAATCGCCCGGCTGCCCCTGCCGAAGGTGACGGCCCATAGCTTCTTGCCAAGCACGCTTCTGCCGATTGATCGCATCTCTAAGCAAGGATAGTACTGCTGCAGCTGCCGCAGATTCCGGCTAAGCTCAGCAGGTCCGTAAGCTGCTGCTTCGACCATTCCAGCAGCCTGCCCCCCTTCCAGCCTGCGGCTGGAAGTTGCTTGATCGTTCATGAGATTCATAGCTGCCATCCTCCCTATTCCCTACAGTTCCTATCACTGTATGCAGGAAGCAGGTCGCTCCATGACAACAATAGAGCAGCCGAATTCCTCCTTAGGAATTCGGCTGCTCTCGTCTTAAGCTTGGCAGGTCTCCTGCTTATCCGATCTTCGGAACTTGCCATACGACAGGAGTAAGCTCGATCTGCTCACCCAGCCATTGCTGTGCGATCGACTTGAACATGGTAGGCTGTCCGCTGCAGAAGAACTGGTGGACGGGAAGCTCATCTCCACGTGACAGCTTGCCCTCATTATGAAGAATCGCGCTAATCTCCCTTGCCGTCTCATCCGCCGAGCTGATTAGCATCACCTGCGGTCCCATCACTTCGGATATTAAGTCCACTAGGAATGGATAATGGGTACAGCCAAGGATAAGGGTATCGAGTGAGTAGCTCCTCATATGTCCGATGGACTGATAGACCGCTTCACGGGTCTCGTTCGATCTGAAGTTGCCCTGCTCGACTAATGGAACGAACAGCGGACATGCTTCACTGATGACACGTACATGGGGATTAAGCTGACGCAAGGCCTGCTCATAGGCGCCGCTGCGAATCGTCCCCTCTGTTCCAATTACACCAATCTGACCTGTAGTGGAACGGCCAATGGCTGCCCGAGCACCAGGGTTAATGACTCCAATGACAGGAATGTTCAGCCGAGAACGAATATCCTCCAGAGCAACCGCTGTCGCTGTGTTGCAAGCGATGACAATCATTTTCGGTCCGAATTGAACAAGATAATCGACGATCTCACGGGTAAATCGAACAACTTCCTCAGCCGGCCTTGGTCCGTAAGGCGTACGTTCTGTATCCCCGAAATAAATAATTTTCTCACGCGGCAGTTGGCGCATGACTTCTCTAGCGACTGTAAGCCCGCCTACGCCTGAATCTAGTATCGCAATCGGTTGCTGCACAAACACACCGCTTTCCTTAAGCAAATTTCTCCAGCTTCGACCAAAATAGCATATGAACATAGGTTCGAAAAGGTACCTACATCTTAACGCAATTAGGGACAAGGTTCAAGAAACGGGTGCTTGCCATACAAGGCACAAAGCCGAGCTGCACCCCAAAAGGATTCAGCCCGGCTTGTTATCAACCAGCATGCAGCTTATCTATTAATGGATTGAAGCTCTCTGTCTACCGCAGCTTCCTTCGCTTCCACAATCTGCGGCAGCTCGGATGCCTCCTGCAGTTGAATCTCTTCATCTTGTTCAGGCTTCACAGCCTCACGCCAGCCCTTCACACTCTCCGCCACGCTGCCTGCTGCATCCTTAGCTCTGCCAGCAAGATGAACGGCTCTCTCGCTCACTTCCTTCGCTATTCGGCTGCTCGCAGCACGAGCTTCTCCTGCTATCCTTGTCGTCGTCTCACGAGCCTTGCCTGTCGTGTCTGCCAGATCCTGACGAAGCTCCTTGCCCGCCTTAGGCGCTAACAGCAGCGCCGTTACAGAACCAATAATTCCTCCAGCCAATGCGCCTAACAGAAAGCCGGTCGACTTGTTACGGTTAGCCATCATCATTCGCTCCCTTCATTCCTTCTGCTATTAGATTGCCCTTCACCCTGTGAACTCCATTCGGAGGAACGGGAGACGGCCCCTGATGCTTGCCGGCGAGCATGCCATAGCTGCCATGCAGCAATTCCAAGCTCAGCCCAATCCATCGTCTCCTCGAGCTTAGCGACAGATCGTTCGGAGTACTTGGCTGCTGCCTTCGAGATCGCACCGGTTACATGATGAACAGCTGAGGTCGTATGCTCAATGGCTTCACCTATCTGACCCGCTGCATCGAACAACCTTCCCGTAGCTCCGAGCTGACGGCTTGCCGCCTGCAGCGTCTGACTGGCAGGAACGAGGACCGCTCTCACCTCAGCCGCAAGCCCCATTAGCTCTTGCCCAAGCTCATCCACACCTGCCTGCATGGTGGTCAGCTTGTTCATCGCTCCTCTAATGCCCAGCAGTACGCCGATGACAAGGATAACTACGGCTGCTGCAATCACTGCGGCGCTCCATGCTGCAATCATGTGCCATTCCTCCTGCCTTCCTGAATGGATTACCCGGGCTAACGCCCAGTTCGTACTGACAGTATAAGCAGCATGGGCTTGTCTTGACACAACCGAAGCATATATTTCTATCTCTCCTGACACGATAATACGAAAAAGGTGTTGATCCCCTGCCTATAAGGAAGGTTATCAACACCTAATCAACACCTGTAACGACTATTCCAGCTCTCTCGCAAGGTAAGCTTCTACTGCCTGCTTGAAGGACAGCAGCCGCTTCGGAAGCTCCAGTGAGAGGGGATGCAGCTCACTCCGTGGCCATTCGTAATAATCTTGAACGAGCGGCTTGCGCAGCTTAACGAGCTGCAGCAGCATAGGAAGCTCTTCCGCTGAGAAGACTCCCTCTGAAGCAATAATATCTATAATGTCCTCGTAGCTGCTCGCATCCCGCATGATGAATCCGTCAATGAGGAAGCTTCCAACATCTGTGACGGTCTCCAGAGCCAGATGCAGCGCCCTCTCCTGAGCCAGACCCTCAAGCAGCGTTCCTTGCCAGCTAGCGCTGATCATATCCAGCGCTGCTGCAAGCTCCGGCAGCACCTGCAGCCTTACAGCCAGCTGTTCTTGATTTACATAGTACATGCTATTTTCCTGCTTTCACATTCTTCTTCTTGGCCTTGCGCTTCAGCCAGGCAACCATGACTATGCTGCTAATAATGACAACCAGCAGATAAGTCAGCATCTCATATACGTCACGCATGAACTTCTTCTCCTTCTAACTTACGTAATCAACGCTGACTGAAGCCTCGCGTACTTGGCTCATATGCTCGATTACTTTCTTATGAACCGGATGTACCTGGTAAGCTTCAAGAGCTTCCATCGATTCGAACTTCGTCACGAGAGCAATATCATAAGAGCGCTCGGAGTGCAGGACATCTATTCCTACTTCAATGGACTTCAGTTCTTCAATCTGGCCTTCCATGTCGCGAAGAACCTGTGCTGTGCGTGCTACACTCTCCGCGCTCCCATCCTTTAGCTTGAAGCATACGATATGAGTAATCATGTCCTAGTCTCCCCTTATCATGAGATGCTTGTCCGAATGACGAGCACCCTTTTGTCACATAATAACCTAAGCTGTCGCATTAGAGCAATCTTCTCATAGACCAAGGAGGTCGGCAACGACATGCGCTATACCGTAACCATTGCAGCAGCCCTGTTCGGGCTTGCCCTCTGTCTCTATAATTACACAGGCTACGACCCCCATAACTTCGTCTTCTTCATGTTCAGCATCCCCGCCTGGATTGCGGACTTATTCGTAGATATTCATGAGGTTAGCGTCCTCTGGATGTACGTATTGACCGTCATCAGCTATGCTCTAATTGGTTATATTGCCGATCGCTTCATTGCAGCGAACCGCAGACGGGCAAGGAACGAGGCCTGATCATGCGAATATCGGCAAAAAAAAAGGAGCCTAATCGGCTCCTTCCTCGTCTATGTTGACCTCTTGTCTAGGCCGCTTCGACTACAAGCTTCGCCTTCATTGTCGTATGTCCAGCACCGCATGGAATGGAGCAGACCATCTCATATACCTTGCCGGCTTGCTCCGGCTTAATCTCGATATCTACTTGATTAGCCTCTGCCGTCAGTTCAACGCCTAAGTCTTGAATAGCAAGGCCATGAATGCCGCTCGTGTTCTTAAGCACCATTCTTACCGTCTCGCCGGCCTTCACCTTATATTCCTCTTGGTCAAATACGAAGTCATTGGAAGCTTCTACCTTAAGCAAGGTAGTGCCTTCAGGAAGCGCTGCTGACTCATCAACGGGCTTCTCTGGCAGACCTGCTGTCAGCAGGTACACCGCTAGCAGCGATGCTGCTGAAAAAACGATAAACATAATCCACTTTTGCATAACTACGTGCTCCCCTTTACGATCAAAATGTCTATTTTCTATATTACATAAGATCGTCCAGAGTTCTCAACCTTAAACTGCAGAATGATGGAAATTTTTTTGGCTTATATGACAAAACCATGAACATTGTATGAACTTATGGAGACAAAAACTGCTTCAGCAGCCGCTCCGATTCCGCTCGTACGAATGACCACAGCATAAAGAAACGGTGATGGTAGCCTCGGCATATATACTGGGCTCCGAGCCCTTCCGTACCCCGCTCCTCCTCATATACCTTAATTCCTGCCTCGCGGAACTGCCTGCGGATAGCCGCCAGCTCAAGCAGCACTCGATCCTGGATACCTCGCAGAATCGACTCGTACAATCTAGGAAGCTTCATAGAAGCTGAGCCCATTGCCCGGATATCATGGTCCAGAATTCTCATGACGATGCCCAGCAGCATATACCGCTTCACAAGCGCAAGCTCTTCCTCCGTCTGAATGGGCGGGTGTCCGGATGAACCCTCCTTATTCTTAACCGCAGTTAAGCTCTCTTCCTTGCTAGTGGCCATAGCCGACCCTCCATAACAGAACATTTGTTCTTATTATAACGGGAGGCGGCTCGTCCATGCAAGTTAAATTCCGCCAAGGCACTAATCTCTATTCTTATCTTGCAGAACCTCAATCATCCGGCGCAGCTGCTCGGGCAGCGGCAGACCCAGCCTCCCGTAATTCTCGGTGATGGAGATTAATTCGTTAGCAATATAGAAGTAGATGGCTGCGCCCATCGTCATATTGTTCGACACGTCCAGCAATATATCAATGCGATGGGCAACCAGTATGACTAGCAGCATCAGCCCCTTGCGTGCAATGCCCCATGCCCCGAAGGAACTGTTCAGCCCCTTCCCCTCCTTAATGGAGGCAGCGACCCCCGTGACATAGTCCGTACCCATAGCTACCATCAGGAACGTCATAGACTCCATCCACATACCGAATGCAAATGTAATCATGGAACCGAAAAATGCGGATGCGGCACCAATAAAAAAGAACGGCAAAACACTCACTCCTTCCTATCATAATCTGATATATTGTATGCAAATAGAAGTAGGAATGGGAGGATAAGATGTGCATTTTCTAATACGCTTGTCCCACAAGCTGCTGCGGCAGAGCACCTATCTGCTGCTCATTAACACCGTGCTGCTCGTTGCCGTAAGCTCGACCGCTGCTTATCTCCTCGAGCCGGATACGTTCGGCAATTGGTTCAATGCGATGTGGTGGGTAATGACGACAATCGCTACGGTCGGCTACGGTGATTACTATCCGGTGACACCAGCGGGCAAGGGACTGGCCATGCTGCTCTATGTGTTCGGGATCGGCCTGCTCAGTCTACTAATTGGCAAGATTATTGATGCCGCTGCCGAGCTGCAGCGAAGAAGGGGGTCAGGCAAGTTGAAGTACGGAGGGCAAGGACATATTATCGTAATCAATTGGAGCACGAAGACGAAGCTGGCAGTGGAAGAGATACTCTCCTCTTCCTCACAAGCAGACATCCTTATTATTGATCATGGCGAGAAGCATCCCTTTGATCATCCAAGAGTACATTTTGTGAGCGGCGATGCTGCCTCAGAGGACGTATTGGAGCAAGCCAGCATCACGACAGCCAGCTCGGCTATTATTTTCGCAGATGGGAGCATCGATGATTCCTCGCTCGTAGACGGCAAGTCGCTCCTCATCGCCTCATCTGTTGAGCGAGCAGCCCCGAACGTACATACGACAGTAGAGATTATGCTGGAGAAGCATATTCCGAGCTTCCGGCATGTGCAGGTGAATGACTTCATTCTCTCACATGATGCGGTGTCGAGGCTCGCGGTACGGTCAGCGCTGGGTGAGGGCAACAATGACCTTATTCATCAACTGCTCAGCCGCCAGCATGGCTATGAGGTCATCGAGGTGAATATAGAGCCCGGCTGGAGCACATACAGAGAGGCCTTCGATGCTCTCCTGAAGCAGGGAGCGACCCTCATCGCCGACCGGAGCGATATGGGAATCAACAGCCGTCTTGATGACGCGATCCCGGAGGATGCCAGGCTGTACGTCCTTGCCGATCCACTGCGCTACTTCCCAACGAAGAATCGATAATATCATGTCGTAATTTCTGAATTCTGTTGTCACTTAATTATAATATTAATACCTACGAGATTATGTTACTTTATAGTCATGTCGTATTATTGAAGCCTAGAGAGGAAGATTATATTCATGATTAAGGTAGCGATGTTAAGCTTCTGGCACGTACACGCAGGTGATTATGCAAGAGAAGCGAACGAGCATCCAGGCACTGAGATTGTCGCAATCTGGGATGAGCTCGCTGACCGCGGACAGAGAGAAGCGAAGGAACGCGGTGTCCGTTATTATGAGTCGCTTGATGAGCTGCTGGCGAATGATGAGATCAACGGCGTCATCGTCGATACGCCGACGAATCTTCATCATGAAGTGATGATTAAGGCAGCTAGAGCTGGCAAGCATATTTTCACCGAGAAGGTTGTTGCGGCTACGCTCCGTGAAGCGAATGAGATCCTTGCAGCGGTTAATGAAGCGGGCGTGAAGCTGACGGTATCCCTGCCGCGCTTGAATCATGGATATACGCTTGCGGTGAAGGACGTGCTGGATAAGAAGCTGCTAGGCAACCTGACACAAGTTCGAGTGAGGCTGTCCCATAACGGCGCGCTTGCCGGCTGGCTGCCTGAGCACTTCTACAATGCTGAGCAATGCCAAGGCGGAGCCCTGATCGATCTTGGATGCCATCCGATGTACTTGACTCGTCTGTTCCTCGGTGAGCCTGTAAGCGTTACAGCTAACTATGGATATGTGACAGGCAAGGAAGTGGAAGACAATGCGGTTGCTGTCCTTCGCTATGAGAACGGCGCTGTAGGCGTCGTGGAAGCTGGCTTCGTAACGGCTCATTCACCATTCGCCATTGAGATTCACGGGACCGAAGGCTCCCTGCTGTACGGCACGCCAGAGGATAAGCTGCTCGTTCGCAGCAACCTAATTGAAGCAAGCTCCCAAGGCTGGGTGGAGCTGCCTGTACCAGACTCCATTCCAGGCGCATTCGATCAGTGGGTGAACCATGTGAACGACAATACGACAGGGGATGACAATATTGCGCTGGCGCTTGAGCTCACGCGTCTGATGGAAGCCGCGAATCTGTCTGCGAAGCATGGACGCGCTGTGAACTTGAACGAACTGGAAGCATGAAGCCGAAGATAGCGGCCGCAGGATTGTCTATTATGGAAGATCGGCCGGCTGCGCTTGACCGGCTCGACCTCTCCTTCCGCTGGGGCAGATTCGGCATCCGCATTCTCCACTGCCATCTGACCTCCTTCCCCCCTGGACGGATGGTCGGATTCCACAAGCATTCGGAGTATGAATTCCACTTCATTCCGAGCGGCAAGGGCAAGGTTATCATCGAGAAGCAAGAGTACAGCCTGGAGGCGGGCATGTTCTATCTGACGGGTCCAGGCGTCCTCCACTATCAAGAGGCTGATAGCGAAGTAGCTATGGATGAGCTGTGTCTGCATGTGGATATCGTCGAGCTGGAGGAAGCTCTTGGCTCTGATGATCAAGCTAGGGAGAACTGGGGGCAAGGGGCCGAGTATCGTGAGGCGGAGCTGTGTATGACAGGCCTTCGTGAGATGCCGCTGCATCCGGCCGAAGACCTCCATCATGCGATGGATTACTTCGTCTTCGCTTACCGCGCTTGGCTTCAGAACGATCCGGCATTCTACTCCGCCTACCGCCATGCGGTTATTCAGATTATGAGCCGGGCGGTCAGAGCCTACAAGCCGAATGAAGCTGAGCTTCCGCTCCCCGAGCGCGATATGGGCCACCACCGCTATCAGATGGCTACCCAATATATCCAGGACAACTACACCGATGCACTTACGCTGGAGAGCGTCGCGGAACGGATTCAAGTGAGCGGCCGGCAGCTTCAGCGTATTTTCCGAGAATGCGGCGGACTGTCCTTCAGTGAGTATATGGAGTCGATTCGGCTCGCCCATGTATGCAGCCATCTAAGGCGGACGAATGAACCGATCGAGGAGATCGCCCTGCAGCACGGCTATACCAGCGGCAACTATCTGTATTATGTGTTCAAAAAAAAGCTAGGCCTTACCCCGAAGCAGTATCGAGAGATGAAGTAGCAACCAGGAGGTCATATCGTGTCAGACATCATTAGAGTGGGAATTATCGGCAGCGGAGGCATCGCCCGAGCGCATGCGGCAGCTTACAAGACAATGATTGGCGTGGAGATTGTCGCCGTCGCCGACGTCGTGCCAGGAAGAGCCAAGCAATTCATCGAGCAGGAGCAGCTCGGATTCGCCTTAGCGTTCGAGGATCATCGGAAGCTGCTCGAGCTTGACCTGGACGGAGTCAGTGTATGTACGCCTAACTTCGCCCATTACGAGACGTCGGTCGATGCCTTGAACGCCGGGAAGCATGTGCTCGTGGAGAAGCCGATGTCCGTCACTCTGGAGCAAGCGGTAGATATGGTCGCTGCGTCGCAGCAGAGTGACCGCATGCTGTCTGTCGGCTTCCAGCCTCGCTATGACCCTAATATGAAGACGATTCGGGACCTCGTGCAGACGGGCCAGCTCGGCAAGGTCTACTTCGTGGAGACGGGCGGCGGGAGAAGACGCGGCATGCCTGGAGGAACCTTCATCCGCCAAGAGCTGGCCGGTGCCGGTGCGATGGCCGATATTGGCTGCTACTCTCTGGATATGGCGCTCAGCGCGCTCGGCTATCCGAAGCCGCTGACGGTGTCGGCCTATACGTCCAACTACTTCGGTACGAATCCGAAGTATCATAGCGAAGCCGACAAGTTCAATGTAGAGGACTTCGGTGTCGCGATGATTCGATTAGAGGGCGACATCGTCCTGAACTATAAGATCTCGTGGGCGATGCATATGGATACGCTCGGAGCTACGATGTTCCTCGGTACGGATGCTGGACTGAAGATTACTCCGGCAGGCAGCGGGCCTTGGAGCGGCGTATGGGATGGCAGCGTGGGCAGCATTACCCTGTTCCATGATGTGCTCGGCCATCATACAGAGAGCCCGATCCCCGTTGCTCAGCACGGAATCAACCTGTTCGAAGCGAAGGTGCATGACTTCGTCGCTGCCATTAGGGACGGTAAGCCCGCCCCTATACCTGGAGCGGATATTCTGTACAACCAAGCGATTATCGACGGGGTGCTGCGCTCAGCTGCGAGCCGCCGCGAGGTCGAGATTCATATTCCTGAGCTATAGGGATAGAGCAAATTCCTGAGGGATAGGGATAGAGCAAATTCCTGAAGGATAGGGATAGAGCAAGAGGGCTAAGCCATGCTGCATGGCTTAGCCCTCTTTTGACTTCAATTAATAGCTATGGCCGCTTACTCTGGCACACATGTCCCTCTTCTTACTTGTGAAGGCGGTATTCCCTTGAACTGCTTGAACATCTTCGTGAAGTAATTCGGATTGCCGCAGCCCACCTGCTCCGCGATCTCCGTAATGGTGTGGTCGCTCTCCACCAGCAGCCTCTCCGCCGCTAGCATGCGATGCCGATTCACGAATTCAATGAAGGTGCTGCCGGTCAACTTCTTGAAGCTTTTGCAAAAGTGATAAGGGTTCATGTTCACCATCTTCGCCGCTTCCCCAATCGTCAGCTTGTCAGCATAGCGGCTCTCCACGTAACGAATTAATGGCTTGAACCGGTCGCTGTTCTTAGCAAAGGCGGCTCTGGAGGCAATCCCCCTGCTCTCCGGCAGGAATTGTCTGGACAGCTGAGTCAAGAGCAGATAGAGATAGGTTCTGACAGCAATCTGGTACGCTCTCTTCTTCGCTTCGAACTCTGAGATGGCTTGCTCCAGAATGTGGCGAGCGGCTCCGCTGGAGAGATCGGCTGCTGGCAGCTTGACCGGGAAGTGCGTGGATCCCTCTAGGTATGGCATCATATACTCAGCATGCACGGGATCTGGTGTGATCGGGCTGAGCAAGGATGGATTGAAGACGACGGACACATATTCAATTGCCGCGTTGCTGGTGCTGTAGCCGACATGCAGGCCGCCTGCCGGAACGATGAGGATATCGCCTGGGACAGCATCATAGGGCTGGCTGTCGATGTGGAACACCGCTTCTCCAGCGACCATCAGGATGAGCTCGAAGTGCTCATGCCAGTGCAGCCCCAAGATGCAGCCGTCCTTGCGTCCCTCCGGGCCGCTGTTGCGGAATACATTGACCGGGTAGTGACTGTCCATTAGCTTAGTCATCTCGTGAAGCTCTTGAGGATAGGTCATATCATGCCTCCTGGTAGGGTCGGACTGCTGCACAAGATTGCACTGGTATTGCCCAAGATTGTATAGAGATTAAGGGCTTACATGGCGATATAATGGGCTTGTAGCACTTATCATATACCAACATAGGAGTGATTCTCAACCATGAGCAAGTACAAGGCAGCAATCGCAGGATGCGGCGGGATGGCGAATACATGGGTGGAATATGCACTGCAGCATGAGGATATCGAGATTGTGGCGCTGATTGATATTAAGAAGGAATTCGCAGAGGCGATGGCGGCTAGACACGGGATCTCGTGTGCAGCTTATGAAGATGTTGCCGAGGCGATTGAGCAATCGGGAGCGAACGTCGTATTCGACGTAACGATTCCGGCCAGCCACTTCAAGGTGAGCTCTACTGCCATGAGATTAGGCTGTCACGTGATGGGCGAGAAGCCCATGTCTGAATCGATTGCCGAGGCGCAAGAGCTCATCCGGATATCCGATGAGACCGGCAAGTCTCACTCCATTATGCAGAATAGACGGTATATCGCTCACATTAGAGCGCTTCGCGAGCTGATTGCGTTGGAGCAGATCGGCCGCGTCGGCTATGTCGGAGCTGACTTCTTCATCGGCGCACACTTCGGCGGCTTCCGCGATCTCATGGACAGCCCGCTAGTGCTTGATATGGCTATCCACACCTTCGATCAAGCAAGATTCATCACAGGAGCGGACCCGGTATCCGTCTACTGCCATGAGTTCAACCCTCCAGGCTCGTGGTATGCCGGCAATGCGTCTGCGATCTGTATCTTCGAGATGTCTGACGGCTCCGTATTCTGCTACCGGGGATCCTGGTGCGCCGAAGGGGCTAATACGTCCTGGGAATCAAGCTGGAGAATTCAAGGCGAGCGAGGCACCGCGATATGGGACGGTCATGAAGCCCCTTATGCCGAGGTGGTGAAGGCCGGGCAAGAGGCGAAGTTCAACCTCGAGACGGAGCGGATCGAGGCGCCGTACAGCTGGACTGGCCGATCGGGACATGCCGGCTGCTTGGATGAGATGTTCGCTGCGCTGGCGGAAGGACGGCCCGCCGAGACCGATTCGCGCGACAACATCAAGAGCATGGCCATGGTGCTCGGAGCAATTGAGAGCGCAAGAACAGGCCGGAAGGTGGACTTGAGCGTATAGGCAAGCAGCAGCGGTATTGGGGCTCCTCCAACTAGCTGCTTCCTCGCGTTGCAGCATCACATTCCGATGCTGCAACCTCCAACTAGCTACCTCTGAGCACTGCAGCATCACATTCCGATGCTACAGCCTCCTACTAGCTACCTCCAAGCGCTGCAGCATCACATTCCGATGCTACAACCCCAACTTGCTACCTCTGAGCACTGCAGCATCACATTCCGATGCTACAGCCTCCTACTAGCTAACTTGCTACCTCTGAGGGCTGGAGCATCACGTTCCGATGCTGCAACCCAACTAGCTACCTCCGAGAGCTGCAGCGGCTGCTGCAACGCCAGATTCTGGCGCTATTGCCCTCGGCCCGCCTCATCCGGCTGCTGCAACGCCAGATTCTGGCGCTATTGCCCTCGCCCCGCCCCATCCGGCTGCTGCAACGCCAGATTCTGGCGCTATTGCCCTCGCCCCGCCTCATCCGGCTGCTGCAACGCCAGATTCTGGCGCTATTGCCCTCGGCCCGCCTCATCCGGCTGCTGCAACGCCAGATTCTGGCGCTATTGCCCTCGGCCGGCCCCATCCGGCTGCTGCAGCGCCAGATTCTGGCGCTATTGCCCTCAGCCGGCCCCATCCGGCCGCTGCAGCGCCAGATTCTGGCGCTATTGCCCTCGCCCGGCCCCATCCGGCTGCTGCAACGCCAGATTCTGGCGCTATTGCCCTCGCCCCGCCCCATCCGGCTGCTGCAACGCCAGATTCTGGCGCTATTGCCCTCGGCCAGCCTAATCCGGCTGCTGCAACGCCAGATTCTGGCGCTATTGCCCTCGCCCCGCCTAACCCGGCCGCTGCAACGCCAGATTCTGGCGCTATTGCCCTCGGCCGCTGCACCTTATCCAGCGAGGCTGGACCAGCCCCGCTCACATATACTTCATCAGAATGGTCTCCACATGCTGAAGGTGCTGCCTCATCGTTGCAGCGGCACGCGCCTCGTCACTTGCAAGGACGGCCTCGTAGATCTCGCGATGCTCCTCGTACAGCTGCTGGGCGACGAGTTGATTCGCATAGATCTCGACCCTCCGGACATCGCGTATCGCCGCTTCAGTCTGATTCATGATGGACTCGAACAGATGAGCCATTATGGAGTTATGCGTGCTCTTGGCCAACATGAGGTGGAATTGCAGGTCCGTCCGCTCACCCTCAATATTGTCTCCGACGGAGCTCTCCATCTCATCGACTAATGCCTTCAATGCTGCAATATCCTCATCCGTCCGCTTGCTTGCTGCAATAGCTGCGTTCGACACTTCGAGCGACTGCCGTGCTTCGAGCAGCTCCAGCAGGGTTCGACGATTCATTCGGAGCGACTGAAGCTCCAACTCAGGCAGCACTGAATCACTAACCGACTGACTGATGACACGGCAGCCTCCTCCTTGACGTATCTCAATGAGTCCCATCGCCTTCAGCGCACTAAGCGCCTCTCTTGTTGTTGATCGCCCAACGCCGAATTGCTCCGACATCTCCTTCGTCGATGGCAGCTTATCGCCCACCTTCAGCTTGCCATCTAGGATGAGACTCTTAATTTGCTCGGTAATCTCTTCATAATGATTACGCCTTGTCAGCTTCGTAACTTCCATTCCAGTCGTCCTCTCCAGTTCCTATCTAACCACAATCGAATGATCTAGACGTCGTCAGCTGCTGAAAATAAAGACATATCCCGCCTCTACAGCTCAAATCGCCATCCCCCACGAGCTTGTATAGGCACATTCCTCCTATACAAGCAAGCAAGCCAGCGGGCGTGGTGGCACGCAGTGACACTCCCCCACGGCCCCAGCACCACGCAAGCACCTGCTTGAAATCAAGCTGCGCAGGTGCATTCCTCCTGTCTGCGCTGCTTAACCCACAAGCAGTGCGTATACAATACCAGGTCCATGCACGCCGATCGTCAGATCGTTCTCAATGTCAGAGGAGCGGCTCGGGCCGGTGATGAAGTGAACGCCAGCTGGCAGCTTCTCCCTGCCCCCTTCATCCAGAGGCGCCAAAATCTCGCCCAACCGCGTGACCAGCCGCTCAATCGGAACAATAATAATCAGCACTGTGGGCAGCAGGCTGACCGATCTCCCCTTATCCTTGGAGGACAGCACTGTAACAGAGCCGGTATACGCAGCCGCGTGGTCTGCAACAACGATTCCGAAGTCCGCCTCAGCCGCTCTCGCCTTCCAATCAATGGACGTTCCGCCCCCCTCGTTCCACACCGACACCTCCACCTCTGGCAGCGCAGATTCCAGCTCCAAGCCATCAAGCTCAGACTGATTCTGCCTTATTACATACCTGGCGCCCATCTCTTCAGCCTTGCTTGCAATGAACCCGCGTACCTCATTCCAATCCGCCAGCCTGGCAACATGGCCGCCGACGCTCACAAAGTTAGAGGTGAACTGCTCAATCTTCTCATCCAGCGTCCACTCGAATGACTGCCAGAAGTCCGGTGCTCCTCGATATGGGTGTTCAGGAGCCTCTAACTGCCGCGGCCTCCTTAGCTTCTCGGCAATACCGTTCATGAAGGCTTGCTGCTTCGTGCGAGAAGTCTCTTCCAGCTTAGCAAGCCACTCCCCATGCTGCTTAACAGATGGGTCATGCTGTTCCTCACTTTGCTCCTCACGCTTCACACGTATCTTCCCGTCACCCATGCTCATGTCCGCCTCCAGTACTCCGTCTGTTCACTGCATCCTGCATCAGCTGCTTCATGGCCGGGTCCATCGGCTTCAGCCCTTCACGTATCTCCTGCTCAAGCGTCCCCCACTGCTGGCGAAACGTCTTGTTCGGCAGACTAGGCGTTACCCGATAAGAGTTCCAGCCCTTGAGCGGACCAAGCTTCGTCCGAATCGCGCCATCCCTCACGATCAGCCTCTGCCCCAGCTTACCCAGACGAACCATACTATTCATCACCTTGGCATTGTTCATTACGCTCGCGAAGCCCTGCATACCGAGCCCCTCCAGCTTGTTCCCGTGGCCGCTCTCCACCTTGCGACGGCGAAGATAGACGAGCATATCGTGCAGCGGAATTTTCACCGGGCATGCCTCATAGCAAGCCCCGCATAGGCTGGATGCATTGGCGATATCATCCCACTCCGCAATATTCTTGTTCAAGGACGGGGTCAGCACCGCGCCGATTGGTCCGCTGTACGTGCTTCCGTAAGCATGCCCGCCGATATGGCGGTACACCGGACAAGCATTGAGACAAGCTCCGCAGCGAATGCAATTCAGCAGCTCCTGGAACTCCGGATCGCCGAGCTGCAGCGACCGCCCATTGTCGACAATGATGATATGCATCTCATCCGGTCCGTCCGCATCCTCTGAGCGGCGAGGCCCGGTAATGCCCGACATATACATGGTCAGCTTCTGTCCGGTTGCCGAGCGGGGCAGGAGGGTAGCCATCACTTCGAGGTCGGCCCAGGACGGAATAATCCGTTCCATCCCCATGAGCGTAATCTGCGTTCGGGGAACGGTCGTGACCATTCTGGCGTTCCCTTCATTCTCGAACAGCACCATCGAACCCGTCTCCGCTATTGCGAAGTTGCAGCCCGTCATGCCGATGTCCGCCTCCAGGAACTTCTCCCTTAGCTTCTTACGCACGAAGCCCGCGAGTATGGTCGTATCTGCCTCAAGCGTCTCGCCCGCTTCCTTCGACAGCAGCTCCGCGATCTGATACCGGTTCTTATGAATGGCGGGGATGACGATATGCGATGGCATCTCTCCGGCCAGCTGAATGATATACTCACCCAGATCCGTCTCGATAGCCTCTACCCCGATCGACTCCAGTGCCTGATTAAGATGCAGCTCCTCGGTCACCATCGACTTGGACTTCACCACACTTCTCGCCCCGCACTGCTTCGCAATATCTAGAGAGAGCTGAACAGCCTCCTGAGCCGTCTCGGCAAAATGAACATGAACCCCATTCGCCCTAGCATTATCGACAAATAAGTTCAAATAATAATCAAGATAAGCAATCGTATGCAGTCTAATCTGCTGGCCGCGCTCGCGCCATGCCTCCCAATTGCCATGCTCTTCCGTTGCTCTCTTCTTCCCGCCGCGCAGACGCTCCGTCGTGAACCGAACCGCCTTGCGCAGAAACTCGTCATTCAGCGCCAGATCGGCCCGCTTCTTAACGGTAGATGCCGCAGACTTAGTTCCACCTGCACTCATCGTGCTCCCCCTCCTTCCGCCAGCAGCTCAGCCAGGTGCATCACCCGCACCGGCTTGCTGCGATAATGCAGGTTGCCGGCAATATTCATCAGGCAGGCCATATCAAGTCCAACCAGCACCTCCGCTTCCGTCTCCAGCACGTGATCCACCTTCTCTGTCACCATTGCCCCGGAAATATCGGCCATCTTGACTGCGAATGTGCCGCCGAAGCCGCAGCAGTCCTCCGCCCAAGGCAGAGGAACCAGCTCCAGCCCCCGCACATGCTGCATGAGCTGGAGCGGTTCATCCTTCACCCCCAGGATTCGGCTCCCATGACAGGAGGGATGGTAGGTCACCTTATGGGGAAATATTGCCCCAACATCCTTCACGCCCAACACCCGCACGAGGAACTGAGTGAATTCATAAGACTTCGCCTGTAGCCGCTCAGACCGCTCCAGCATAACCGCATCCTGTTCGAACAGCTTCGGATAATGATGAATCATACCGGTGCAGGACCCAGAGGGAGACAGGACGAAGTCGCTGTCCTCGAACGCATCAAGAATCGTCCTCGCCGATTCGCGCGCCTCCTTCCAGTATCCGCTGTTGTAGGCTGGCTGCCCGCAGCAGGTCTGCACCTTCGGGAAGTGAAGCTCGACTCCGTATTTCGCCAGCACTCTAACCATCGCTTCCCCGACACGGGGATAGATTGCGTCGCTAAGACATGTAATGAATAAGGACACCTTCACCGTTAGCTGCACCTCGCTATTTTTTTCATATGGAAGTACTGATATTATATCAGGTTGTCAGACAAGTTGGATAGTATAAAAAAAAACGGCTCGATCCAGCATTGGCCTGTCGCCGCTCGCCTCACGCCATTCTCCATTCACTGTTCGCCTGCAATCTCGAGCCTAGCCGTCTAAATCCGTCAGCACGAATGAGCAGTAATGTCCGCCAGCTGAGCCGCCAGCACGAATCAGCGTCTGTAATGCCCGCCAGCTGAGCCAGCAGGCAGCCCGGCAGCTATTCCAGCCGCCGCGCTACACCATATGAACCTTAATGCTTCGCTCTCTAAGCTCGCTTGCGACCGCCTCTGGAAGACGACGGTCCGTAATGACCGTATGAACCTGGCTCAGCTCTGCAACATGCGTGAAGGCCTGCATGCCGAACTTGCTGGAATCCACTAGCAGAATCACTTCATCGGCCATGCCGATCATCTTGCTCTTCACTCGTGCCTGCAGCTCGTTCGATTCGCTGATTCCCCGCTCCAGATGAACACCCTTACAGGATAGGAACACCTTATCCACGTGATACGCATCCAGAGAACGCTCGGCGAGCGGACCGACGAAGGACAATGATCGCTGCGCAAGAATGCCGCCGGTCGAGATGACCTCAATCTTCTCCTTGTGGCTTAGTTCAGTTGACACCTTGATAGAGTTGGTCAGCACGGTCAGCGGAATATCCGGCACACTCGAGGCCATGTACCAGGCAGTGGACGAGGCATCCAGCAAGATCCGTTCCTTCGGCGCAATCAGCTTAATTGCAGCCCGTGCGATCCGCTTCTTCTCCTCCGCGCGAATGACTTCCCGCTCCGTATACGGAATCTCTTGCTGCTCCTTCACCGACACCGCTCCGCCATGGGAGCGGCGGAGGCGTCCTGCTTGCTCGAGACGATCAAGATCGCGGCGAATTGTCTCCTCGGTTACTTCACATAGCTCGCTTAGCTCGGATACTCTAATGCTCCCTCTATCCATTACGAGCTGCACGATCTTCTCATAGCGCTCCGCAACCAGCATCCCCTATCATTCCCTTCTTCCCTAGAAGATGCTCAAGAACTGCAGCCGCTAGAGCCGCAGCCTTGAGCCTCTCGTCACAGTCCCGTTACCCGGCAGAATCGCCCATAGGCGTCCTCCCAAGTATCGGAATCCTCTGGTTCATAGACCGTAATCGGGAATGAATCCCGGATGACCCGTCTAGCTTCCCATATATCTGCAAGCTCGCCAGCAGCAATCCACTGAACGACGAGATTGCCAATCGCACTGCCCTCGGCAGGGCCTGCCCATACCGGCTTGCCCAGCGCACCAGCTGTCCACTTACACAGCAGCTGATTATGAATGCCCCCGCCAACCATATGGAGACCTGCGAATGTTTGGCCGGACAGCCGCTCGGTTAACTCGAGCGCATATCGGTATTTTAATGCGAGGCTCTCAATAATGCAACGAACGATCTCACCGATTGAATTCGGCGCAGGCTGCCCAGTCCGGATACAATACTGTTCAATTCGCGGGGTCATCTCTCCTGGATGCAGGAACAAGGGATCATCCGGATCAATATACGCTGCAGCAGGCGGTGCCTGCTCGGCCTCTACGACCAGATCTGCGAAGGAGCTCGCAATGCCTGCTCTCTCCCACTCACGCTTGCATTCCTGCAAGATCCACAGCCCCATAATGTTCTTAATGAGCCGATAGGTGCCGTAAGCGCCGCCTTCATTGGTGAAGTTCAGCTGCTGCGCCAGCTCGCTGATTACCGGCTGTTCCACCTCAGTGCCGACGAGTGACCAGGTGCCGCAGCTGAGGAAGGCGAACGAGCGATCCAGAGCGGGCACAGCCACTACTGCTGAAGCGGTATCATGCTCCGCTACCGCGTATACCTGGGTTGCTGGAATGCCAAGTTCCTCGCTAAGGGAAGCCCGCAGCTCCCCGACTGGTGTCCCAGGCTGCACGACCTCATTGAACCAATCTGGCGACAATCCAAGACGCCCTAGCAGCTCCTCATCCCATCCTCCTGCAACAGGGTTGTACAGCTGTGTAGTCGTGGCGAGCGTGAATTCATTGTATCGCTCACCTGTCAGGAAGTACCGGAGCAGGGCGGGAATCATCAGGAACTGTTCAGCTTCCCGGAGTATAATCGAGCCTGCCCCCTTCATCGCATACAACTGATTGATCGTATTGAAGGGCTGGAATTGAATTCCTGTCCTCCTGTAGATCTCCTCGGCCGGGATGTCTTGCTGCAGCTTCTCGATGACATCGTCAGTCTGACGGTCCCGATAATGATAAGGATTGCCAAGCAGCTCACCTTCCGCGCTGACCATTCCGAAGTCAACGCCCCAGGTGTCGATCCCGACACTCTGAAGCTGAATGCCGGCATGCTTCGCCTTCAGCAGCCCTTGCTTCAGCTCATGGAACAATCGAAGAATATCCCAATGGAGCCTCCCTCCCACCTGCACAGGGTCATTGGGGAATCGATGAAGCTCCTGCAGTACAATCCGGCCTTCTTCCAGACGCCCCAGTATCGCTCGGCCGCTGCTTGCTCCTAAGTCATAAGCTAATCTTGTCACTGGTCAGCACCGTCCCTATCCGCTAAGTCAACCGTCCGGGAAGGACTTGTTGCTCGTAAGCGCGAACCTCAGCGAGCCACTCTTCACGAACAGGCACGCCCATTCTCGCACAATAGTAATCCCATATCGCACCGAATGGATAACTCTTGAATTCCTCAGTCAGTGCAAGCCTTGTCGTATAGTCCCCCTCCAGCTCCGCCTTGCGCAGAGCATCAACCGGGTCAAGCATCGCTCGAAGGAGCGCCTTCAGTGTATTGCGCGTCCCTATGACCCAAGCAGCGACACGGTTGATGCTCGCGTCGAAGAAGTCGAGACCGATATGCGTCTTGTCAAGCAATTCCCCGCGCACCAGCTCTCTGCCAATCTCAATGAGCTCATCATCCAGCGTCACGACATGATCGCTGTCCCATCTCATCGGCCGGCTCACATGCAGCAGGATGCCGCTTGTGAATAAGGCGAGTGAGGAGAGCTTGTTCGAGATCACTTCCGTTGGATGATAATGACCGGCATCCAGACAGATCAGCTTGTCATTCTGGATGCCATAGCCCATATAGAACTCATGGGACCCGACGACATAAGCTTCCGAACCAAGGCCGAACAGCTTGCTCTCTACCGCATCCAGATTGTATGAAGGATTCAGCTCCTCTGCGAACACTTCATCCAATGACTCCTTCAGCCGCAGCCTAGGCGCAATTCGGTCTACAGGATTATCCTTGAATCCGTCTGGAATCCACACATTCGTCACACAAGTCTGTCCAAGCTGTTCACCGAAGTAGGCTCCAATTCGTCTGGCTGCCTTGCAGTGATCGATCCAGAATCGACGAACGTCCGGATCAGGATGACTAAGCGTGAAGCCGTCCTTCGACTTCTCATGGGAGAAGCATGTCGGGTTGAAGTCCAGACCAAGACCTTGCTGCTTCGCCCAGTCCACCCACTTCTCGTAATGTCTCGGTTCCAGCTTGTCAAGCTCTACCTGCTCATCCGTGTCTGCATAGATGGCATGAAGATTCACCTTATGCTTGCCGGGAATAAGAGAGAAGGCCTTCTCCAGATCCCCTCTAAGCTCCTCGGGCGTACGGGCTGCGCCAGGATAGCTGCCTGTGACCGATATCCCCCCTGTAAGCGCCCCATCCTTGTTCAGGAATCCTCTTACATCATCCCCTTGCCAGCAGTGCATGGAGATTCGGATACGCGACAATGCCTCGAGTGCACCTTCCACGTCGATTCCATGCTGGGCGTACAGTTCCTTGGCTGCCTCATAATTGCGAATTAAGCTGTCTCTCATTATAACCGTAGACCTCCCTGTGGGATTACTTCATTGGATAGGCCATAATCGACATCAGGGCATTCTCAGCCTGAGTCGCATCTAGCCGACTGTATTGCACGAGTACAGGAATGCTGCTCACCACTTCCATTGCATAGGGAACGCCGATTGGAATCGGCGTCCCTTCATAGGACAGAGAGCTCGTGCGGATGTGCTTCGTTCGCCTTCCTGGGACGGTGACGGTGATGTTACCCCAAGGATCCTGTTCTTCGTAGAAAATCGTAATCCGAAGCTCGGCTGCCTCAGACGACGTATTCAGCACGCATATGGATTCATGGCTCTCATAGGCACCCGGTGCGCTGTTGACAGGAATGTAGCCATCTGGAATGTACCACAGCTTATGCCCACTTGTACCTGCTACTTCCATCGTCGCTACCCTCTCCTCCGCTTGAATGCTACCTTGTGAATGCGGCAGGTACTCCGCCGTCAATCGTCAACATACAGCCCGTTGTCTTATCCGACTTGGAGGAAGCGAAGAATGCGATTCCCTCGGCTATATCCCGCGGGTAGATATTCACCAGCAGCGTCGTCCGCTTGCGGTAAAATTCCTCGAGCTGATCCGGCTCGATGCCGTAGGCTGCTGCACGCTCATTGCGCCAGCTGCCGTTCCAGATGGCTGAGCCTTGCAGAATTGCATCCGGCAATATCGTATTGACGCGAATGCCGAATTCTCCGCCCTCGGCTGCAATGCAGCGAGCCAGATGAGCTTCGAGCGCTTTGACAGCACTGTAGGCTGACGCATTTTTGCCGGCATAGACGGAATTTTTGGAGCCGATGAACACCATATTGCCCCCGATAGCTTGAGACTTCATCAGCTTGAACGCTTCTCGTGCGACGAGGAAGTAGCCGGTGCCCAGCACATTCATATTCAGATTCCATTCCTTCAGCGACGTCTCATCGAACGGGCTGGAGGTAGCCAGACCTGCATTATTCACAATAATATCGACGCCGCCGAACGCCAGAGCAGTCTGTTCATAAGCCGCTGCAACCTGCTCCTCGCTCGTCACGTCCATCTTCACTGCGATGGCACGGTTGTCCCCATACTTAGCATTAATCTCCGCCGCAACCTTCTCGGCCCCTTCCAGGTTGAGGTCCGCCAGCACCACATGAGCACCTTCGGCTACGAGTCTGCGCGCCGTCTCACTGCCGATGCCGCCAGCACCGCCTGTAATGAAGGCCACCTTCCGAGAGAATTCCACTTCAGCCGGAGCGAGCGACAGCTTGTAGAGCTCAAGAGGCCAATATTCTACATTATAAGACTCGTTCTCAGACAAGGAGACGAACTGACCAAGCGCCGTTGCTCCGCGCATGACGGCAATGGCACGATGGTACAGCGCTCCGCTTACCTTCGACATTGACCAGCTCTTGCCCGTGTTAATCATACCCACGCCAGGAATGAGGATAACCCGCGGCGCCGCTTCGAACATGACATCACCATCATGCTTATTCCGCTCGAAGTAAGCTGCGTACTGCTCCTTATAGGCTGCGATTCCTTCCTTCAGCTTCGACTTCAGTCCTTCGATATCCTCTTCGCTTGGTGTCCAATCTATGAATAAGGGCACAACCTTCGTATGAACGAGATGGTCCGGACAGGCAGCTCCGATCTGAGACAATACAGCTGAATCTGCGCCTCCGGCGAAGGCCAGCACATCGTCACCGTCATCGAAGGTTAGAAGCATCTTCTTCGAATCACTAACTGCTCCTCGGATGGAAGGCATGACAGCTGCAGCGATTCTCCTGCGGGCTTCTGGCCGCAGCGCTTCATGCTTGACGCCTCCGAACAGCTTCTCAGGCTGAACTCTCGCTTCAATGTATGCCTCCGCTTCAGAGATAATCTTAATCGTCTGTGCGTAACAAGCTTCGGACGTATCCCCCCATGTGACGAGGCCGTGCTTCTCCATGAGCACGAGTTCGGCATTGGGATTGTTCCGCACCCCTTGTGCAATCATCTTGGACAGAGTGAATCCGGGACGTACATAAGGAACCCATACGAATCGATTCCCGAAGATCTCCTCTGCAAGCTGTCTTCCGTTATGAGCGCAGCATAGACTTATAATGGCATCGGGGTGCGTATGATCCACATGCTTGAACGGCAGGAACGCATGAAGCAGCGTCTCAATCGATGCTCGCGGATGCTTGGCATCCACCATACACTGGGCCAGATACGCCACCATCTCCTCGTCAGGCATCTCATCCCGCTCGAACAGCGGACGAATATCATCCATTCGAAGTCCAGTGAAGTTGCCCGCCTTCATTGAAGCCAGGTCAGACCCGCTCCCCTTCACATACATAACTTCAACTTCACGCCCGCGGAAGTCTTGAATGACGGTCTTCGTAGACGTATTCCCTCCACCCCAGTTGCAGACGCTGCGGTCCTCTCCGATTCGATTAGAGCGGTACACTAACTGCTCAAGACCACCTTGAAGCTTCGCTGCCGCTTCCTCGTTCCACATACTTTGCACCATGTCTGTCCCTCCGAATAATAGTTTGTTTTTATTTGTTTTGATACTAACACATTTGTTTGTGTTTGAATATCTTTATTTTTGTCTGTTCATAGGCATGAAAAAAGAACCGCGGCTACGCGGTTCCATGAGGGTGTATTATTGGTCTCCACATCTATGTCAGATTCCTGATGATCTCTGATGATTCTGTGTGATCTCCGTCTAATCTTCCGTCTGATCTCTGTCTGAACTCTGCCTAATATGCGCCTGATCTCTGTGTGATCTCCGCCAGATCTCTGACTGCTTATCCAACACCGACTGCTGCTGCCGGTAACGGAACACACAGACCTTATCGGGCCCAAGTCCAGCGAATTCCTGGAGCTAAACGGAACTGTACGCTCTTATTCGCCTCTACACAAGCGTTATCCCCTACATATTCGCCAGATAAGGTCTCCTCGTTCCGTTAGCTTCTCATTCAATCGAGCACGGTCAAAAGCATACAGCTCTTCATCACTTATAAAGGATTCAGCACAATTCCCTTAGGCAGGATGGAAGCAACTCGGCTGCCAACCTCAGGACGATCCTTCAGCTCTCCGCTTAGGATAGACACAATGCCCTCATCCTCACGGGAGCGAATGAGCCGCCCAAGCCCTTGGCGCAGGCGAAGCAGCATATATGGCAGGTCTACCTCCTCGAATGGATTCGCCGACACTTCCCGCTTCGCAAGGAATACGGGGTCTTGAGGTGGATAAGGCAGCGCCCAGATAATAACGTTGGATAGGGAAGGACCTGGAATGTTGAGACCTTCCCAGAGCGACACCGCGCATAGCACGCTCAGCTCGTCCTGCTCGAACTGGGAGATGAGATGACTGATCTCTTGATCACCTTCATAATAGAATCGCATATCAGCGCATTGCGGGTAAGCGCTAATCTGCTGCTTGAACAGGAACAACTCCTCGCGGGTAGGGAATAAGAGGAGCGCTCGGCCTTCCGTTCGCTCGAGCAGCTCCGCTGCCGCCTGCATCTTCTCCTTGAAGGTATCGCCTTGGGGCCACTCCGGTGCATAGGCCTTCATCTGCTTCTCGTAGTCGAACGGCGATTCGACGGAGAAGGATACGTAGTCTGCAGCTCCCAGATTGTCGGCAACATAATCGAAGGAGCCATCGACCGACATGGTTGCAGAGGAGAATACGATAGGAATCGGCAGCGAGAATACCTTCTCCTGCAGCACTTCCTTGACCGTTCTTGGCATGATGACAAGCTCCAGCCCGCTATCGCTCTCCACGGTCCAGCAGATCAGCTTATCCCCTTGGTCGAACAGGAGCAGCGCCTTCTGCAGCATCTCGATATGCTCTTCCACAATACGCAGCTGGTAGTCATTCAGTGTATACATCTCGCTCTCGAAGACAAGCTCTTCCTCGATGGCATCAAGGATGGACCGGAACCTCCGCACCTCGGCAAGCAGCTTGTCACTGAGCAGTACCTCTCTGCGTTCGGAGCCCAGAATGGCCCTGCTCTGTGCTCGCAGCAGCCGGAACATCTCTTCACTCTGCAGAATCGCTTCATCGATGAGTACAGCAAGCGACTCCCTTACTTCGCCCTGCAGCAGTCTGACAATCATATCCTCGAATACGGAATGCTTCAGATTATAGCTTAGCGCCTTCATGCCGGCCGACTCCAGCAGATGACCTTCATCGAAGACGACAGAGGAATGCTCGGGCAGCAGAGGAAGCTGGCCCTCCCGCTTGCGGCCTTCATACGTCCATACATGCTCCATATAATAGTCATGCGAGCAGACGATCAGGTCTTGGGAATGCCGGTAATACTCACGAGACAAGGTCTGGCCGCAGCGATGGCGCTTATCGCATACGAAGCAGTCCTGGAATGGATCCCAATTCGCCGCACTCCACTGCTTGTCATTCAAGTAAGCGTAATCCTTCCGGTCACCATAGGCATGGAAGGTCTGCATCGCCTTAGGCATGGAGACGAAGTCTGGCAGCCCGTCATAGATCTCCTGATAGAGCAAGCCATCCTCATCATCCAGCCTGGCGTTATCGAGCTTCACCAGACATAGGTACTGGTCCGGAGACTTCGCCAGCCGCGCGTCGACGGCTAAGCTTAGATGATTGACCAGCTTCGCAATATCTCCCTCAGGCTTAACCAATTGCTCGATGAGAGACTCATCTGCACAAGCGATGATGGCAGGCTTGCGCGTGTATCTGGCATAGCAGATCGCATAGAGCAGATAGACGAGCGTCTTGCCCGTACCTACCCCTGCCTCTGCGAATATCGTCTTCTTATCCGCGAATGCCCGCTCCAGCTGGAACGCCATATAGATCTGTTCGTCCCGAACCTCGAAGCCTGCTTCGGGCAATATATCGTAAAATACGTCAGCAATCCATTCCCCAGCTTGCGGGATAAATGGCTTCGTTGCATCGTAATGAAAGGGATACCGTTCCACTTGTGTAATGCCTCCATCCAAGTCTGTCAATAGGGTAGAACAGGAGTAACAACATTCTATTATCCCACGCGGCTATGCCAAACACAATGTAAAAAATAAACCATGCCCTAAAAGGGACATGGCTTATTGTGGACGCATTCGGGGTATTCCTAGCTTTGAAGTCGCCGCTAAGTGAGCAGCAAGCCTAGCAGCAGCCTATGGGATGAGTATAATCTTGCCTGTACTCTTGCGGCTCTCAAGCAGACGATGGGCATCGGCCCCATCGCTTAAGGAGAACACGGCAGGATCACTCACCTTGAGCTTGCCAGCCTGGACGAGGCCGAATAGCTCGGCTGCCCGTGAGGTTCTCTCCGCTTGTGAGGTAATATGGTTCCACAAGTCGCCGCCGGTCAGCGTCTTCGACGTATCCATGAGCATTCTAGGATCGATAGAGACAGGATCCCCGCCGGCCATGCCATAGAATACGACCGTTCCCTTCGTTCGGACGGCTGCGAAGCTATCCATAATAGTCGAGCCTACGGAGTCATAGGCAACGTCTATTCCTTGGCCATCTGCTGACAGCGACTTAACCCGAGCTGCCCAGTCGTCTGTATACAATAGAACGTGATCCGCTCCCGCTTGACGTGCCGCTTCGCCCTTCTCCACAGTGGAGGTCAGCCCAATGACTGCGGCCCCCTGCAGCTTGCACAGCTGAACGAGCAGCCCGCCGACTCCGCCTGCAGCGGCATGCACGAGCACTTCATCTCCTTCACGCACTAGATAGCTGTCCTTCGCTAGGTATTGCGCGGTGAGGCCTTGCAGCAGCAAGGATGCTGCAGTCTCGAAGGATATGGAGTCTGGCAGCGGAATCGCGTGATGCTGAGGGACCGCGACCAGCTCTGCATTCGAATGAGGCACATCAGCGAAGGCGATTCGATCCCCAGGCCGGAATCCGCTCACCCCCTCACCTACCTCCTCTACCACCCCGGCCCCTTCATAACCTAGAATATAGGGAGGCGTTCCTGTAAGGTGGTAATTCCCCTTCCTTCTATAGATATCCGCATAGTTCAGCCCTATAGCCTTCATTCGCACGACCAGATGGCCGGCCTTAAGCTCTGGATCAGGCAGCTCCTTCATGTGAAGCACCTCAGGACCTCCGAATGTATGGAAGCATAATGCTCGCATCTCTCTAACCTCTCTCTGCTTGTCTTCGTATAAGTGTCTTATATATTATAGAGATTGACGACATAATACACAAAAAAGACACAACCACCAGAGGGAGACTTATGTCAGACACAGCAAGCCCAACCATTCTAGTAACAGGAGCCACAGGCAACGTAGGAAGAGAAGTGGCACAAGGTCTGTCGGAGCTTCATATCCCGTATCGGGCAGCCGTTCGAAGCATCGCTGTGAATGATCGGCAGCCTTGGCAGCATCAAGTTGTGCTGGACTTCCTGAAGCCAGGCACATACGATTCGGCCCTGGAAGGCATGAAGCGTATCTTCCTCATTCGGCCGCCAGCCTTAGCTGACCCCGAAGACTTCGACCGCTTCCTGCAGGCTGCCAGGCGCCAAGGCGTGGAGCATGTCGTCTTCCTAAGCCTGCTTGGGGCACAGACCCTATTCTTCGTCCCTCATCGGAAGATAGAGAAAAAAATAGTAAAAGCATCCGTTCCCTATACGTTCCTGCGGCCAAGCTTCTTCATGCAAAATATGAACACCACTCATCGCGAGGAAATTCGAGACGAGCATCACATCTATGTGCCAGCCGGCAACGGCAAGACAAGCTTCATTGATGTGAGAGACATTGCTGCGGTTGCTTGCCGCTGCTTAACCGAGCAGGGTCATGAGAATAAGTCCTATGACTTAACCGGGGCTGAAGCTCTCACTTATGAGGAAGTAGCCCGTCAGATGTCTGACTCCTGGCATACAACGATTACATACGACAATCCCTCCAGCAAGCAATTCAAGGCCTATTGGCTGAACAAGGGCCTGCCTGAGGATCAAGTGAAAGTAATGGCTGGTATCTACCTTACCGCCAAGCTTGGTCTAGCGAAGAAGGTGACGCCGGAGCTGGAGCGGCTGTTAGGCAGACCTCCGATTACGATACGCACCTATCTGGAAGACTACCGGAGCGATTTCGGCTTCCCGCGATAAATGCGCCCTTAAGGATGGTGTGGTCACATGGTCAACCGATTAGCAAACATGCTGCATACAAGCCCCCCTGCCCTACCCTTCATTCGGGAGAGCGACTTCGCTCCGCGCAAGCCATGGAGCTACGCCGAGCGAAGACTGCTGGATTATTTATTCGTCTACATTCAGGAAGGAGAGTGTCTATTCACCGTTGATAAGCAACCGTATGCACTCCGTTCAGGTCAGTTCTGTCTGATCCAGCCCGGCAGCCTTGTTCAGTTAGCAGGACTCACTACTACCATCACACCGTTCGCCCATCTGGACTTCTTCTATAATCCCCATCGGGAGAGAAGCTTCCCCACACGTCCCGGGCAGATTGATCTCTCTGCCTATGCTGAGCTCATGCAGCCTAGACTGGAAGAGGTGTATAACGTGCACATTCCAATCGTGCTGCAGCCGCTTCACCCAAGTAAGTTCAAGGAAGATTTCCTGCGGATGATTGAGCTGTCCGGACAGCAGGATGACATCATGCAGCTTCGCGTTCAACAGCTAGCTACTGAGCTGCTCGTCCAGATTGTGGAGTCCTGTGCGGTGAACCGGGGTACACCCCCTATACGAGCTCAATCCTTGGGCTGGATTACCTCTTATCTGTCCTTGCATCTGGACAAGCCGATCTCCATTGAGGTCATGGCCAAGCGCGCAGGCTTGTCACCGTCTCGCTTCAGCGCTCTGTTCAAGGAGCGTTACGGTACGTCGCCTCATCAATATTTGCTGCAGATGCGAATCAACCATGCGAAGGAGCTGCTGGATCGTACCGAGCTCAGCCAAGAGGAGGTTGCCGCTTATTGCGGTTTTGCAGATGTGCACCATTATTACAAGATATTCAAGCAGAGAGCCGGCCTCACCCCCGCGGAGTGGAGAAGACAGCAGCAAGAGGCTGTCAGACGCCTCTAGAGCGCGCCTGACAGCCTCTCATTCTTAACGATTATACCTCCACAATAACCATCTGATGACACTCCAGCCGCGGAACCGTATACCGAACAAGCCCTTCCTCATATACGTACGGGATCTGAGTCCCCTGTGGAGCCAGATACACACCCTTAACGTCGTCCGGCACTCGCAGCTCGACCTCTACATCGTAGAGAGGAATAATATCCTCTATGACTTCAATGCCGTTGCCCCGCTTCACAGGAGATGCATATAGCAAGTGATTGACATAACGGCTCTCTGCTGCCTGATGCTGCAGCGTGACGACACCTTGCGCAGGAAGACTCGTACGAAGCGACGGACTGCCCCCGAGCAGCTTGTCAATGGCGTATAGCACTGTCTCTCGCAAGATGAGGCTTCCCTTCGTCGCATAATCCTCGAACACCTTCCACGCAATATAGATTCCGCTGTCGCTCTGAGCCATCCCCGGTCCCCCGTCATTCTGAGAACTCGGCGTATGCTGATGGGAGCAGAAGGTGAAGATATCGCGGTTGAAGTAAGGATCTTCCCTTCTCCCCAGCTCCGTCCCGCCCGCAAGAGCAATACGTTGACCTTCACTATAGAAAATATAAGCAGCAGGCTGCAGATTAGCCGGCTTGAATGCTGGCCTGAAGTAATCCGGTTGATACGGGTTGGTGCCAAGCAGCTTCACGCCGAAGTCAATAGCGAACGCATCCCCCTCAAGGCTCAAGCCGGATCTTCCTGTAGCCAGCAGCTTGCCTCCACCTGCTACATAGGCTTGCAGCCTTAGCTGAAGCTGAGGGGAGACGAGAATCTCATCTGGGAGAATGATGACCTTGTACGCCGTGAATTCGGTACCCAGATCAATAACATCGAACAGCACCTTGCCCTCCAACAGCATCCTTACCGCGCCGACGTCAGACAGCCCACCCCGGTCTTCAGCACTATACGCATGCATCACTGCTTCAGCCGACAACAAGGCAACATCAGCCACATTACTCACTTCCGTGCACCAGGCTTCCTTCTCCTCCACTTCCTTATACGCCGCTCCAATGAGTGAGTAGGTTGCCTCATCCATCACGCCCTCCGGATGGAGCTGATCTCCAACCGAACATCTAGCTCCATTAGCAATGCTTAGAGCCGTCTCATAGCGAAGCGCATTCGGATGCTTGTAGCCGCCGAACTCTCCCCAGGAGGTATGGAACTTGCCCGTCATCCCGAGATACGTCATCCCAAGCGTCTGGGCGTAGCGAGCAGAGAGCGGGAAGTGGTCATACCCCCAGCCTCCTGTTGGCAAGGATTCGAGCTCGAGATGCGTATTCATATGGGCCAGATCTCTGCGTCCTCTGCGAATATGTCCTCCATTGTGGAAGATGCCGTGTCCTGGCTTAATGGCATGGACAAGCTCTCGCACGCGGTTGGTGTAATTAGCATAGGTTCTCTCTCCGAGCGCTAGCACGGCTTCCGCATCTCGCGGATCCTGACCCTGCTCGCGCAGCGATCGAATACAATACTGGCAGTAGCACTCTCGTACACCGACAATATCTAGGAATATACCATCGCCGTCATACTTCTTAACCACTTCTTCAATCTGCTCTAGCAGCACATCTAGGTATGGTGTATTCATGCAGAATTGATGATACCCTGGCTCCATGAAGCCCCTGGCCCAATTCGTCTGATCCTCCTTGCTTCGTATGAGCCAGTCCGGCTTCTTCCGCGCAAGCTTCTCATCCAGGCCTGCAGATAGATAGATGGGTGTCTTCACCCCAATCTCATGCGCAGCTTCAATCATCGCCCCGAGCAGATCGAAGGTCAGCTCCGGATGCTGCTCGTTCGCCTCACTCGGATGATAAGCCCAGCCGTGATGGCATTTGGAGAATACCGTGATTGAATCTACATGTCCCTTGCGCAGCATCGCCTGGAACTGCTCCTTGGAGAACTGGGCTCCTATTCTCCCTATTGCTTCGGATGTATGGAAGTCCAGGTGAACTTGTCTGAATCTCATGTCGTTCGCTCCTTCAGTCAGTTGAAATTATTCAATCTATATCTCTTACTGTAAGGGCTATCATGATCATTCCATAGAGTCTGAATCGACTTCTTATAGCACAATATCGACTAGTCATAATCTGAATAACCATATACAATAATGACACTGCCCTCTATGAAGGAGACGATACCGAATGAATTGTATTCAGCTGTCCATCCCACCCCTGCCTCAGTTCATGACAGTCGGACGAGGCACTTGGAAGATAGGAATGCAGCACTTCGAACGAAGCTTCAATGTGTATGATATGCTGTTCGTTGCACGCGGAGCGCTCTATATGACGGAGAATGGCATCCCTTATACGATTGAGCCGGGACAGCTGCTCGTCATGGAGCCGGGGCTGACGCATTACGGTCACAGGGGATGTCAGGAAGAGACGGAGATCTACTGGGTGCACTTCGCTCATGGAGCAAGAGCGCAGATCGTAGCGGACAAGCAGATTGCCTGGTCCACGATTCTACAGCACGGAACCGACTTCGATCAGAAGCCTCGTGAGCAGCTGATGTTCCTGCCCAAGTACGGCGCCGTCGATCTCCATTCGCTGCAGCCACTGCTCAATGAGATGGTTCACATTCAGTCTCATCTGAATCTTGGCAATGCCTTGCAGCTGCACAGCCTGCTCGCCAGACTGCTGACCGAGCTGCAGCTTGGGCTGCAGCGCTCGTCCAAGCCTTCTCAATCCTTGAGTCTGAGCCATAGAGTGGAGCAGTTTTTGGCGGAGCGGCTCGGTGAGCCTTTTCACGCGGGGGAGCTTGAGAGGGAGCTGCACTTCAACTTCGACTATATGACCAAGTGTATGAAGAAGCATCGGGGCATGACACCGCTGCAATTCAGCCACTACCTGAAGGTTGAGGAGGCGAAGCGGCTGCTTGCGCATACCGAGCTTCCTGTGCCTGCAATTGCGGAGCAAGTTGGCATTCCCGATTACAACTACTTCATTCGGCTGTTCAGGGGCAAGACAGGCATTACGCCAAGCGTGTACCGCAAGAGCAAGCAAGGTGTCGTGTAGGTACGGGCCGAGCGGAACTAGCTGTTCGTGAAGGGAGGTCGAGCACGGAACTAGCTGTTCGTGAAGGGAGGTCGAGCGCGAGCGCCTAATCGCCGGTTAGCAAGAGCCCCGCGTCGAATGAAGCTTCGCGCGGGGCGGGAAGCTCGACCCGGAACTCCGCTCCTTCGCCTGGCCGAGAGCTGACCGTGATTGTGCCCTTGTGAAGGGTAACAATCTTATGGGTGATGGCGAGCCCGAGGCCGTTGCCCCCTCGATTGCGATTCCGAGAGGAATCCGCCTTGAAGAACCGCTCGAATATTCGCGCTTGATCCTGCTCGGACATGCCTATTCCGCTATCCTTCACGATAACGACAGCACGGCCCTCCTTGCTCTGCAGATGAATGGATATGGCACCATGCTGCGGGGTGAACTTAATGGCATTATGAATTAAGTTCGTCCATACTTGCCCAAGCAGGTCGCTGTCTGCCATCATTCGCACCTCATCCAGCTCCAGATTCATCTCCAGCTGCTTCGCCGACCATAGGGGCTCACATGACCAGACCGCTTCCCTGAGCTGGCGGTCCAGACGAATTCTGCTCACATGGAACGGGTGGTGCTCGGAGTCCAAGGACGCCAGCCGCAGCAGATTATCGCTCAGTCTAGAGAGGCGAGAGCTCTCCGTCTCGATAATAGACGCATAGCGAAGACGCTCTTCCTCGGTCACATCTGCACTTCGCAGAGCTTGCGCGAAGCCTCCGATTGCGGTCAGGGGAGACTGCATCTCATGACTGACATTAGAGACGAAGTCTTGCCTCATCTGTTCAAGTCCGCTCAGTTCACCAGCCATCTGCTGGATGCTGGCGGCCAGCTCGCCCAGTTCATCCTTGGCTGTCGTCTGCAGATGAATATTGAAGTCGCCCCCGGCAATCTGTCTCGTCGCCTTCGTCATCTGCTTCAGAGGCTTCACCAGGTAGCGCGCGGCAATAAGAATGAGGAAGCTTCCGACGATGAGTACACTAATGACAATCCAGTTCGTTATATTTTGCAACCCTCTCATCTCACGTTCCAGATTGGGCTTCAGCCTTAACATATATTCGGTTCCGTCCTCCGTCACCAAGGTCGTGCTTACCACTGCGCCTTCCATGCGCGGCATGACCCCCTTGCTCTCGGCTCCGAAGCTTGTAACCCCTCCATCTGGCTCTACTAATTGAATACGAAGCTGCTTAAGCTCCGCTGCCGATGCCAGGAATGCATCAAGAGACACTGGGCTGGAAGCCTCATAGAGCTGCTGAATTAACTGCCCGCTCCGCTTCAAGTCACGCGCCAAGTCCTGCTTGAGCACACTCTCGTTGCGCAGCGTTACGAGCATGGTCGATACGGCTAAGCTGGCGATGACGATGATGAGGAAGGTAAGCACAACCCGTACATACAGCGTTCTAATCATCACATTCCTCCAAGCGATAGCCCAGACCTCTGATCGTTACGATCCGGAAGCCTGAGACAGCCTCAGGATAGCGCTCCCTCACGCGCTTAATATGCACATCAACCGTCCGCTCATCGCCTTCGTAATCGATACCCCATATATCTTCAATCAGCTGATCTCTTAGGAAAGTCTTGCCAATATAGCTGCCCAGCTTGAATAGCAGTTCGAATTCCTTCAGCGGAAGCGTGGAGCGCTTATCGTTCAATATGGCTTCGAATGACGTACGGTCCAAGGTCAGCTTCCCGACCTGAACCGTCTGGTCTGCCGCCACCTTGTATCGCTTCAGCAGCGCCTTCACCCTTAGAACCAACTCTTGCGCATCGAATGGCTTCACCATATAATCATCGGCCCCAAGCTCGAAGCCTCTAACCTTATGGGCTATCTCACCTTGGGCCGTCAGCATGAGAATCGGGAGATCATACATGCTCCTGATCTCCTCGCACAGCTCCCACCCATCCTTCTGCGGCATCATGATGTCGATGACAGCTAGGTCAGGCTTAATCTTCTCCATGAGCTGCATCGCATGGACTCCGTCTTCCGCTTCAATGACTTCCAGGCTCTGCTTAGCAAGGAATACTCGAATGAGCTCCCGAATATGGGGGTCATCGTCAACGACTAATATTCTGGCCATCTGACCCTCCTCCTTCCTAGTGCAATATATCAGAATGACGTTACTAGCTCGTTAACATAGGGCATAATTATTGTAAAGTGGTTGATCCACTTGGGCTGCTCGGGCTGCTCGGGCTGCTCGGGCTGCTCGGTTCCGCTAACGGAACCAAGGGACCTTATATGACCGATATGGGCATCAGATGATCCTCTATCGGAACTGAACGCCCTTATTCGCCCTTAGTAGAGGGTATTCTCTTCATTATTCACCAGATAAGGTCTCCTAGTTCCGCAAGCTTACCAATCGATGTGCAAAAGGCAGAATAACGGCTTACGGTTCCGTTAGAATCTGCATTATTCAAGCATCAGCGAAAGTAATCGTTACGAGATTGGAGTGACACTCTGTTCGTTGCTCCGCTGCTCGATTGCTTGCTCGGTTGCTCGGTTGCTCCGTTGCTACGTTGCTCCGCTGCTCATTTGCTTGCTCGGTTGCTACGGTGCTCGGCTGCTCATCTACCCTCATTGTAGTCTTCTTGTGCGCTATGTCACAAGCTATGCGTCGGTGCTCCGCACCTTGAACACCCATAGGCGGCTCCCTATATAGTTAAGGACCATGCTGACAGCAGTCGCAGCGACCTTGCTCAAGACTAGCCCCATTCCGAGTCTATCCTCCAGCACATAGAGCAGTGCAGTTGAACAGGCTAATGTGGCAGCGTTCAGCACGAGGAATCGAATAAGCTCGGTGAAGCCGGCACGATTGTGTACTTGGAACGTCCAGCTCCTGTTCCACAGATAGCTGTTCGCGGTACCGGCGGTATAGGCGATGATCTGCGAGAGGAGTGTGGGAATTCCTGACCAGGCAAGAACGAAGAACACGGTGAAGTCAATCCCCGTGTTCATTCCTCCAACGATTGCGAAGCGTATCAGCTTCATCACTTAATCACTTCGTACAGCTTGGACATCCCGCCCATCATAGGCATCCCCCCGCTTGCCCCGTTCGATTCGGATTGCCATTCCGATGCGGGCACTTCCTTCGTGTTCTTAGCAATCCATTCCGACACTTCAGTCTGCGACGAACCCATAGGCGTCGTATAGAAGTAACGCACCTCTCCCGCGTCAACCATCTCCTGGAGCTCCTCCGCTGTTAATACCGGATCCGAGCCGAGGTATCCGCCGTACATCATTACGGCCTTGTCCGTTGCCAGCTGAATAGGCGTTGCGGACATGTTGCTTGCTGTAGCGACGAGGAACTTCTCTCCGTTGTAGTTAGATTCCAGGTAGTCCACCAGCTTAGGGTCTGCCTCTTGGCTTAGCATATCCGTCATGCCGCCCGCTGCGCTTAGCAACGGCCCTGCCTTGGGCAGAATACTGTTGTCCCCGTACAGCGCAGGAGTCATGGACCAGTATAGAGGTGCAATCAAGAGCGCTGCAGCACCAACAACGGCCGTATAATGGGTCGCCCTGGATCGGCCTTGCCCTTGGCCTTCACGCAGCCAGAGAAGAATGCCGCATACGACAACTCCTGCGATTGCTGCGGCTACAGCCCAGCCTGAGTGAAGGCTGCTCTGATTAAGGAACAGCGCTTGGCTCAGGAAGGTCAACAGAATAACCGCCGGCAGCAGCCGTCGCTGCCAGCCTGTCTCCTCCATGTAGTGCTTCCAGAGCTGCTTCCAGCCGATGGCGGTGAGTGCTGCAATTGCTGGAGCAAGCATCGTTAGATAATACTCGTGGAAGAAGCTCGCAATGCTGAAGAACACCAGCATCGGCAGCAGCCATACATACCAGAACAGCGCTTCATTCTGTTCAGCGGTGAGGCTGCGGCGCTTAACTGCTCCTGCGAATAGCGCCAGACTTGCCAGCAGCACGAACACTAACAGCCAGCTGGCTTGCCCGCTCAGCTCTGGAGAGAACATCCGCAGCGCCCCAGCCTCTCCGGTAGACATCGGCCCCATGCCGCCTGCAGGCATCTCACCGTTCGCCGGCATCTTAATGCCCATCTTCTCCATCTGCTCGCGGATCTTCTCCATCTGTTCAGGGTCGAGATCCGGCATCTCGCCGCCGCCCGGCATCGCCGGCATCTGGCCGCCGCCCGGTATCGCCGGCATCTCGCCGCCGCCCGGCATCGCCGGCATCTCGCCGCCGCCCGGCATCGCCGGCATCTCGCCGCCGCCAGGCATCGCCGGCATCTCGCCGCCGCCTGGCATCGCCGGCATCTGGCCGCCGCTCGGCATTGCCGGCATCTCGCCGCCATCCGGCATCGCCGGCATCTCACCGCCGCCCGGCATTGCCGGCATCTCGCCGCCTCCGCCCCCCATCATCTGGCCAGGGCCGCCTTCGCCTGTCAGTCTGGACACGCCATTGTAGCCGAAGGCTAGCTCCAGCACTGAATTCGTCTGGCTGGAGCCAATATACGGACGCTTATCCTCCGGAATCGAGTCCACGATGACCGCCCAGGAGACGGATACGAGCAGCAGAACGGCTGTTGCTGCGGTTAATTGAGCTATCCGGCGACGCCAAGGAACTCGAACTCCAATTACATACATGAGATAGAAGGCTGGCAGAACCATGTAAGCCTGCAGCATCTTAATGTTGAAGCCTATTCCAACCAGGACTACGGCAGCAATGAGCCAGCCTATCCGTCCGCCCAGGCGAATCGACTTGAACAAGGCCCAAGCCGCTAACAGCAGCGTGAACACCAGGATACTGTCCACATTATTCGTCCTACTCACCGCTACCGTGATCGGAGTCACTGCAAGCACCAAAGCTGCTATTCTAGCAGAGCCGGCGCCGAAGCTTGGCTTCATAATCGCATACAAGATACCAACAGACAGTACGCCTGCCAGCACTTGCGGAAGGATCAAGGACCAGCCATGATAGCCGAACAACGATGCGCTGATCGTCTGCACCCACATCGCAACCGGAGGCTTATCTACTGTAATGAAGCCAGCCGGGTCGTATGACGCGTAGAAGAAGTTATGCCAGCTCTGCAGCATACTCTTCACGGCGGCGGCATAATAGGTATTGCCGAGGTCCTGCTCTCCTATGTTGTAGATATTCAAGATTAGCGCCAGTCCCATAATGAGGACAAGCCATCCGTCTATTCTGCGAATCCCATTCATCACTCTCGCCACTCCTTCTCTCTATTGAATCGTCTGCCCTAATGTACCGAGCCTTCATGAACTGAATATGAACGAGCTTGTTCATACTCAGTTAATAATCCCTCTATACATTGGTGACAACGACGAAGCGGCAGCGCTTGATAAGGAGGAACAGCTAATGAATACCAGTATGAGTAAGAGCATGAGCGCAAGCATGGATGCAAGCATGAGCAACACCCATCATTATTCAGTCGTAATCCCTGTATATAATGAGGAAGAGGTAATTCCCACCACCTATGCGAGGCTCACGTCAGTGATGAGAGGCTTGGGTGAATCTTACGAGCTCATCTTCGTTAATGACGGGAGCCGGGATCGGACGTATGACTACCTAAGAGAGACCGCCTTGCGAGACTCCCATGTGAAGGTGCTCGACTTCTCCCGCAACTTCGGCCATCAGATCGCGATTACAGCGGGAATGAATGCAGCTGCAGGTGATGCGGTAGTCGTCATAGACGCCGATCTGCAGGATCCTCCGGAGCTTATTCCGGAGATGATATCAAGATGGAAGGACGGCTACGAGGTCGTCTACGCGAAGCGCAAGCAGCGCAAGGGCGAGACATGGTTCAAGCTGGCGACCGCCTCCCTGTTCTACCGGCTGCTCCGGTCGATGACGGACGTGGACATTCCAGTCGATACCGGCGACTTCCGGCTAATTGACCGTAAGGTATGCGACACCATGAACACGTTGTCAGAGAAGAACCGGTTCGTAAGGGGGCTGGTAAGCTGGGTGGGGTACAAGCAGATTGCGGTCGAATATGATCGTGATGAGCGGCTAGCGGGAGAGACCAAGTATCCCCTTCGGCGAATGCTTAAGCTCTCTCTCGATGCGATGACCTCCTTCTCGCAGAAGCCGCTCAAGCTTGCCACTTATGCAGGCTTCACCGTATCGGGACTCTCCTTCATCTCGCTCGTGGTGACGGTGTGCATGAAGCTGTTCACAGACAGTACAGTCGCCGGCTGGGCGTCCCTGCTCTCGGTCGTGCTCATGCTGAACGGATTCATCCTGCTCATCCTGGGCATTGTCGGTGAATATATTGGTCGCATCTATGATGAATCGAAGGGGCGGCCGCTCTATATCGTTCGCGAGAGCGTCGGCTATCATGAGGAGCAATCACACATAGCAGTCAAGAGAAGTCTTCCGCGTTAAGGAGCGCAACAGTTAACCCTCACCCCTCCTTGCACATAATCAAGGAGGGATGAGGGTTATCAGACTTACAACTTGCTGAATTATAGGGAATAGATCGCCTGAGCAGACTTGTACCGAATCCACTCCTGCTCGTCCTCGGTCAAGCCGCATGTCTGAAGCTTCGCGAGCTCTGTTCCTGTATTGTCCGCATGATCCGTGCCGAACAGGAATCGGTTAGCACCCAGCTCATGCACCCAGTGGCGAATGAGGAAGCCGCCTGTCCACGTAATGTCCGCGTATAGATTCGGGCATCTCTGCATGGCCAGTATCGTCTCGCCAGCCATCACCATCATCCCGCAATGAGCAATGACGATGTTCACATCAGGGAAGCGTTCAGCAACAGCAATGAGGTTCGACGGGTTAGCGAAGGGAATGCCAGCTCCCGTATGCACCATAACCGGAATGTTCAGCTTGCGAGCGAGCTCCATCACCTTCGTGCCGTCTCTGCCTCCTGGATGAACGGCATGCGCGAAGGTGTGGATCTTCACCCCGACGAATCCCAGCTCCTCCACGCAGCGGCGCAGCTCCGACTCATACACATCATCACGAAGATGCGGATTCGGATTAGCCATTCCATAGAACTCCCCAGGATACTGCCGCGACAGCTGCGCAATGGCATCATGCTGAGCTTGAACTCTCTCCAGATCATGACAGGAAGCCGGCTGCACGATCGTCTTCGCAATGCCGAATTGACGGTGCTTATCGAGCTGCTCCTGCAGCGTGAAGTCTTCATCGAATACATAATCCCAGCCCATGTGAGCATGAACATCTATAATAATGGGAGCCGCCTCCTTAGATAATCGCGATAGCCTTGTGCTGCTCCGCGCTCTCGTATACACCTAACGCCATCCGAAGCGTCGTTATATTGTCTTCTCCGCTAGTCTGGAAGGCTTCCCCGCCGTTCAGACAGTGAATGAAGTGGGACTGCAGCCGATAATGACTCTCTTCATGGTCCAGCTCAGTCTCTCCAACCAATCGCTCCTCCTGCCCATCCCTCGAGATGAGCGTCAGCCTTCCATCCGTATACAGCTTCATTGTACCTTCATCCCCGTCAATGACAAGCTGCTCCAGATGAACCGGCCCCACTCCAGCGCCAAGCGGCCGATCCAGCTTCTGCCTCGTCGCCCAGCTCATATCCATGAACCCGTAGAAGCCCTCATGTCCAAGGACAACGATGCCGCTATCCTCACCGACGATATAGGGGGACACCGTAGCGGTCTCAGCGAATAACCGATTCGGCGTGCCGAACAGGAACCGCCAGGCGTCGAACCAGTGCACTCCCATCTCGTAGAACAACAAGCGAGGCATCTCTGTGAAAAAAGGCTGAGGAAGCCTAACGCCAGGTGCCATTCGCGGTGTGTAATAGTCGGTATGCGTATAGCGGACAACCCGTACAGCTCCGATTGCTCCGCGATCGAGCTGCTCCTTCATGAGCTGGAACGGCTGCAGCCATCTCCAGTTCTCCGTAACCATCAGCCTTACGCCATGCTGCTTCGCAAGCTGTACCATCTCCTCCGCTTCAGCAACCGATCTCGCGAACGGCTTCTGACAGAGAATATGCTTGCCGGCTGCTGCCGCCTTGCGGACGAATTCCAGATGCGTCTCAGGTCCCGTCACGATATCCACAATGTCTATATCAGCACGGGCAAGCAGCTCATCCATCGACGTATACCTCGCTTCAGGGGGAATGCCGTAAGCTTCTCCCTTGTCATTCATCTTCTCCACGCTTCGGTTGCACAGCGCCGTCACTTGAACGTCTGGGAGCCGCGCCCATGCCCCGAGATGCTTATCCGACCAGAATCCCGTACCGATTAATCCAACCTTCCACATCTGCGGTCCCTCCTATCGATCCAGATGCAGCATTCGCTGCAGCACTTCATCCAAGGCTTCCTTCGTGAATACCTGCTTCCAATCGGGCTTGAAAATCTTCTCATACCCGTAATCAATCGCAATCTTCGCCGCATCCGAGAACGGATTCACGTTGTTGAATGCGATGGCCAGCGGGATCTGAATATGTCCAAGCATGAAGGAACGGGCCGCAGCTTCCGGAACGCCCAGCTTGACCACCTCATCCAGCGCCTCCTTCATGAGGCAAGCGGCTGCCGCGGCAACGACTTCAGCGGCTGCAGGCTCGAGCAGCGCCATCTGCTCCGTCGTAATGCGATGGCAGGTCGTGACCGGGGCGAACATGGCGATGCAGATTCTCTCCGCTTCAGCGAGTGGAGCTTCACTCCCAATATGATGGGAGAGGACGATATCCTGCTTGGCTGCAATCCCGCCGAACATATCTTGGCGCGCTTCCGGAGAGTCCTGCTCTTCGAATAATGCCGGATGACAGGGATGTGTGACGACATAGGTGCAGTCCTCACGCAGCAGCACTTGACCCGCATAAGCTGCGGCAGGATCAAGCAGGATGAGGGTTGCTCCAGGGCGCATATGAGGCACAATATCGCTTGAGATGGCTCCGATTAGAGCGTCAGGAACTGCAAGGATCACATAATCCGCTGCCTGAATAGCTTCATCATTAGGCGTAGGATGAAGACCCCTGTCGCTTAGTCTCTGAAGCCCAGTCTCAGACTGTTCACATACTAGGAGATGATAAGGGCTTCTCACAAGATTATCAGTCAGCCTGCAGCCCATCTTGCCGCCAGCGCCGATTAGAGCAATGGTGAATGTCGTTTGCAATGACTCATTCATGTCGTTGTCCTCCGTTTCGGTTATAACGCTTTCATGGTAGAATCATAACAAACGAAGGAATTGAATTCAATATGTATACAATTTATATTTTTCACCGTTGACATGAGGAAGGAGAGGCAGTTAAGCTTGCACTAATAAGGCGATACTGGAGGTATTCCATGCAGCTCGGCATTAGCACTTATACGCTTACTTGGTCATTCGGCGTTCCCGGCTACGAGAAGCCAATGAACGATTACACCCTTCATGACTTGATTGCAGCGGCGAGGGAGAGAGGCTTAACCCTCATCCAGATCGGCGATAATGTTCCTCTCCAGCACTGGTCTGACGCTGAACTGGCTGAGCTCAAGCTAGCCGCAGACGACGCTGGCGTTACGATTGAGCTAGGAACGCGAGGTACGGAGACCGCATTGCTGCGGAAGTACTTGGAGCTGGCTGTTCGACTGGACAGCTCACTCGTGAGGACCTTAATTACTGCGCCTCATCTAGAGGAGGCTGAGAGGGACTTGCAGGCCATTGCCGCCGAGTATGAGACGCACGGTGTTAGGCTCGCAATCGAGAATCACGGCCTTCATACGACCGCTCAGCTCGTGCAGCTATTCAGCAGTCTGAACAGCCCCGTCATTGCTTGCTGTCTGGATACCGTCAATTCCTTCGGAGCGCTTGAAGGTCCCGAGCAGGTCATCCATGCCTTAATGCCCTACACAGTTAACCTTCATATTAAGGACTTCGACATTCAGCGCGTCGACCATATGATGGGATTCACGGTACTTGGCACTCCGGCAGGTGCCGGACGGCTGCACATTCCCGAGCTCCTGCAGCAGCTCAGAGCGACGGGCAGGGAAGCGACAGCTATACTAGAGTTGTGGACACCATACACCCGTTCCGTGGAGGAGACCATCCAGCTGGAGCAGCAATGGATGGAGCAGAGCCTGGACTATCTGAAGGAGCTTATGACATGACCATTACGTTGAAGGAAAAAGCCTATATCCAGCTTAGACAGCTGATTCTTGGCGGAGAGATTAAGCCTGGCGTTCCCGTTACCGAGCAATCGCTAGTTGACCGACTGCAGATGAGCCGCACGCCGATTCGCGCAGCTATGGAGAGGCTGGCCGCTGAAGGGTTAGTGAACTATTCCTCGAACAAGGGGCTTAGTATCGCCGAGATGTCGCTGCAGCGGATTGTTGATTTTTTCGACTATCGGGTTGCACTGGAAGGTTATATTGCCCGCAAGCTGGCCGCTAGAGCATGGAGCGAGGAGGAGAAGAGCTGGTTCAAGGACAACCTAGCCGCTCAGGAGCAATGCATGAAGGAGCTCGACTTCGCCGGCTTCACGCAGGCGGACTCGGACTTCCACCGGCAATTGGTTCACCTCTACGATAATCAAGAGATGATTCAGACGATGGATCAACTCCAGGACAAGCTGTACCTCACGGCACTCAAGGTGCTTCGCAAGGACAACAGCCGTATCCAGCAATCCTACGCCGACCACGTCGCGATCGCTCAGCATCTCATGCAGGGCAACGCTGAGGAAGCAAGCCGCCTCATGGTAGACCACTTGGAGTACGGTAAGCAGATACTGATTCTATAATCAGTTGACCTGTGACTTAGGTGCACATATACAATGTACACCTAAGTCGACCGGCTGGCGTATGCGAGCAGCTGCTTGCTCATGTTGTTCCAGACTATACTCCTTCATCAACTTGACACTCTGCGCACCACTCTCTCTTCGCACAACATCTCACGCTGTTCCGCGTCATACTCACAATTCGCATCCCGCTCTTCCCGCGCTCCTCCCACCTAGCAACATTTGTTATATAACCTAACACAGCTTGTCCAATCGTTCATAATTTTTCACAATATTCTGCCTTTTAGGAACGTTTCTTGCTACGTTTTTTGTTATGCACCTGAGATTTTTTTCCTCTATGTCAGATTACATAACATATATTGGAGGTGAGATACCCTTAGACTCGCAACGATTGCGCTCCAAGCTTCAGTATGTTTCACATGATCATTACTAATCAGGAGGTATGTGAAGATGAAAAGAGTTGCATTGGTTATTATTGGTGCCCTGCTGTGTTCATTGGTGTCCGCCCTCTCCGCTTCGGCTGCAACGAACTATGACTACTTCTCACTAGGCAGTACAGCGGATGTCGCCCCTTCAACCAGCGGCGGAATGGTCATTATGGGCGGAAGCACCGACGTGGATGCTGCATTCGAGTGGATGATTAATCGTTCCGGCGGCGGCGACTTCGTCATCCTGCGCGCGTCAGGAACGGATGCCTACAACCCTTATGTGTACAATGATCTCGGCGGCGTCAACTCTGCGGAGACGATTATCGTCAAGAATCGAACAGGCGCCAACGACACCTTCGTCTATGACAAGATTCGGAAGGCTGAAGCTCTATTCATCGCTGGAGGAGACCAAGCGCTGTATGTCAACTACTTCAAGGATACGAAGGTTGAAGATGCTATCAATGAGCTTAAGACCCGCGGCGTTCCCATCGGAGGAACTTCAGCAGGAGCCATGATTATGGGCGAGCATGTCTATGATGCGAAGACGGGATCCGTGCTCACGAGCGAAGCGCTGCGCAATCCCTTCCACCGTTATCTATCCTTCACGAGAGACTTCAACTCTCTCTGGAACTTGAGTGATGTTATAGTCGATACTCACTTCTACGAGCGTGATCGGATGGGGCGTCTAGTGACCTTCCTGGCTCGTAATATATACGACGGCTGGGCGCCAGCGAACGGTGCTAAGGGAATCGGCGTCGATGAGCGGACGGCCTTCGTCGTAGAGCCGAGCGGAAGCGGTTATGTACTGGGTGAAGGCTACGTCTACTTCCTGAAGACAACGCAAGCCGCATCGACCATTATTTCCGGCAAGCCGCTTGTCATTAACGGCGTATCTACTTACCGAATTGCAGATTCCAGCTCCCAATCCTTCAATCTGAGTACTTGGACCGGCAGCGGCGGTACTTCTTACACATTAAGCGCGGCAGCCAGCAAGCTGACTTCCTCCAGAGGATCTGTATATTAGAATATAGCATATATCCCATTTTTGATTTGCTCCGGAAAACCAATCTATGTTACACTAGTGCCACTTAACGAAGAACGGAGGGTTACGTGTGATAGATTTTATCCGAGTTAGATTGTTGTGCAGCTAATTATAGCTCCTACAAGCTCTGCCTGCGCGCAGAGGACTCAGGATAGGTCTGTCCGCTAACCCAGCTTAGAGGCAGAGATTATATCACAGCAGATCGGCATTCAATAGGCAGCCTCTCTCATCCGGATGGAATCTTGAGCATTCCATCTGGAGCGAGCGGCTTGCTTGCTGCTTCCTATCTGAGTGAACCTTACCCTGATCTCCTCAGCGTGAACTGTGAACACAGGCAGAGCAAGACGGCCTGTGTTTTTTTGTTTTACCATCACAATTCATAACAAGAGGATGATGAACCTATGGAACAACAACCAAGGAATAGATCCATTATTGTCGGCGTTCAGCTGCAAAATCAAACCAACTTCGATTACTCCATGCTGGAACTCCGCAATCTGGCGGATGCCTGCAATATCGATGTCGCAGGCGAGCTTAGCCAGAAGGCGAGCCGCATTAATCCTTCCCATTACATCGGCATCGGGAAGGTAGAAGAACTGAAGGCTCTGGCCGAGGCTCATGAGGCTGAAGTTATTATTTTCAACGATGAGCTGTCCCCTTCCCAGATTCGCAATCTGGAAGCTGCGCTTGAGCGGACGGTCATCGACCGCACGATCCTCATCCTAGACATCTTCGCGGAGCGCGCGAATACAAGAGAAGCTCAGCTGCAAGTCGAAGTCGCTCGACTTCAATACATGCTGCCGCGGCTCGTCGGCCTTCGCGAATCACTCGGCAGGCAAGGCGGCGGTGCCGGCCTGAAGAATAGAGGCGCCGGGGAGACCAAGCTGGAGCTGGATCGCAGACGAATTGAGGAACGGATTACGATGCTGCAATCCGAGCTGGAGAAGCTGGTGGCCAGACGCCAGATTCAGCGCAAGCAGAGGCAGAAGAATGAAGTGCCGGTCGTCTGTCTCGTCGGGTATACCAATACGGGCAAGTCGAGCTTAATGAACGCGCTCATGGAGGCTTATAACTCGGGCACATTGAAGCAGGTGTTTGCGGAGAATATGCTTTTTGCAACGCTGGAGACTTCGGTCCGAAGCATTGATCTGCCTGATCACAAGTCCTTCCTCTTAACCGATACCGTTGGATTCGTCAGCCAGCTGCCCCATCACCTGGTCAAGGCATTCCGTTCTACATTGGAAGAGGTGGCTGAGGCCGACCTGCTCGTTCATGTCGTCGACTATGCTCACGAGGATTACGAGCAGCTCATCGCTGTGACGAATGAGACTCTGAAGGCGCTGGGAGCCAGTGATATTCCTACCATCTATGCTTATAACAAGTGCGACCTTGCCGAAGAGACTTACCCTAGGGTTGAGAATAACACCGTCTACCTCTCCGTCAAGGAGAAGAGCGGTCTCACGGAGTTAGTTGAGGTCATTCGCCGGCACATCTTCACGGACTATGTGGAATGCGACATTCTCATTCCTTACAGTGAGGGGCGCCTAGTCGCCTACTTCAATGAGCACGGCCATGTTCAATCGACCAGTTATGAGCCCGAGGGAACCCGCATGAAGCTGGAATGCCGATCGGCCGATCTGGCTAGATATCAGAACGAGATTACGGTGATGTAGCTGTCAGGTGCCCTAGCTGGAGCGGGATAGGAACAAAAATATGCAATTACTGGACGCAGCCCTTTCCATTCCTGGGGCAAATCCTATAGAATAGGTAAGAGTGTGTACGAGCAGCATCATAGCTTATTAGTAGAAAGGAACATTCCAATATGATTATTCAACCTAAAACCCGCGGGTTCATCTGCACGACAGCGCATCCGGAAGGCTGTGCGAGCCAAGTCCAGCGTCAAGTCGATTATGTGAAATCGAAGCCGGCCATCGATGGCCCTCGCAACGTGCTCGTCGTAGGAGCATCTACAGGCTATGGCCTAGCTTCACGCATCGTATCTTCATTCGCAGCAGGCGCTAACACCGTTGGCGTCTACTTCGACAAGGCTGCCGAAGGCGCCCGCACCGCTTCAGCAGGCTGGTACAACTCCGCAGCCTTCGAGCAAGCTGCTCTGGAAGCTGGACGCAAGTCGTACAGCATCGTCGGAGACGCTTTCTCCGATGAGATTAAGGCGAAGACCATCGATCTCATTAAGACGGAGCTGGGCCAGATTGATCTAATCATCTATAGTGTCGCTTCCCCGCGCCGCACCCATCCGAAGACGGGAGAGGTATTCTCCTCCGTCATTAAGCCGATAGGCGATACCTACTCTGCCAAGACCGTTAACTTCCATAATGGCGAAGTGTCCATTGCTACAATTGAGCCGGCTACTGAAGAAGAGATTCGTCAGACGGTTGCCGTCATGGGCGGCGAGGACTGGCAGATGTGGATCGACGAGCTGAGTGCGGCTGGTGTGCTGGCTGAGGGAGCAACTACGGTAGCCTACTCCTATATCGGACCGGAAGTGACTCACGCCGTCTATCGCGAAGGAACGATCGGAGCAGCGAAGAATGATCTAGAAGCAACGGCTCTTCGTCTGAACAAGCAGCTCGGCGCTGCTGGCGGACGTGCCTTCGTATCGGTGAACAAGGCTCTGGTTACTCAGTCCTCCTCCGCCATTCCTGTCGTCCCTCTCTACATCTCCGCCTTGTACAAGGTAATGAAGGAGAACGGTACGCATGAAGGCTGCATCGAGCAGATGTATCGTCTATTCTCCGAACGGTTGTACAGTGGCACCCCTGCAGCTGTTGACGAGAAGGGCCTCATCCGCGTTGACGATTGGGAGATGCGTCCTGAGATTCAAGCGGAGGTAGCTAAGCGTTGGGAAGAGTTAACGACGGAGAACGTCTATGAGCTGTCCGATCTGGAAGGCTACCGCCGCGAGTTCTTCCAGCTGTTCGGCTTCGAGACCGACGGGGTTGACTATGAAGCTGATGTGAATCCTGACGTTCAGATTCCTAATCTTCGCTAGGCCTGAACCCTTAACCTATAGGCAACGCCGGAACCGAATGTTCGGTTTCCGGCGTTTTTTTTGCTTCTTCTGTTTGATTTCACCCTACACCTTGAATTACACTTATTCTAATAGAACAACCTTGAAAGGCGGACGAAACCAATGAGTTACGCTCTATATATTGAGCCAGCTGCTTATACCAGCTTCGCAAGTGAAGCCGAGCAGATTGATCAGTGCAAGGACTGGGGACTGCTATCCGAGAAGGCAGTGAAGTCCAAGGCGTTCCATTATAAGGGAAGCGGGCAGCCGGTTCCCTGCACCATCGTTGGTTATGTTGACCAGATGACTGCTGTCATCAAGCTTGATCAGGAGCAGCTTCACTGCATTCACCCCTCCTATCTGAAGGAGATGCAAGCGGTTAGCTTCGGCTCGAGAGCGATAGCTGTGACCGCCCAAGCAAGCGAGGCGAATGAGAGCGCATTGCTTGCTTCTGCGGAGCGCGAGGCAGAGAGCCTTGCAGCGCTTGTGGACGAGCTTACTCTAGAGCAGCCTGTTCAAGTCGCACAAGCCCCGGCGGCTCCTTCTCCAGCTGAAGCCGGTGAACTGGCAGCCTCAGCTGAGGCTGCAGCAGCTCCTGCCAAGACTAAGGCGAAGAAGGAGCGAGCCCCTAAGCTCCAGCTTCCGGAAGAGAAGGTGGCGATGAGAGCAACGATTGCGGAATTCACAACCGTTCCGAACCACTTCGCAGATGAAGATGATGAGGTTATTGTCTATGAAGAGGTTGTCATGACAGTTAACGATGTAGACACTGAGGTAGGCTCCGCTTGGTCGAGCTACAGTGCAACCTTGAAGAAGCTGGAGCTTCAGGAGGGCGACGTGCTTACGTTCGAAGCGAAGATTGTAGCGAAGAAGCTGACCAGACATCCTGTTCCTTACAAGATTAACAATCCTTCCAAGCTTAAGAAGCAGGAAGCTTAATTGCTTCATACTTACGTTAACTTACTGACATTGACTTCCTATGTTAACTTACTAATTAGGGGCAGCCGATCGGCTGCCCCTTCGTTCTAATTAATTCTCACCAGCTCCAGATCGTCGAACACCGACCAGTTGCCTCCGTTCGCATCGGTCCATACCCCGATGTTCACCGTTCCACTTGTTACTTGGAAGGTTCCCGTCTCATACTTGGTCCAGCTGCTTACAGCGCCAGATCCAATCGAGGCCGTCACTTCCGCACCGCCATAACCGTTCGCATACAGATGCATCATATTCTGCCCGCCGCTTGATCGTACCCAACCCGACAGCTTGTATGTTCCGTTCGCCACACTGACTACTTGGGAAGTAAGCTGCTGATAAGCACTTGCATTGTAATGAACCAGCTTATAATTGCCTGAACGCTGACCGCCACTGTCTACACTGTGGGAGAGGGACTGCCCGCCAGGATGCCATTCAGTCCAGTTATTCAGATTCCCGGACTCGAATCCCGCATTCTGAATAGCATTCGTCTGATTCGAGGCCCCTCCTCCGCCCTGCCACTTGAACGTAACGGCAGCCTTAGCCGGCAACGTATACTCAATCTTCTGACCGTTCCATCGAACCTTGAATGTACTCTGGGACGTGCTATTATTGACTGCGAGCAGAGCTACGCTGCCGTCCGTATTCCTGAACGCGACGTTCTCGATGCCCCCGCTGAAGTTGTTCGTGTCGATGCGCACTGCTCCCGGCTTCACGAACTTTGTTAGATGCCCAAGTGCGTAATATTCCTCATTCTTCGTGTAAGTCCCGTTGGTAGAATCAATGGTAACGACCCCGCGGCAGTTCGTGCAGCCCCCGTTGATTGGCCCGTTGTTCTGATCCAGCGCCATATTCCACGTCTGTGTGGTCTTCGCCCAGTTGCGTGTCGCGCCAATAATAATGTTAGTCATGAACCACTTCATATTGTCGCCGAAGTCCGTTGCCCACCCGCCGCCAGAGCATTCCGTGAAGTAGATATTCTCAGTCGGATACTTATCCCGAATCGTCGTCTGCGGAGAGGCATTGTCTCCCCCGTAGCAGTGCCAGGCCGTACCGTCGATGTAGTTCCTAACATCTGCATCGGCTAACAGCTGGTCAGGGTACCAGGACTTATCCCAATTGTGGTCGAAGCCGATAATCTTGGTCGTAATGCTGTTGTTTGCAAAAGCAGGCCCCAAATGATTCTTAATAAAGCCCGCCTGTTCGGAAGGACCCATGCTCATGGAAGGATAGCCGGTCGTTGCATAGTCCGGTTCATTCTGAACAGTAATTGCGTGAACCGGCACGCCTTGAGCCGCGTAAGCTTGAATATATTTTACGAAGTAGTTCGCATAAGAGGCATACACGCCATTATCCCAATACTTCAGGTAAGAGCCGTGCAGCTGATCATTCACCTTCATCCAAGCCGGAGCAGACCAAGGACTGCCCATAATCATCATACTGCTGTTCTTGTTCATAGCGCTCTTGATTGTCGTAATGACATCCGCGTCCTTGGCGATGGAGAATCGGGTCAAGTTGTAATCCATCTCACCGACAGGAGCATCATTATACGTCCAGCTGCCATCTGGGTTATAGTCGGAGGCGCCAATCGTATGCCGGACCATGCTTATTCCGATTCCGCTGCCGCTGAACAAGTCATTCATCAGCCCTTCCCGCTGCGTGCTGTTCATCTTCTGCTGAATCAAGTAGGCGGATGAGCCGGTAATCGCCGCTCCTGCCCCGTCGAATGTCTGATAGGTTGTCCCTTCATTAACATCAATGGTCGTCGAGCTGCTCCCGCTGTCAGGCTGGAAGGTCAAGCTTGACTTCTGCGTTAATAGATTGGTCTTGTCTGCTGTCGTTAAGTAGACGCCGACCGTCTCTCCTGCGGCGGAAGCCGGCATAGGGAGCTGCATGACGAGCAGGCTTGCGGCTAATAGGGCGGATACGGGCTTGAACCATGAACGCTTCAACATGAATGAATGCCTCCTTTTATTTTGAATACGTTTACATTTTACCTTAGCCTCCTAGTCTAACAGCAACTGCACTTCACCGATCTGCCTCTGTTTATGCTCATTAGAGCCCCTCTATTATTCCGACTTTGCTGTTTTTTTGCGATATTGAACGAGGAAGACGGAAGCATGCCCCTGCTAGAGCAGCTTCATCTCAATGGCCTCAATCTGTGCGCACAGCTCATGATGCCAGGAGGTATCTCCGCAGTCATAGGCCACGAACGCAAGCGACTTCAAGCTGTCGAGCGTGCGAATCACGTCGAGGTTCACTGTTAAGCAATGATCCAGCTCCTGCTTCTCATGCAGTGACAGACATGGATAGCCCCCGTTCAATCTTGCCTTCAGCGTCAGCTCTGCGAGCCTGCGATGTACTGGATGAATACCAATCATACCCATACCTTCTTTCATGCGTAGTTTAGTCCTCTTCAGTTATTTCCCTTTGGATAGCATCGTACACTTACGATCGCTTCTATAATCTAATACTTTTCAAACAATTGTTGGGGTAAGATCTTAACATCTCGCGGGTATGATTAATCTCGTTCATCACTATATAGAGAATAAGGGGAGCCATTCATTGAAGAAGCTACTACGAATACAATTATCGTTAAAAAGCAAGCTCATTATCTCCTTCGCCGCTATCCTGTTCATCCCGTGCTTGACGCTTGGCTGGTTCGCTTATCAGACGTCCATGACGAACGTAGAGAAGCAGATGAAGAGTGCAACTAGAGAGAACGTACAATCACTGAATAAGCTTATTGAAGAATACATTGCACCGATTCAGAAGAACGTCGACTACCTCTCCCTAAGTCTGCCTGAGGAGGGGCAGGTGAACAGCTTCCTTCATGCGTTCCAATCCGTTCATCCCGAGCTGAAGACCACCTTCGTCGGTACGTCCGCGGGACTGATGTTCCTTAATCCGGAGGAGAAGCTTCCGGAAGGCTTCGATCCAAGGGAGAGGCCTTGGTACAAGGCGGCCATGCAGCAGGCAGGCAAGACAATCATCACAGACCCTTACGTCAATGCAACGAATGGTGAGATTGTCATCACGCTTGCCAGAGCAAGTGCTGACGGAGCCAAGGTCGTTGGCGTTGACCTGAATATGACGCAATTGGCCCAAGAGGTCATGCAGGTCAAGATTGGCAACAAGGGCTATATGACGCTTGTAGACAGATCACAGACGTATCTGGTCCACCCAACGCAAAAAGCCGGTACCGCCGTACCTGAGCAGCTTGCCAAGCTGATGTTCGCCGGCAGCGAAACCTCCTTCGAATCCGAGCAAGGCGGACAGGCCATGACATCTGTTGTAGCCACCAACACCTTAACCGGCTGGAAGATCGCAGGGAATCTATCTCTTCAAGAGATTAAGAATGAAGCTTCCGTCTTCCTGCGCAATACGGTCATTATTGTCCTGCTGGCTGTCTTAATCGGCTCGGTTGTTATCTACTTCATCATTCGCTCTATCATAGTTCCTGTTAAGAACCTGATAGCCGTGACGGATCAAGTAAGCAAGGGCAACCTCAGCATTCAAGTGGAGGACTCAACCTCCAAGGATGAGATTGCGCAGCTCGGCCAATCCTTCAATCGAATGGTTGACTCACTTAGAGAAGTATTACGAGAAGTTAGCCAGACTTCCAGCTCATTAGCGGCATCATCCGAAGAGCTGACGGCAAGCTCCGAACAGACGGCTCATGCTACACAATATATCGCTGAGAATATTGGACAGATGGCTGAAGGGGCAGAGCTGCAGATTGGAAGCGTGAAGCAGGGTTCACGACTGGTGAACGCGATGTCGCAGGATGTACTGGGCATCGCTCCCACGGCCAAGGAAGTGTCCGAGCATGCTACACTCGCTGCTCATATCTCGATGGAGGGCAATGCCACCATACAGACGGCATTATCTCAGATGAATGCGATGAAGGCTACAGTGGAGAGCTTGTCCGTTGTCATTCGCAATCTAACGACGAAGTCTAATGAGATTAGCGAGATAGTATCGCTCATCAGCGACATCTCCTCACAGACCAATCTGCTGTCACTGAATGCCTCCATTGAGGCGGCTCGTGCAGGTGAGCACGGCCGCGGCTTCGAGGTAGTCGCGAAGGAAGTGAAGAAGCTGTCGGAGCAGACGGAGCGTTCATCCAAGCAGATTATTACGATGATTGGGGTCGTTCAGAGCGAGGCGAAGCAAGCTGTCCGGTCCATGGATAATACCCATGCAGAGGTAACCGAAGGAATGAGCGTGATGAATCGGGCAGGAGAGCTGTTCGGTCAGATTCAGCATGCTGTCGTGGAATTAGAAGGACAGATACAGAACGTCTCCACAGCGTCGCAGCAGATATCGGGTGGAGCGGAACAGACCATACAGGCGATGGATGCCATCATGAGCGTCGTTGAAGAGAGTGCTTCTGCTACGCAGAATGTGTCTGCAGCAGCACAGCAGCAGCTTGCTTCAATGGAAGAGATAGCGGCCTCCTCCGAAGCACTGTCCAAGATGGCCATAGAGCTGCAAGAGATGAACGAGAAGTTCACGATGTAAGAAGCGGAATACACGAGGAAGTGCCGGTATCCCATATGAAGAGGGAATACCGGCACTTTATTTATGTGACCAGAATGACGACACTCCCTCTCTTATGCCCTTCATCCACATAGGCATGAGCCTGTCGCATATGCTCCAGCGGATAGCTGCGATCGATGACGGCCGCTAATTTCCCCTCTTCTACCAGTTCCTTCAGCAACACGAGATCCTCTGTCCGCTCCTTCGCAACGCCCTGTCCTTCTACAGAGACGAATCGCCCATTCGGGGCTAACACCTTCCTTGCACTTCCTCTTGAACTCTTCCCTACAGCGTCGAAGATCAGATCATAGCGCTCTGTGCTAAGCGTGTAATCCTCGGTTGTGTAGTCAATCACCTTATCCGCGCCCAGAGATCTAACCAATTCCAGATTCGCCGTACTGCACACGCCAGTCACTTCGGCCCCATAATACTTGGCAAGCTGCACAGCTGAGGTGCCAACTGCTCCAGATGCCCCATAGATCAGTACTTTTTGGCCGCTCTGAATGTTCCCCTTACGGTAGAAGTGCAAGGCTGTCGTACCGCCGAAGGATATTGCCGCAGCTTGCTCATAGGTCGCATTCGCCGGCTTTGTTGCGATCAGTGCTGTCTCGGGAAGACACACGTATTCCGCATATCCTCCGAACCTCATCCCCGTCATGGCGAATATGGGATCGCCTTCCTTGAACCGCTTCACATGACGACCTACCGCTTCAACCTCTCCCGCTAACTCCACGCCAAGTATCGGCTTCCTAGGCTTGCGAAGGCCCAAGACGATTCGCATCGGCAGCCAGTACAGGAACGGACATTCGAACGCCCGTGCTCTGCAATCGCCGGAGTTGACGGTCGTTGCATGAATCTTGATTAGAATCTCATGGTCTTTGGGCTTAGGCTTAGGAACCTCTTGCAGCTTCAGCACCTCAGGCGAACCGTACCTCGTGCATAGAATCGCTCTCATTTGTCAGCCTCCATCCTTCGAAATAGTCAATCTACAGTTATGAGTACATATCCTTTTTTATACCCTTCCAATGGATATCAATTCCTCATAAGCGCTATTGTCCGGCTAATGATTATAATCGCTGTATCAGCTATCCATAACCTATACATAACCTATAAGAATAGCTGATAATAAGCACACTTCTTCCGAGGATGCGTCAAGCGCGCCAGCCATATATTGCTTATGCTAGACATGTAGATAGCAGGAGCCAATTATAGGACGAGAGGAAGATCAGAAGGATGAATACAAGCACACTTAACACTCAAGAGGTTATGAATTACAAGAAGGATGGGTATGTGTTACACCATAAGCAGGTATTCACCCCGCAGAAGTTGCGCCTGCTGGAGACCATATTCGAAGAGCACTTGGCAGAGAAGGGATCCAAGCTGTCCGACGAACTGGATAAGCCTCATCTGCGTGACCCCCGTCTCTTAGAATTTCTGTTATGCGATGAAGTGCTGGATCTGGTCGAACCGTTAATCGGACCCAATATCGGACTGTGGTCGAGCCACTTCATCTGCAAGGAACCCTATACAGGCAGGGCTACGCCGTGGCATGAAGACTCTGCCTATTGGAATGGCAAGCTCGCTTCCTATGATCATATCGTGACGCTATGGCTGGCCATTGACCCTAGTAACCAAGAGAATGGATGCATGAGAGTCATACCCGGCACGCACCATAACGGATTCTCAGAATATATATCGGTAGACAGCAGCCGCAACACCTTCGATAGTGAGATTAAGAACGTAGATGAGTCGGCTGCCGTCTACTTCGAGCTTGACAAGGGAGAGTGTTCGCTGCACGACTCGCGTATTATCCATGGCGCAGCACCGAACACCAGTCCTTACCGCCGGTGCGGCTATACGATGAGGTACTTCGCTGCAGACATTAAGGTGCTGGACGGCCGGCAACTATGGCTGGCTAGAGGGAAGGATCTGGCCGGGAACTCCTACGAGAATGTATAGGTTACAATAGCAAGGAGCCAAGCATTCATCCTGCGGGATGTCTGCTTGGCTCCTTCTTAATTACCCTGGAACTGGAATGTCGCTTAGTTGATGTACCGTCTGACATGATCTATTCCTTGGACTTAGACTCTGCTGACTTGCGTGATTGTGTAGGGGTCATGCCATATCGCTTCTTGAACACTCTCTCGAAGTAGTTCAGCGTATGGAAGCCGGAGGCATAACAAGCCTCCGTCACCGTAACATCCGTGGAACGAAGCAGCGACATGGCGAATTGAAGCCGAAGCTGCAATACGTATTGCTGCATCGGTATGCCAGTCTCCCGGTGGAAGCACTCGCTGAAGTAGTTGGGTGACAGTCCCGCCTGCACGGCTAGCTGCTTCAAGGATAGCGGCTCTCGAAAATGATGCTGGATAAACATCAGCACTTCGCGAATAACAGTTGGCATATCACTCCCAGGCGATGCTGGTGCATGCGGCTGCTCCAACTGGGCCCTGCCTAAGTCAAGTAATATACGATTCAGCGTATAACGGATTGCTAGATGGCGTCCTGGTTGATTGCTCTGATATTCACTCCATAATCGGTGGAAGTCTGCAACCATGTTCGACTCTCCCGATGAATTCACAGTATGAATCCGCTTATTAGGCTTGAATAGCATCGTGTATACTTCAGGCTCGATGAGCTGCTCGGTGAATAGCACGTTATACTTGCGCAGAGGGACTTGTTGTCCTGGGAATATATCGTGGAAGTCGGCTGGGGTTAACAATAGAACCGCACCCTGGTTCAACTGCTCCTCAAGACCGTTACAATGATGGGAACCATCGCCTTCCAAGATGCAGCTAAGCTCATAGAATTCATGCCAGTGCAGCCCTACGGGACGATAGAGCTCGTTCAACATCATATGGAAGGGGCTGCGTTCCCCTTGCTTCCCATCATCGAATTGCTCCATGAGCAGTCTGGTCGGCTCTTGTCGCTCCATGCTTTCCCCTCCTAGACTCGGCGGCAACTACCCAACAGGTCCCTGTCGTCCGGCAACGAAGGAGCTGTGAAGCTGATTAATTAACTATTATATCACCGTTTATGGTTAGCAGGAGGGATGCTTTGCGGATTGTTGAATATATTTTTCGGGTCGTACTTTGCTTTTACTCTCCGCAATCTAGGGAAGTTGGCACCATAATAGACCGGTCCGGAATTTTTGATTCCTTGATCTGGAACATTGATATAGGACCCAACAATATAAGGCTGCAGCTTCCGGCGCGTTTGGCGAACGATTGCGATGTTTCTCGGAGCCGCGGACGGCTTCAGCCAAGAGCTGTTCCATTCGACATAGAACTGTGCATCCCGCCAGTAGAATGCGGTTGATCGCGGCGACTTCCGGCTTACCGCCCCTCCCCAGTTCAGGAAGAAGAATCCTGCGAATTGTCCCTCTACATTTTCAAGAAACTGACGCATAGCTTTGATTGCTTTATTCGTGAACGGCTTTCTGCCGAACCCCGAAGAGAACTGGTTGCTCTCTCTCTGCGTGAGGATCGGGTCAGGAGGCAGCAGGAACTTCACGGCTTCTGTATAAGGGAGCAGCCGTATGATTGAGCTTGTCGGCGTACCTACGCTTGTGACTGGCTTCAATAGACGGAGGGCTTCCGTTTTTGATCCGAGGAATAATCCTTCCATGGAGACGTTACCGCCTTTTTTGGGACCGATGGACAACTCACTGCCTAGCTTGTTGTTCACGAATGGAGCCCATCTTTGCCAGGCTTTCAACACCTCTTCGAATTGAGCCCATGGCCATGTAATGCGATAGACAGTCGCTTTTGCCGGAGCAGGATGCACTTTGAACTTATACTTGGTGTATACCCCGAAGTTGCCGCCCCCTCCGCCGCGGGTAGCCCATAGCAGATCGGAGTTGCATTTGCTATTGGCACGAATGACCTTGCCCTTGGCATCCACCATTTCGAGCGCGAGCAGATTATCACTTATGAGACCTATGGAACGCTGAAGCGGGCCAATACCCCCACCGGGTGTTATACCGCCGATGCCAACCGTAGGACTATCGCCGAATGGTGCAATGAATCCTTGCTTTGCCAGCGTATTTGCAATTCTCCCCACTCGGTTGCCTGTGCCGACCACAACGGTGCCGGCTTTTTTGTTCAGCTTAATCTGATTAAGCTTAGTTGTATCAATGACTAATCCACCATTCACCTGGGACAGGTTCACTTCCAAGGAATGTCTCCCGCTTCTTGGCCTGATCGGCACCTTATTTTCACGAGCCCACTTTATAGCATTAGACACATCCTGTGTCCTCTGTGCGAATACGAATACTTTAGGGAATCTGTCCGTATGCGGATCCCAGTTTTTGCGTGCAGCTTCATATCCCGGATCGCCTCTGAAGATGACAAGTCCAGTAAGCTTTGTTCTACCCTTCAATGCAGACAACTCCTCTATAGGAAATAATGACACTCTACCTATGCCAGACCTCTATATGGTATGAAGGGCATTCGTACAAGGATTGGGCTGGTGGATGGGTGTTGTATGAACAAAAAAAAAAATAACGCACCTCTGTTAGGTGCGTTAAGGAAGACTAGACAGTAGGATGACGGTAAGTAAGGAGTACGTTACCCGATCGGAACGCCTTCGTGCCTGTTAGCTCCATCCTAACCTTGTTATCAATTCCTGAGAATAGCGGCATGCCCTTTCCTAAGACTATTGGATTTACAATAATGCAATACTCATCTATTAAGTGATAGGGCATGATTGTACGAATGAGCTCGGAGCTGCCCAGTATGACTAAGTCTTTACCTGGCTGCTTCTTGAGCATACGTAATTGTTCGACCGGACTGTCCTGAATGTAAATTGTGTTCTCCCATGCGGTCTTGCTTGGATGTCTTGATGTGACGACGAGCTTGGGCAATGTATTCATGAATAGAGCAACTTCAGGATGATGCTCTCTAGCATAAGGTGTTGGCCAATAGTCAACCATTAACTCATAGGTTCTTCTGCCCAATAGGAGGCCATCAACCGAGCGCAGCACAGCTAGTGAATACTCCATATATTCCTCATCTGCAACGTGCCAGTCGACTTCTCCATTCGGGCCAGCGTAGCAGCCGTCCATTGTAACCATCATTTGAACAATAATTTTCCTCATCCTTCACGCTCCTCCACTTGAATTCGCAGTACCGTCTTAAGCTTTTCCTGCTGAGTTTTACGAGGATCCGATAGATAAATTTCCCGATGAAGCTTGCTAGCCCGGGTATAGCCATTTTGTTTACAGAATGCTTCCATTGCAGCAAAGCTTTTTGGTTCCTCGTCGAAGCTTCCTACGTGCATTATCTGACAACACAATCCTTCCTCGACATGCTCGAATTGGACATGGTCAAGGTGCGAATTTGGCTTTTTCTTTTTCGTCTGTTCCAGGAATCGCTCGAACCAGGATGGTGTTAGAAAGTCAGGCTGACGAATCATCATCGTATACTTCAAGTTGTTTTTGTCCGCAGCTGACTTAGTCCGGTCAACCAGGTCCCACACACCCTCTAGTGGGAACACCGTGTATTCATAATATCCCTCGGGCACTTCGTCTCCTCTGTAAGACATTCTCACCGCATAGCTTAAGCTATATAAGGCCTCTACCACTCTGCTGAATTCCTCGCCGTTGGGGTTGCCAGAGCCGCTTACTGTGATGAACGGCATCCTCGGCACGTCCACGATGACCGGTGAGGTTTTGGGCAGATACAGTGCTTTGTAATCCTTCTTGTAATCTACTTTTTTACTCATCGCTACTTTTTCACTCATCGTTTGAGTTCACACTCCTCCATGATTGTTTTGTAATATTCTAACATGTCTTCTTCCAGAAGTTATCCTATAACGAGATTTCCTATCCTTGATCCTAGGAATCCTCGGAGATATACTAATCACTACGGAATGAAGCACATGCCGCTTTGATACCTTAATGGTATCGAGGCGGCATTTCTTTTTTTGGGGAGAGAGAGAGAGAGAGAGGGGCTAGCTTATATGTTCAAGTATGAGTACGAGCTATGGATGCAGAAGCAGATCCAGCAGGAGAAGAATCATCGAAGATCAGAGCTCCTGCAAAAAGGGCTCAGCCATGGAACGGTGGAGTTGCTGCGCTCCATCTGGTATCCCGTTGTCGGCAACTTCGATCACTTGTATCCGGAATGGGAGGTACGCGACTACAATAACGGCTACCGGTATCTTGATCTAGCCTATATGCCGGGGAATGTGAAGGGAGATATTGAGGTTCATGATTATCGGACACATGCTAGGGACTTGGATACACGGCGCTTCAAGGATCTGTGCCGAAGACAGAGTTTATTATCACTCGATGATTGGATTTATTTCCCGATTGCCTATCTATCCATACGGGATGAACCTGAATATTGTAAGCAGTTGATCTTATCGTTCATTGGGAAGTTTGTATCGTCCAATGTGGGTGCCAGTCTAGACTGCGTAGAGTCAGAGACGGTGCGATATGCGCGACGAGTGTTGAGGCCTTTCACACCACTGGAACTTGCGCAGCATCTAAGAGTAACCGATCGTTACGCTAGGAAAGTGCTGCATAGGTTGGTGGAGAAGCAGCTGCTGAACGTCGTTGGAGGGAATTTAAGATTTCGGTCATACCAGCTTAATGTCGGCCGGCACTTGTAATTTGTAATTAGTATGGAGCATTTATGCAAAGGAGGGCAAGAAGAAAAAGAAGAGAAAGGAAGGCTAAACATTCCTGTATACGCTAATATTTCGGCTTAGACAAAAACAGGAGCGCCTCGTATGATGGGGG